>CALCCG010000256.1 GCA_937899785.1 uncultured Erythrobacter sp. | reverse complement strand
TTGACCGGCACGATTGCCGACAATGTCGAAACGTTGAACCTCGCCGAAGCGCGCTCTCACCCCGACTTTCAATATCGCGAGGAAACGGGCGAGGAGAAATTCCACTCCTTCGCCGGTGTGCCGATTGTCTACCGCGAGCGTGCGGTCGGCGTTTTGTGCGTCCAGCATGTGGAACCGCGCCGCTACGAAGAGATCGAGATCGAAGCTTTGCAGACAACCGCGATGGTCTTGTCCGAGCTGATCACCAACGCCGAACTGGTCGATGAAGAAGACGCGCGAGGGATCGCAGAAGAGCAAGCCGGTCCGCAAACGCGTTCCGGCCTCACTCTGGTCAAAGGGCTGGGCGTGGGCCAGGCGGTCTATCACCAGCCGCGCGTGCAGATCCGCCAGGTTATGGCCGACGATATCGAACTGGAGCGCCAGCGCGTGTACCGTGCCTTCGACAAGATGCGCGAGCAGATCGACAGTTTGGCGAACCAGGCCGAATTCGGCGCTAAGGGCGGCGAGCACGAAGAGGTTCTCGAGACCTACAAGATGTTCGCTTACGATGAAGGCTGGTCGCGCCGCATCAACGAAGCGATCGATTCCGGCCTGACCGCGGAAGCCGCGATTGAACGAGTGCAGCAGCACACCCGCATGCGCATGCGCGAAATCGACGACGCCTTGTTGGCCGATCGCATGCACGATTTGGAGGATCTGGCGAACCGCCTCTTGCGGATCGTTTCCGGCCAGCTTGGCACCGCCGCCCAGCAAGGCTTGCCCAAGGACACGATCCTGATCGCGCGCAATCTGGGCCCGGCGGAACTGCTCGAATACGACAAGCGCCGCTTGAAAGGCGTCATCCTTGAAGAAGGATCGCTGACCGCGCATGTCGTTATCGTCGCGCGCGCCATGGGCGTGCCGGTGCTGGGTCGCGCCAATGAGGGCAAAGGCGGCATCCGCGCCGCCGTGCGCGAAGGCGATGAAATCCTGCTGGACGCAACCGCTGCCAAGTTCACCGTGCGTCCAAGCTCGCAAGTCGCCGATGCGTTTGCTGACCGGTTTGCCAAATCGCGCGAGCGCCAGGCCGCTTACGCCGAATTGCGCGACGTTGAACCCTTCACGCGCGATGGCACCCGCATTCAGGTAATGATGAACGCGGGGCTTCGCGACGATATCAGCTCGCTGGCTATGACCGGGGCCGACGGCGTCGGCCTGTTCCGCACCGAGTTTCAGTTTCTCGTTTCCGCGACGCTCCCCCAGCGCGAGCGCCAGACACGCCTTTATCGCGATGTGCTGGATGCGGCGGGCGATAAGCCGGTGATCTTTCGAACGGTCGATATCGGCGGCGATAAATCGGTGCCTTACCTTTCGTCCGACATCGCGGCTGAGGATGAAAACCCGGCTATGGGCTGGCGCGCGCTGCGCCTTGGGCTGGAGCGCGAAGGCTTGATGAAAGCGCAAGCGCGCGCGCTGCTCGAAGCGGCGGCGGGACGCTCGCTTTATGTGATGTTCCCGATGGTCTCCGAGCCGTGGGAATTCGACGCGGCGAAAGAGGTGTTTGACCAACAGCTCGAAGTGATGCGCAAAAACAAGAAATTGCGCCCTGAGGCGATCCATTTTGGCGCCATGCTTGAAGTGCCCGCGTTGGCCGAAGTGCTCGATCTGTTGCTGCCCAAGCTCAGCTTTCTGTCGGTCGGCACCAACGATCTCACGCAGTTCCTGTTCGCCGCCGACCGCGCCAATCCAAAACTGGCGCAGCGATACGATTGGCTCAGCCCCTCGATCATTCGGTTCCTGCGCCGTGTGGTGCAGGGCTCACTGGGCAGCGGCGTGCACCTGGGCGTATGCGGCGAAATGGGTGGCCGCCGGCTTGAGGCGCTGGCTTTGCTGGGCATTGGCTTTCGGCGCCTGTCGATCACGCCCGCCGCTGTTGGCCCGATCAAGGAACTGGTGCGCAGGGTTGATCTGGGCGAACTCAGCGCCGCCATGAACACATGGCTTGGCGACCCGACGGTCAATCTACGAAAAGCGCTAGCCCAATGGGCGCAAGAGCGCGGCATTGAAGTGGATTGATAATTTCGCGCGCTTTGCCCTGTTCACCCCGCCGACTTGCCGATCTGTCGCATTGTGCAGGCAAAAAATTTCATGTTCTCCAGCAATTCCTTGTCTTAATTGCGTCTTACAGATTTGGTGTTTACCTGAGGAATCCACCAAAAGCCCTCGTGCAAAGAAGGGCAGCTCCACGGGCCGTGCAATGAACA
>CALCCG010000255.1 GCA_937899785.1 uncultured Erythrobacter sp. | reverse complement strand
ACCTAAGTCGCTGTCAACACGAGAGAATCCTCCGCAATCGTGGTAGGCGAATGGAAAACTCTCGCTCAAAAGTGCGAAAATTCCCTGTTATTGCACTCTTCGCCAATCCGGTACCTCTCCAGCAGGCGTTAGAGAAAGCTCGCGAAATTGGGCGATTGTCGACTAGTGAGAAGCTCTCTGAGGTACGGGATGATGCGCAGAATCCCGCAGAACTGCGGGCTTCCGGCGCACTTATTCTCGGGTGTCCGGAAAGTCACAGACTAGGTGGCGGAGCAGGAGGGATTCGAACCCTCGATACGGGGTTGCCGTATACACACTTTCCAGGCGTGCGCCTTCGACCACTCGGCCACTGCTCCGCACTCTTTTCCGCTCCAGCGCATAGCTGCCTGAGAACGGCGAACCGTGCTCAAGCCGCGCGGCGCCAGCACAGCAAGAACGCGGGCGGATAGACGCACCTTTGCTCTTTCGCAAGACGCAAGGCGATGGCACACAGGGGCTATGAACACATCCCATCTCTTGTTCGCGGCCATCAGCGTGTCTTTGGCGTTGTCCTCACCCGCCCTTGCACAGGACAGCGGCGCGTCCGAGCCCGACCCAGCCGCTCAACCTTCTCCGGGACCAAGCGACTATGTGAACGGCGCCGACGCATCGGAATGGATCGCGATCGAAGCGGAAGACCTTTTGGTTATGACGCTCGCGCCCGACGCCGATGGAACGCCGCGGACGGTCATCATCCAGCTGATGCCCAAACCGATTTCGCAAGGCTGGGTCGAGAACATTCGGACCCTCGCGCGCGCGCAATGGTACGATGCAACCAGCGTCAACCGCGTGCAGGACAATTACGTCATTCAATGGGGCGATCCCAATTACGATAACCCCGAAAGCGGTGGGGAGGCCAAGCCGCTGCCCGATGGCCTCAAGACGATGCGCGAGAACGAATACACCACGGTCCAGACCGGTCTTGGCGCGATCAAGGAACTGGGCCAGGCTGTCGCGCAAGGAGCGATCCTGGGTCAGGGCGAGGGGGCAGGCGCGCCGTTGCCAGCGGCGGACAAGCAATGGGACATCTACGCCGCGAAAGCCGGATTCGTGGCCGGATGGCCGGTTGCGTTTGGCAACGCCTTCCAGTTTGCGGTGGGCGAACTCGAAATCCCGCCCGAAATGGCGCAACGCTATTTCGCGGCGAGCGAAGCGGCGTCTTCTGTGCCCGCGCTGGGGGCCTTGTCGAAAGACGGAGCCAGCAAAGAAAGCCAACTGAGGTCTTCGTCGTTGATGGCGGTGTGGCCGGTCCATTGCTACGGCATGGTCGGCGTGGGCCGCAACTATTCCCCTGACACCGGATCAGGCGCTGAGCTTTACACGGTAATCGGTCACGCGCCGCGCCACCTTGATCGCAACATCGCGCTGGTCGGCCGGATTCTCGCGGGAATGGAGCATCTTTCCTCCCTCCCCCGAGGGACCGGCGCTTTGGGATTTTACTCGGCACAGGAAGCCGATCTGCGCACACCGATCCTTTCGATCCGCGTCGCAAGCGACCTGCCCGAAGCCGAGCGCCCCTTGTTCGAATACCTTTCCACCGACAGCGGGAGTTTTGCGCGCTACGCCGAGGCACGGGCCAACCGCCGCGATCCCTTCTTCATTGCGTCTTCGGGCGGAGCGGATGTGTGCAACGTTACGGTACCAGTGCGCGCGTTTGACTATTCCGACGACGCGGCCGAGTGACCGAAACGCTCACGGCCACACGCCCGATTACGCGCTGGCAGGGTGAGCGCGGGACCTATCATCTGGTGACCTTTATCGAGGCGCAGGCCGAAGCGCTGGCGGCGCACGCTGCTCTTTATCGTCTGGAGTTTGGCCGCAGGCGCGGATTCGGCTCGGTCAAGCTCACCGCCGCCATCGGCGAGACCGAATGGCGCACCAGCGTGTTTCCGCAAAAGAAGAGCTCGGAATGGGTGTTGTTGGTTTCGCAGAAAGTGATGAAACGCGAAGGCCTGGCGCCGGGTGAGAGGGTGGAGGTGACCCTCACCCTCTAGCGCGCCGGACGCTTACTCACCGGATGCCATCTTGCGCGAAGAACGCTGAACCTCGGCGATGAACTGGCCCGCTTTGGCTTGCAAAGTGTCGGCCTGACACCCTAGCGCTTCGGCGTTGGAGAGAACATCGCCCGCGACATCGCCGGTTGCATGGCTCGCCTTGCGCAGCTCTTCCAAGCGATCGCCTACCTCGGCCGACCCGGCCGCGACAGTGTCGATATTGCGCGCCAGATCCTCGCCCGACAAGGATTGCTGATCGACCGCCGTGGCAATCACGACCGAGGCCTCCTCAAGCCGGCCGATTTGCTCGACAATCGAGGTGAGATCGCTGGCGCTCGCTTCAGTCGAACTTTGCATCGCGGTGATCTTTTCGGCCACGCTTTGCGTGGCGTTGCTGGTTTGATTGGCCAGCTCTTTGACTTCGCTCGCGACGACAGCGAACCCACGACCCGCTTCGCCACCGCGCGCCGCTTCAATCGAGGCGTTCAGCGCCAGCAGATTGGTGCGCTGGGCGATGGTCTGGATGAGGTTGGCGATCTCACCAATCTCTTGAGCGGCCTGGCTCAGATCACCCATCTTGGTGTTGGCAGACCCCACCAGATCGCTGGCCTCGCGGGCCAGGCTGGCCGAGGCGGTCGCCTGACGACTGATCTCGGTGATCGACAGCGCAAATTCGTCGGTGGCGGCGGCGGCGGCGGTAACGTTGCGTGTGGCGGCCTCCATTGCCCCGGTTGCCTCGCTTGATTGCTCGACCGATTCCTGAGCCAGCGTGACCATCTGGGTGGATGTGCCGCGCAACCCATCAGCCGCCGCCTGAACCGAAGCGATGACTTCGCCCACGCTGATTTCGAAACCGCTCGCCAGATCGTCCAGAAGAGCGCTTTGCTCCGCGCGCAAAGCCTTGGCATCGGCGTTTAGAGCCTGCTCGTTTGCGAGCTGCTTTTCAGCGTCGCGGGCGCGCTCCGCCGTCAAGTCGCGCAGCGCCATCGACGACGTCCGAAACACGCTCAGCGCGCGGGCCATATCCCCGATCTCATCGCGCCTGCGCCCGCCGGGAATGTCGGTGTTGATCTGACCATCTGCGATGCCTTTCATCGCCGATGTGATCTGCCGCATCGTGCCGATGACATTGCCAAGCACCAAGCGCGCGGCCCCGATCGACAACGCGATCCCAGCGATCACGCAAACGACAAAGGTGAGCAGGAAACGGCCAATCGCATCGAACAAAAGATCGCCTTGGCGGGCCGCGATCGGATGCAATTCCACAGCAAACAGGCTGACATCGGTGTAAAGCGCTTGCGCGCGCTGATGGAGTTGCTCCCGCAGCACGGGATTGAGCGCCGCCGCGGAAAGGTCATCCCTCAGACCTTGGGTGCGCACCAGAAAATCCTCGACCTTAACGCCAAGCTCGGGCGGCATATCATCACCGGCAAACTCAATCGGATCCAGCAGGGTGCGTTCCGCCAGATCAAGATTGGCGCGGGCGTTGGCCAGGTTAGCGGAGAGCGATCCGTCCTCCTTATCCCCCAGCGCAGCAACCACATCGACCAGCGCAATCGCCGCGTTGCCCGATCGCACCTCGACGCTTGTGACGATCGCCTGCTCCTTGCCCCGGTCAGCCAAAAGCCACGTGCCCCCCAGCATCACCAGCGCCAGGATCGCCAAAACGACAACATTACCAAGAACGGCAAGGCGCAGCTTGGCGGCCATCGATAGATCATCAAACATCCGTTTGTACGACGCACCAGCCACCGCTGGCTCGTCGTCGATGGCCGCGCCTGGATCGGCGGGGTCGCCAAATTGATGGTCGAGGGACGTCACGTCGGCTTCTCCGCTTTCCAGCACGCGCGTTGCACGCTGGATTGAGACCTGCCGTGACGATACGCGGCGCGGATTTAAGGATCAGTAAACGCGGTGTTTACTATTCTGCGCCGCAGCCATAGCCGGATTGGAGACGTCAGATTCGTTCCGCTTGCGCCACCGCATCGCTGGCCCGCAGCGCGCTGAGAATACGGCTGAGATGCGCCAGATCCTGCACGTCAGCGGTTATCTCATAGGTGGTGAAGGGATGCTCAAGCTGCGTCTGATCGAGGCTGATCACATTGCATTTTGCTTTGGCAAAAATGCCCGCCATCTCCGCCAAGGTGCCCAATCGGTCGTACAAAGTGACCCGCAGCATCCCGACCGCGCCGTGCGAGCGTTTGCCCCAGGACAGATCCAGCCAGTCGCTGTCGACCCCATTGGCCAGTTCCAAACAGGTGATCGCGTGAACCAGCACGGTTTCGCCCTTGCGCCTCAGGCCGACAATACGGTCACCGGGCACCGGGTGACAGCAGGTTGCCAACTCAAACGCGACACCCGGCGTCAAGCCTTTGATCGAGATTGCATGATCGCGCCGCGCCCATTCGTCTTCTTCCTCGAACTCAGCGGTGCAACCCGGGACGAGCGCTTCCATCACCTCGCGATCGGTCAGCTTGGCCGAACCGATGGCGTGCATCAAATCTTCAGGACCCTCCATGCCGAGGCGCTCGATCGCGGCGCGGATCGCTTTCTTGCCGATATTGGCGGGCACGCGGGCGGCGATCTCGTCAAACAGTTTGGAGCCTATAGTGGCGACCTCGGCGCGCTCCTTTTGTCGCACAGCGCGGCGGATCGAGGCGCGCGCCTTGCCGGTGACAACAAAGCTCAACCACGACAATTGCGGCTCGGCGTAGGGCCCTTTGATAATCTCCACCACATCGCCGTTATCCAGCGGCGTGCGCAGCGGCATGTGCCGACCGTTGATCTTCGCGCCCACGGTCGAAAGGCCAAGATCGGTGTGGACCGCGAACGCAAAGTCGACCGAGGTCGAACCCTTAGGCAGCTGGAACAGCGCCCCCTTGGGCGTGAACGCGAAGATGCGATCCTGGTAAATCGCCATGCGCGTGTGTTCGAGCAGTTCTTCGGCGTCGTGACTGGCGTCGACGATCTCAATCAGATCGCGCAGCCAACCCACCGCTCCATCGGGTTTGTCGCCCTGCTTGTAGGCCCAGTGCGCGGCCAGACCGAATTCGTTGCGCTGGTGCATTTCGCGCGTGCGCACTTGCACTTCAACCCGCATCGAATTTTCCCACATCAGCGAGGTGTGCAAGCTGCGATAGCCGTTGGTCTTGGGCGTGGAGATGTAGTCCTTGAACTTGCCCGGCAGAAATTGCCACGTCGTGTGCAACACGCCAAGCGCGCGGTAGCAATCGGCTTCGTTTTCAGTCAGGACGCGAAAGGCCATGATGTCGGTGACTTGTTCAAAGCTCACATGGCGTTCGGACATCTTCTGCCAGATTGAGAATGGGTGCTTTTCGCGGCCCATAACCTCGACCTGCACACCCGCTTCGGCAAGCGCCTGCTTGATTGTGAGCGCAATCCTTTCCACCTGGCCCGCATCCTCACCGCGCAGCTCTTCCAGACGCTTTGTAATGGTGACGAAGGCTTCGGGTTCGAGCTCGCGAAAGGCCAGCGCCTGCATCTCGCGCATATATTCGTACATGCCCACGCGTTCGGCGAGCGGGGCGTAGATCTCCATCGTCTCGCGCGCGATGCGCTGGCGCTTCTCCGGCTTCTTGATGAAGTGGAGCGTGCGCATATTGTGCAGCCGGTCCGCCAGTTTGACGAGCAGCACGCGGATGTCTTCGGACATCGCCAAGAGGAACTTGCGCAAATTCTCCGCCGCGCGCTCGTTTTCGGGCATGGCCTCGATCTTGGAAAGCTTCGTCACCCCATCGACCAGGCGGGCCACCTCAGGCCCGAAATTGGCCTCGATATCCTCGATCGTCGCCAGCGTGTCCTCGACCGTGTCGTGGAGCAGCGCAGTCATGATCGTTTCCTGATCGAGCTGCAGATCGGTCATCAAGCCGGCCACTTCGACCGGATGCGAGAAATAGGGATCGCCGCTCGCGCGTTTTTGCGTCCCATGCTTTTGCACGGTGTAGACATAGGCGCGGTTGAGCATCGCCTCATCCGCGGCCGGGTCGTAATCCTTGACCTTTTCTACAAGTTCGTACTGGCGCAGCATTGACGCAAATATCCGCTGCACCGCAGCAATAGGCAAGCGCAAATGCGCGGCACGGGCGAAGCCTAGGTCGGTGGATGCCCAAACTGGTTCTCTTCCGGGTCCGGATTGAGCATCAAAATCCCAAACAGAATGAGCCAGCCAATATAGGGAAAGACGATAACGAAGATCGCCCACCAATGGCGGTTGGTGTCGTGCAGCCGGCGGACAACCACGCTCGACATCGGCAAGGCAAACACAAAAAGCGTCATCGCAAGGTCGATATCAAGGCGTGGATCGGCCTCGCGGATGTCGGGCGCCCGCTCCATTAGAAACCGCAACGGGCCAACCACGCTCAGCGCAAAGCACAAGAGCAAAACGGTCAGAAACGTCCCGAAAAACTCCGAACGCGTCGCCCGTCCTTTAAAGGTGGGGGCGTAGCGCAGATAGAATTGCAGCTGCTCTCCGCCCGGATACTTGGTTATCGCGCGCGGCAAAGTGAGGACAGGCCACGAAAGGTGATCCTTCCACGCCATGTCTACACCCCTCCCACCCAGATGATCGCGGTCCGAACGATCTGGGTCGCAAACAACGCCAGAAGGATCAGCCCGAACCAGCTGATCCCTTCCGATTGGACCAATTCCGGCGCCATCCCGACATGGCCGAGTTCCATCCAGCTATCGACCCGGCCGGGGAGGAGCTGTGCTTCAATGCCGGGATTGTGTTGCCGCAGGCTGTAGATCAGCTCCACCACAAGGGGTTGCAAGCGAGAGCGTTCCCCAAACGAATAGTCCTCGGGGGCGCCCGACTGCAGCGCGTCATACGCCTCATGCCAGCGATGGTCGGGATCGGCGAGCGCGTTCACACAAGCAACGTCATCGGCTCGCTGGGCGACGCCTGAGATGCGCCAGCGCGGAGTCGCCCGGGCGAGCTCGGCGCGCCAGCCGAAATGCGCGTCCGCCACTTCGATTGCCCCATCCGATTTGGGGATGGTGTCGACCAGAACGTTGGCGAGCCAATCCTCAATATTTTCGGCAAACTCGATCCCCTCCATTCGCGGATCGGCGAGAATGGCCGCAACCGCTTCGCGCGCCTGGCGATCATGTTTTGACACAAAGGGGGTCTTGTTCACCGCCTGGCTCAGGGCCCCGAAATGTTCATCGATCGGGTCCGGCTGTGACGGCGCGCCAAACGCCGCGTCCAGGCCATCGCCGGGCGGCGCCATCGAAGCGGGGTCTTGACCCAGATCCTGCGCCACCCGGACATTGTCGCCGTCCAGCGCGTTGCCGTGCGCGGAAACGTTAAGAGCGCTCAGATCAGGGGGCTCTTGCAGGAACATCGCATCCCCGAGATCGCCGATTTCCACAGCGTCCTGTTCGTCGGCTTCATCGTAATCCTCGTCTTCATAGACGAAGCGTTCGGGGTGTTCGTCGCGCTCCTTGCGATAGCGCGCGTCATAACGGGCGATCTGCAACGCCTCGCGCAGCTGTGTGAAGCCTTGAATATCCGTGTCCGGATCGATCTCTTTCAGCTTGGCGGCGTAGGCGCGCTTGACCGCGCGCTCATCCGCGCATGGCTCGATCCCGAGCAGCTTCCAGGCCGCACGCTCGCGCATCATTACAAGTAGTTTTCGCCTTCGATCTGGTCGAGCTGCTCGATCAGACGCTCGCGCGCTTCGTCGATCTGGCGTTCCTCCTGGCTTGCAAGCACCGTTTCAAACGCTCCGATTATTTGGCTAACCTGATCGCGCATGGGCCCCAGCTGACCTTCGTAACACCGTTTGGCCCGCGCCAGCGCGGCCGCGTTGGCGGCCTGATCGCGCGGGTGCACTTTCAGCTTGGCCAGCTGTTTGCGGCGGCTTTCCAGATTCGTAGTCAGCTCGTCGTCCGACTTATCATAGATCAGCGCTTGGCGAGCGATGTCGGTGCCGGGCACATTGGCGTCCACTTCAAGCAATCCGCTGGTGTCGTAGGTGAAACGAACATCGACCGCGACTTCGTGCGCTCGGCCTTTGGGCACGGGCACTTCAAGCTGGCCGATCCGGACATTGTCGACCACATCGCGCGCTTCGCCCTGATAGATCTCGAGCCGGATCTTTTCCTGATTGTCCTGCATCGTCGAATAGGTCTCAACCCGGCTGGCGGGGATCACCGTGTTGCGCTCGATAATGGGTGAGAAGATGCCATCGCGCATTCCGCCGCGATGGTCGTATTCGGCCACGCCCACGCCAAGCGAAAACGGACACACATCGGTCAGGCGCACTTCGGACAGATCGGCTTGACGTTCAAGAAAGCCGGCCCGGACCGCTGCGCCCAAGGCGATTGCGTGATCGGGATCGATCGTGGCGTTGGGAAAGCGCCCAAACATCTTGGTAACCGTCTTGCGCACCAGCGGCATCCGGGTGGACCCTCCGACAAGCACGATCTCGGCCAGCTCGCTCGCGCGCAGCGAACTGTCGCGCAAGGACCGCAAAACCGGATCGCGCAGGCGTTGAATCAAGGGCTCGGCGGCTTCGGCAAAATCGGCTTCCCTCAAAGCGCGCGTGTGTTCAGCGCCGTTCCAGACCACGCGCATTTCCACCTCATTGGCGTTGGTCAGCGCGCGCCGGGCGCGCTCAGCGGCTTCGCGCAAGAGCTTGCTCAAGGCTTCATCCGGCTGATCGGGATCTTCCCCCAGATCAAAGCTTTTGCGCATCAGCGCCACCAGAACCTCGTTGAAGTCCTCTCCACCCAGCTGATTGTCGCCCGCTGAGGCGCGCACCTCGATAATGCCGTCGAACATCTCGACCAGCGAAACGTCGAAGGTGCCGCCGCCAAGATCAAAGACCAGGAACGGCTCTTCAAGCTCGCGCTCATGGATGCCAAAGGACAAAGCGGCGGCGGTCGGCTCGTTGATCAGGCGCTTGACCGTGAGCCCTGCCAGTTCTCCGGCCACGCGCGTCGCGCGCCGTTGCTTGTCGTTGAAGTAAGCCGGCACCGTGATGACCGCCTCGCTCACCTCTTCACCCAGATACGCCTCGGCGTCGGCCTTGAGACTGGCCAGAACCAGCGAAGAGAGCTCTTCGGGGCGGTAGCGTTTCTTGCCCAGAGTGATCCGGCGATCGGTGCCCATGTAACGCTTGAACACGGTCGCGGTGCGGTCGGGATCGGTTGACTGGCGTTCGCGCGCGGCGAGGCCGACCAGCAACTCGCCATTCTCGGTAAAGCTTACCGCCGACGGCGTCAGGACGTCCCCTTGCGCGTTGGGGATCAACGCGGGTTCGCCGTCTTTCCAGCACGCAATGGCGCTGTTGGTGGTTCCAAGATCGATCCCGACAATCATGCGCCGCCCATTTGCTTTCAAGAAAAACGCCGGGCGCCCAAAACGGCCCTGACGTCCGAGAGAGAGGCTTCACACGTAATCGCTTGAGACAAAAGGCTCAACCGCGATTTGAACCGCAGGGGCTCTAGTCTCCTGAGGACTTAAATCCACGTCGCGCGTCAGCTCCAGGTGGCTCTGGGCGGCAGGCTCATCAGGATTGCGTCGATATTGCCGCCGGTCTTGAGGCCAAAGATCGTGCCCCGGTCGTAGACCAGGTTGAACTCGGCGTAGCGGCCGCGATATTCGAGCTGGGTGGCCTCATCTTCGGGCGTGAAGGCGCTGTTCATACGCTTACGCACCAGCTTGGGATAGATGTCGAGAAAGGCTTTGCCCACATCCTGGGTAAAGGCGAAATTGCGCTCCCACGCGTCGTCTTCGTCGCTTTCGAGGTGGTCGTAGAAAATCCCGCCCACGCCACGGTGCACTTCGCGGTGGGGGATGTAGAAGTACTCGTCAGCCCACTTTTTATATTGCTCGTAATAGGTCGGGTTGTGAGCCGCGCAGGCGGCGCGCATGGCGGCGTGGAATTCACCGGTGTCCTCTTCGTACGGGATCGGCGGGTTTAAATCGGCGCCGCCACCAAACCACGCTTTGCCTGTTGTGAGGAAGCGGGTGTTCATGTGGACGGCGGGAGCGTGCGGGTTGGCCAGATGCGCCACCAGGCTGATGCCCGTCGCGGTAAACCCGGGATTGTCCTCATCCGCGCCGTTGATATTGGCGGCGAATTCCTTGGGAAAATTGCCGCCCACGGTCGACACGTTGACCCCGACCTTCTCGAACACCGCGCCCTTCATCAGGCCCTGCACGCCGCCGCCGGGACGCTCGTTGCCTTCCTCTTCACGATCCCACGGCGTGTAGGTGAAGCGCGCCGTGGACCCCGCCTCGCGCTCGATCGCCTCAAAAGCCGCGCAAATCTGGTCGCGCAGGCTTTCAAACCACTCTTTCGCGCGCAAAGTGTGCGGCTGCCAATCGCTCATCGTGTCATCCCGTCCCGTCTTCATCGCCGCCCTTGCGGTGACAGCGCCCCTATCCATTCGACGATGTCCATCCGCTTTGACACAGGTCAAGTCAATGGGGCTTTGCGCGCGATGCGCTCTTGCCAAAACCGCCCCCACGCGGCATCTCGCGCATATGGTTCCCGTTTCGTTCCCATCTGAGCTGGGCGCCCCTCTCGACTTTGCCGGGCAGGAGCTGGTGCTGCTCAAGAGCCACGCGCTCTACTGGCCGCGCGAGCGCGCGCTGCTGGTGGCGGACCTGCATTTGGAGAAAGGCAGCTGGTACGCGCAAACGGGCCAGATGCTCCCCCCTTACGACAGCCGCGCCACGTTGGAGAGGATCGCTGACGCCGTGAAGGCGACGGGCGCGCGGCGGGTGATCACGCTGGGTGACAATTTCCACGATGACGCGGGCGCGCACCGTCTCGATCCCTACGCAGCCGGCATGCTCGAATCGCTGATCCGCGCGCTCGAATGGGTGTGGATCACCGGCAATCACGAAGAGACCATGCCTCAAGAATCCGGGCGCGCATTCGGGGCCGCGGTGACGGCCGAAATGGTGGTGAACGGGATCACGCTTAGGCATGAGGCCAAGCCGGGTGAAAGCGGGCCCGAGCTTTCGGGTCACTACCACCCCAAAATGCGCGTGCGGGTTAAGAACCGACACATCGCCCGCCCCTGCGCGGTGCGCGGCCGGTCGCGCGGCGCGGGCGACCGCCTGATCGCGCCGGCCTTTGGCTCTTACACGGGCGGTATGGACGCGGGCGCGCCGGAGATACTCAGGGCGCTCAGCCCAGCGCAAAGCATCGACGCGGTTCTTCCCGCAAAGGGCAAATTGGTAAGCTTCCCGCTCTATCGCGAGGCGGCGTAGTTTTTTGAGAGCCTGAGCGAGCCGCAAACCAAAGACTCACCTAGCGCTCTGATCGCATTGCCCCTATATTCAGGACTCAGTAATTGGCTACCAAAGGAGAACACACATAGCCCGTCCACCTCGGCGTCAGATGGCCCCGCCCGTTAAAAGCGGCCCTCGCTACGATCAGTTTATTCAAGTCCCC
>CALCCG010000254.1 GCA_937899785.1 uncultured Erythrobacter sp. | reverse complement strand
ACCCCAGCCTCACCCCCCAGAACGAGGTTGTAGAACGGCAGCAGGAAGAACGAGAAGCCGCCATCCTTGACGCCAAACGCGACCGATCCCGAGCCGTTGGTCAGCTTGAGCCACAGCGGCAGCCTGCCTCTAACAAACGCCATCAGTCGCCTGCCGCTGCTGCCGTCGCCGCAGCTGCCTTGGCTTGCTCTTCCATTTCGAGCAGCCCGCTCAGCGCGCTTTCGGTCTCGGGGTCCCAGCAGTGGCGAGGTCCAATGGTGAGGCCTCCATCCACCAGAAGCGATGTGCCCGTCACAAAACTGGCTGCCTCGCTCGCCAAATAAGCCACCGCCTCGGCGATATCGCGCGGCATGCCTCCGCGTGCGACCGGCTGCGCGTTGGATGATCCTTGCGCGATGAAGGCCTTGGCCACCGCTTTCATATCATCCGGGATTTCCAGCGATGAGGTGAAGATGTTGGTGTTGATGAAGCCGGGCTGGACCGCGTTCACTCGAATACCGAATTGCGCCAGATCGGCCGCCGCGCACTTTGTCAGGTGCAGCACCCCCGCTTTGCCCACGGCATAGGTGGTGGGGGAGTAGCCGGGGCCGGTGGCCGCCACGCTCGAGACATTGACGATTGCCGCTCCCCCATTTTTTGTGGAGGGGCGCCCCTTCATATGCGGCACGGCGTAGCGGATGCCGAACGCGACCGAGCGCAGGACAAGGTTCATCGTGCCATCCCATTCCTCGGGTTCGATCTCGTCGATTGTGGGACGCGCGCCGGCGGTCGCAGCGTTGTTGAAGACCACATCAATGCCGCCCGTTTCAGCCGCGGCGCGGTCCATCAACGCTTTGATCGAGGCTGTGTCGGACACATCGCAATGGACAAAGCGCAGGTCGCCATCGCCCTCGGCGCACACTTTCTGGCCATCGGCTTCGTTGATGTCGGAGGCAAAGACCACCGCGCCTTCGCTGGCAAAGAGCCGCGCGGCCTCCGCGCCAATTCCGGACGCCGCCCCTGTGACAACGACCGTCTTTCCCGAGAATCGCATCGGTGTTTTCCCTCTCCAATTTTGCGCGGAGCCTAGGGGGATGAAGGCCAAGGTCAATGCCAGCCATGTCGCGTTGCGTATCGCAACCTATTTGACGCTACGGCATAGGTGAGCTCCAAAGTCTTGGCATTGCACATGCGCAGATCGCGCTTGCCGGGGCCTCTCAATTCACGTTACGTTTGCGTCAAGAGAGTAAACCGAGAGAGGAGTCGGCACGTGTCCGATATCGAAAATTTCCGCACTGAAACGCGCGCCTGGCTGGAAGCCAACTGCCCGCCGGAAATGCGCCAACCCGTTCGCGACGACGGCGATGTCTATTGGGGCGGCAAGAACGCCACCTTCAAGAACGACGCGCAAAAAGCCTGGTTCGAGGCCTGCGTGGCAAAGGGCTACACCGTTCCAGCCTGGCCCAAGGCCTATGGCGGCGCTGGGTTGGACGCGGCGCAAGCGAAGGTTCTGCGTCAGGAAATGAGCCGCATCGGCGCGCGTTCGCCGCTGGATTCGTTTGGCATCTGGATGCTCGGCCCGGCGCTGCTCAAATTCGGCACCGAAGGCCAAAAGCAGAAATTCTTGAACGAAATCGCGCGCGGCGAAATCCGCTGGTGCCAGGGGTATTCAGAGCCGGGCTCAGGCTCAGACCTCGTCTCCTTGCAAACCCATGGCGAAGACAAAGGCGATCACTGGCTTGTCAACGGCCAGAAGGTGTGGACGTCCTACGCCGATCAGGCCGACTGGATTTTCTGCTTGGTCCGCACCGATAAGGACAACAAGTATCAAGGCATCACCTTCACGCTGATCGACATGTCGACCGAAGGCTGCTCGACCAAACCGATCAAGCTGATCAGCGGCGCATCGCCCTTTTGCGAAACCTTCCTTGACAATGTGAAGGTGCCCAAGAGCTATGGCGAAGACATCCCCGCGCAGGTTGGCGAAATCAACCGCGGCTGGGACGTCGCCAAGTACCTGCTTGGTCATGAGCGCGAGATGATCTCGGGCATGGGCGGCGGCGAGCGCACCGCGGCGATCGGCGCCTCGATGAAGCGTTTGACCGCCAAAACCGGCGATGATCTGGATCCCGTCCTGCGCGCTGAGCTGGCCATGTTCGACGTCGACGCGCTGGCCTTCACCGCCATGGGCGAGAGGTTCATGGATGAGATGAAAGCGGGCAAGGGCCACCCGGCTCAGCCCAATATGATGAAGTACACTGGTACCGAGCTGAACAAGCGTCGCCACGAACTCATGATGAGCGTTGGCGGTTCGCGGGCGCTGGAGTGGGAGAGCGAAGACACCGGCGGCGGCAAGCCCTCGCGCAACTGGCTTCGCACCAAGGCCAACTCGATCGAAGGCGGCACGAGCGAGATTATGCTCAACGTGATCTCTAAACGCATTCTGGACCTTCCAGGCGCCTAAGCCGCGGTCCCTAATGCGGGCCGCTCCCGAAGGGATCAGCGACGGCCCGCTTCAAAACAACAAAAGAAAACCCCTAAGAGGACGAGAGGACGGCATCTTATGCCCCTGTTTCACACGGAAGATCAGGCCATGCTGGCCGAAAGCGCCAGCGGCTTCATGGCCGACGAAGGCAACATCGCCAAACAGCTTCGCCATTGGCGCGACCGCGACTGCAAAGATGGTTTTGGCCACGCGCTTTGGAAACAAATGGCCGAAATGGGCTTCACCGGCATGTTGCTTGATGAAGAGGATGGCGGGCTAGGCATGGGCCATGTCGAAGCGGGCATTGTGCTCGAAGAGGTTGGCCGGAACCTGACCCCGTCACCTTTCCTGACCTCGTCGGTGCTGGCCGCGACCGCGCTTAAGCACGGATCGGCGGATATGAAGGGCCGCTATCTGCCCGGCTTGATCGAAGGGGAAAGCGTTTTTGCCGTTGCGATTGACGAAACGGCCAAGCACCGCCCTGACCGCATTACCACCAAGGCTGAGAAGTCGGGTAACGGGTTCAAGCTGACAGGCTCGAAGAGCTTTGTGATCCAGGGCGCCAGTTCAGACATGATTGTGGTCGCCGCGCGCACCAGCGGTGCGGATGATGAGGAGGACGGCATCACCCTGTTCGCGGTCCCCAAGGATGCGGCGGGCGTCGAGCAAAACCCGGTGCGTCTCGTCGACAGCTCGATGGCGAGCCATATCACCTTTGATGGCGTCGAACTCGACGGCGACGCGGTGATTGGCGAAGTCGATGGCGGGCGCGAAGTCTTGAACGCCATGCTTACGGCTGGCCGCCTCGGCGCTGCGGCGGAAGGCGTGGGTGTGGCGCGCGGGGCGATGGATATGACCATCGACTACCTCAAACAGCGTAAGCAGTTCGGCAAGCTCATTGGCGAATTCCAGGGCCTGCAGCACCGCGCCAGCCACCTCTATTCCGAGGTCGAAATCGCACGCGCGGTCGTTATCAAGGCGCAGCAGCTCGCGGATGCGGGCGCTGAGAGCGCGGACCTGATGACCTCGGTTGCCAAGGCCAAGGTTGCTAAGGCCGCTGGCCTCGCGGTGCGCGAAGGCGTGCAGATGCATGGCGGGATCGGCATGACCGACGAATACGATATTGGCCTTTACATGAAGCGTGACCGGGCCCTGGGCGAGTTCCTGGGCGATGCCTATTTCCACGCGAACCGCGTGGCCGAGATGAGCGGATACTAAGGGGCCCTAGGGAGAGAACAGAACAATGATGGACGTACAAAAACTCTTCAGCCTTGAAGGCCGTGTGGCGCTGGTTACCGGGGGAAGCCGCGGCATTGGCAAGATGTTTGTCGAAGGCTTGCTCGCCGCGGGGTGCTCCAAGGTCTACATCTCGGCGCGCAAGGTCGAGCAGATGCAGGAGACCATCAACGAGTTCGGCGCGGACAAAGTCATCGGTATCCCGGCTGACCTTAGCCAAATGGACGGCATCGAAACGCTCGTCGCCGCGATCAAGGAAAACGAGACCAAGCTCGACATCCTGATCAACAATGCGGGCGCGGCGTGGGGCCAGGATTATCTGGAATTCACTGAGGCTGGCTGGCACCGCACAATGGATTTAAACGTCAAAACGCCGTTCTTCCTCACTCAAAAGCTGCACGATCTGCTGGTCGAAGCGGGCAAAGGCGATCACCTCGCCAAAGTGATCCACGTCTCCTCGATCGATGGGCAGCGGATCAACCCATGGGAAACCTATCCCTATCAGGCTTCCAAAGCCGCTGTCATCCAACTCACTCGCCGCATGGCCGCGCGCCTGATCCGCGACAATATCGTGGTGACCTCGATCGCGCCGGGCGCCTTTGCCAGCGAGATGAACAAGGTCGCCAAGAACGCGCCGGACGCGAGCGCCGCTGGCATTCCGTCGAAACGGATCGGCACCAAGGAAGATATGGCCGCGGCCGCAATCTATCTGTGCAGCCGTGCGGGCGACTATGTGGTGGGCGACACGGTCACCGTTGATGGCGGTGTTGTCAACGCGCTGCTGCCGACGCACTTTGCCGATCCAGCGGGCTAAGCAGGGCGATCTCGCAATTCTGGTTCCAAAGGGCCGTCTCGCCAGTGCGCGGGGCGGTCTTCTTCTTGGCGTTGGCTAGGGGAGGAACGACGCGGCGCTGCGCCTTTGGACTGGCCGGTTTCTCGCAGATTGCGCCGGTTCCTGTTTCGCGCGCAGTTAGCGCTGTCCAGCGCCGCCCTTGCGTGCAATTATGGAGTGGGACTCAGGAGGGAATCACATGAGAAAGGCGTTTCGCTGTGTCGCGGCTTCCGTTGGGCCAGCGCTGTTTGCGCTGGCCGTGCCAACCGCCGCGCAAGCGCCGGAGGGCGCCGCCGCGATGGATCCGGAAAAACGCCTGCAGGCGCTCGAACAGCTTGCGAAGACCCTAAAAGAGGCGGACGCGAACGAGGACGGCTCGACCACTAAGGAAGAGTTCGCCACGCACCGCGCCGAGCAATTCTCCAAACTTGATCGCAACGAAGACGGCGTGATCAACAAAAAGGACAAGCCGCGCCGGGGCCCGGTGCGCAAAAAGAAGATGGGCGAAGCGCTCGCCAAGATCATCCCGCAATACGACACCGACCTTGATGGCACGGTCACGCGAGCGGAGTGGAACGCGCAAAAGCGCGACCCGTTCGAAATGCTCGACGCCAACGGCAATGGCGCGATTGAAACCACCGAGATCCCGCAGCCGCCCGCTGGGGAAAACTAAGCTCGGCAAGCTCTATTCAGCGCGTCGGATCGCGACATTGTTCTTATCTTGCTTTTGGGAGACTCATCATGATCAAACGCTTCGTCCTATCGATCGCCGCGAGCGTCGCGCTCGCTGGGTGCTCGACAACCGGCTCTTTTTCTTCGGATTTTGATCCGGAGCAGGACTTCTCCGGTTATAAGACCTTTTCCTGGGCGGGCGATGATCCGATGACGGTGTTTGGAAATTTGCCCATTCCCCCGACCGCCGAACCCAAAATCGCCCGCGCGATCCAGGCCGAACTCGAAGCGAAAGGCTTCACCTACACCGATGATCGAAACGCGGCGGATTTTGCGGTTTCTTTCACCGTGGGCACGCGCGACGAAGAGCGCGTCACACAGGTGCCGACCAACTATTACGTCAACCGCACCAATTGGCGTTGGGGCCGTACGTATTACCCCGGCCTTTATCCCGGCATCTACACCGGGCCCGCGACCATCAGCGAAACGCGCACCTACACCAAGGGCACGCTGGCAATTGATGTCTTTGACGTGGAGCGCAAGTCGCCGGTGTGGCATGGTGCGGGCGTGAAGACGCTTGGCAGCGCGGAAGCCAGCGGAGGGGGTGAAGGTCTGGAGCCTGAAAACCTGCGCGAAGGTGTGGCCAAGATCCTGATGGACTTTCCGCCGCAGTAAGCGCGAACCGGCGGGTGAGTGGGGGCGAGAACCGCCTGCGCCTAACCCATCAATTCGCGTACAAACGGGATCAGCCCTGTCTGGCGCGTGCGGCGCATGCGTTCGGCGTCCAGCACTTCGCGCACTCGGTCAAAGCACTCGTCCACATCGTCGTTGATGACGACATAGTCATACTCGGCCCAATGGCTGATTTCGGCGCGGGCGCGTTCCATTCGCGCGTCGATCACACCTCGGCTATCTTGCGCGCGGGCTTCGAGGCGATGGCGCAATTCGGGCAGGCTTGGCGGAAGGATGAAGACGCTCACAACGTCCTGCTGGTCTTTCTGATACAGCTGCTGCGTTCCCTGCCAGTCGATATCGAACAGGTAGTCGCGGCCCGCTTTCAGCCCTTCGCGGATCGCGCCCTTGGGGGTGCCGTAGCGATAACCGAAGACCTCAGCCCATTCATAGAAACCGTCCTCTTCGATCATGCGATCGAATTCGGCCTCGGTGACGAAGTGGTAATGCACTCCATCCTGTTCGCCCGGGCGCGCCGGGCGAGTGGTGGCGGAGATCGACAATTCGATGGCGGGGTCCGCCTCCAGCAGCATGCGCGACAGCGTCGTTTTGCCGGCCCCGCTTGGAGACGAGAGGATAAACAACAGCCCGCGCCGTTTCAGAGCGCTGGTCTGGATCGGCTCTTTGACCCGTTGTGTATTCGCATCTTCGCCCATCGACACCGCCTGCGATAGCTAGCCGCTTTAATCAAGGGGAACGTCGACCGCTTTACGCGTCTTCCTGGGCATCGGTCTGAGCGGAAAGGCGCCGCCGGCGAGCCTTCCCACGATCGTAGAGCGTCTTCAGTCCGAGACCACCTGCGACAAGCCCCAGGCCCCAAGGCGAGCGGTTGGCAAGCTTGCTCGCGCCGTAAAGCGCCAGGCTCTTGAGTAGGGTTCGCCCATCTAACGGCCCTTGCTGGTGTTCTTCGTTTGGTGAGCCCACTGACGGGATCCGGCGCTCAAGCTTCTTTCGAAACTGGCTCGAAGCGCCACGTAGGATGATATCAGCAAGAAGCAGGCTGGTCGCAGCGTTGGGGCGCGGCGTGAGATGTAGCGGGCTGGCCTCGCGGGCCAACCGGTCCTCATCAAGTTTGCGGGAAACCTTTTGCGATGTGCGCATGCCCATGGATCGACGCTAAGGACTGGCTGCCGAGTAATCGAGCAAACCGCCGCGGGATTCGTTCGTACATCCGTCGAGCGAGTTCACTTCTTCCGGCCAAAATCCACGGTGACAACATTTGAGCTCGGGTCGCTTCCATCGCCGTCCTCGTCGCCGTCATCGGAGATTCCCGCCACAGCGCCATCATTCTCAGCGTCCTCGTGCGCCTCTGGTGCGATGTCCGCTACGGTCGCCTGGAACTGCAGCCCAAAATCGACCGCAGGATCAACAAACGCGGTGATCGCGGCAAAGGGCACGTCGAGTTTCGCCGGGATTTGATTAAACGAAAGGCCCACCGAAAAGCCTTCCTCGCGAACTTCGAGTTCCCAGAACTTGTTTTGAAGGACGATTGTCATTTCGTCGGGGAAGCGCTCTTTGAGATGAGGTGGGATCGAAACCCCCGGCGCGCCCGTCTTGAACGTGATATAGAAATGGTGATTGCCAGGCAGTTCTCCACCGCTCTGCTCGATCGAGCCCAGGACGCGCCCGACTACGGCACGCAGCGCTTCCTGGACGATCTCATCATAGGGGATGAGGCTATCGGGGGTGTCGTCCGTCATAATAGGGTGAGTGGTGAAGCGAGGGGCGGGCGGGGTCAAGCGTTTCGTGGCCTGTGGTGTAAATGATATTGGACATTCTGTTGATGGTTTTAGACACAGCGTCGCGGCAGCCTTCGCTGCACCAGAGCGCCGCCGCCCTCTTGCGCCTCACCTCAGGCCGCCTATAGCGCGAGCCATGGCTGACACTCGCGCCCTCAATCCTGCGTCTCGCACCGGCTCGATCACTCGTGACACCGCGGAAACCAAGATTTCCATCTCCGTAAATCTCGACGGACCAGGCCATTACGAGGTGTCGACGGGAATCGGGTTTCTCGATCTTATGGTGGAACAGTTTTCCAAGCACTCATTGATCGATGTGCTCATGAAGGTTGAGGGCGACTTGCATGTCGACCAGCACCACACGACCGAAGACAGCGCGATTGCGCTGGGCCAGGCGCTCGCGCAGGCTCTGGGCGATAAGGCGGGGATCGGGCGCTATGGCCACGCCTATTCGCCGATGGATGAAACGCTCAGCCGCGTGGCGCTCGACATTTCGGGGCGGCCTTATTTCGTTTGGAAGGCTGGTTTCACGCAGGAGAAGCTGGGCGAATGGGACACCGAGCTGATCGAGCACTGGTTTCACTCTGTTGCGCAGACTTGTGGGCTGACCTTGCACATGGAGCTGCTTTACGGCGTCAACAACCACCATATCTGCGAGAGCCTGTACAAAGGTTTCGCCCGCGCAATGCGCAGCGCAGTAGAGCGCGACCCGCGCAAAGGAAGCGCTATCCCAAGCACGAAGGGACAGCTTGGTGGCTGAAGTCGTGGCCCTCGTCGATTACGGCGCGGGCAATCTGCATTCGGTTTACAACGCTCTGAAGGCGGTGGGCGCCAGGGTTAAGGTCACGGCAGACGCCAACATTGTGCGCGCGGCAGATCGGATCGTGTTGCCCGGTGTGGGGGCGTTCCAAGTTTGCGCCGATGGCCTTAGAACGGTCCCCGGCATGATCGAGGCGATGACTGAGCGCGTCGCGGTCGGAGGAGCGCCGTTTTTGGGTATTTGTGTTGGTATGCAACTGCTCGCAGACCGCGGCCTGGAATTCGGCGTGCACAAGGGACTGGCCTGGATACCGGGCGAAGTGCGCCGGATCGAGCCGCGCGATCCTGCTATCAAGGTGCCGCATATGGGCTGGAACGATGTTGCTCTGCTGCCGCATGCGCGCGGCCATGCGGTGATTGATCCAGGCGAGGCCTACTTCCTGCACTCCTACCACTTTGCCGCTGAAAACCCTTCAGACATTGCCGCGATGACCGATCATGGTGAAGGCCTTGTGGCTGCCGTCGCGCGCGACAACATTCTGGGTGTGCAGTTTCACCCGGAAAAGAGTCAGTCCTATGGGTTGGAACTCCTGACGCGCTTCCTCGATTGGAAACCGTCATGATTGTTTTTCCAGCCATCGATCTCAAAGGCGGAGACGTGGTCCGGCTTGCCGAGGGCGATATGGATCGCGCGACCATCTATGGCGATAACCCTGCCGTTCAAGCGATGCGGTTTGCGGATGAGGGCGCCGAGTTCCTGCATGTGGTCGATCTCGACGGCAGCTTTGCCGGTCGGACCGAGAATCGTGAAGCCGTCGAAGCCATCCTGGCTGACTTTCCCGGGCACGTGCAGCTGGGCGGCGGTATCCGCGACGCAGCCGGTGTAGAGAGCTGGTTTAACCTGGGTGTCAGCCGGGTGGTCATGGGCTCGGCCGCGCTCAAGAACCCGGACTTCGTCAAACAAATGGCGCGCGAGTGGGAGAACGGTATTGTCGTCGCGGTTGACGCGCGCGACGGCATGGTCGCGACCGAGGGTTGGGCGGAAGTCTCCGACGTGCCTGTGGTCGATCTGGCGCGCCGGTTCGAGGATGCAGGCGTGGCCTCACTTCTCTTTACGGATATCGGCCGAGATGGCCTTTTGAAGGGCGTCAATATCGACGCGACCGTGGAGCTTGCCCGGCAGGTCGACATTCCGGTCATCGCGAGCGGCGGGGTGAAGGGGCTCGATGACATCCACGTTCTTGCGCTGCACGCCGGTGAAGGGATCGAGGGCGTCATTACCGGGCGCGCTCTGTACGAAGGGAAATTGGACTTGGCCGCCGCTATCGCGATGGGCGAGGCGGCATGACCGTCCGAATTCGCGTCATTCCCTGTCTCGACGTGGCCGAGGGTCGCGTGGTGAAGGGTGTGAACTTTGTTGAGCTCAAGGACGCGGGCGATCCGGTGGAGCAAGCGCGCGCTTACGACGCGGCGGGCGCAGACGAGCTGTGCTTTCTCGACATTTCAGCGAGCCATGAGGGCCGTGGCACGCTGCTCGATATCGTGAAGCGTACCGCCGAGGTCTGCTTTATGCCGCTCACCGTCGGTGGCGGGGTGCGCAGTGTAGAGGATGCGCGCGCGCTCTTGCTCGCGGGCGCAGATAAGGTTGCCATCAACTCAGCGGCCGTGGCGCGGCCCGAACTGGTTAGCGAGATCGCAGCGCGCTTCGGCAGTCAGTGCGTGGTCGCCAGCGTCGATGCACGCCGCGTTGGAGAGGGCAAGTGGGAAGTCTTTACCCATGGTGGTCGTAAACCCTCAGGGATCGACGCGGTCGGATACGCAGCGAACGTCGCCGATCTTGGGGCGGGCGAGCTGCTCGTCACCAGCATGGACGGCGATGGCACTCAGGCCGGATACGATCTCGACCTCACCCGCACGATCGCTGACCGGGTCGATATCCCGGTGGTCGCGAGCGGCGGTGTCGGCACGCTCGGTCACCTGGTCGATGGCGTGAAGAAAGGCGGCGCAAGCGCGGTTCTGGCTGCATCCATTTTCCACTTTGGCACCCACTCGATCTCAGACGCGCACAAGGCTTTGCGCGACGCGGGCTTGCCTGCGCGCGGTATCTGAGCAAGAGGCTCATCCCATGCGCACTCTCGAACACCTCGAAAAGACCATCGCCGAGCGCCGCACGGCCTCTCCCGACGAGAGCTATGTGGCCAGCCTCAACGCCAAGGGCGTGCCTAAGATTGCGCAAAAAGTGGGTGAGGAAGCAACTGAGGCGGTGATCGCGGCTGTTTCAGGCAGCAACGAGGAGCTCGTCAGCGAAAGCGCCGATCTGCTGTTTCACCTCCTGGTGCTGCTGAACGCCAAAGACGTCCCGCTCAAAGCGGTGCTGGCTGAATTGGATCGACGTCACGGCGTCTCAGGGATCGCCGAAAAAGCGAGCCGCAAGGAAAAGTAGAAGATGCCGATCGACCCGACGCTTCCTTATGATGAGAACAACATCTTCGCCAAGATTCTGCGTGGGGAGATACCCTCTCATAAAGTCTATGAGGACGAATGGTCCTACGCCTTTGAAGACATCAACCCGCAAGCGCCAGTGCACACGCTCGTCATCCCCAAGGGCCCCTATGTCAGCTGGGACGATTTCTCCGCTAAGGCGTCCGCAGAAGAGATTGCGGGCTTTGTTCGCGCGGTCGGTCACGTTGCGCGCCGGATGGGGCTGGTCGAGCCAGGCTATCGTTTGCTCGCGAATATCGGCCGACATGGCGGGCAAGAAGTGCCCCATTTGCATGTGCATATCCTCGCCGGCCAATTCATTGGGCCGATGGTAATGGCGCGATAGAGCGCCATTCGCCGCAGGTTCACAATTTGAAACGCAAAAGCAGGTGGCATGGGAATCGCGCTTCCGTTAACACCCGCACCGATGGTCCAACCCACTCCTCCTGGCGGCGTACTCGACGGCTCGCTTCACCTCTACGCGGTGCGGGTCTATTACGAAGACACCGACCTTTCTGGCATCACGTATCACGCCAATTATCTGCGCTGGTTCGAGCGCGCACGTTCAGATCTCCTGCGGTTGCTCGGCATCGACCAGCGGTCTGCGATCGAAAGCGGCGATGGGGCTTACGCCTTGTCGGAGGTAAACCTCAGATACCTCGCCCCGGCGAGGCTCGACGATGACGTGATTATCGAAACGCGCTGCACCGAACTTGGTGCGGCGAGCTGCCGGATGCATCAGATTGCTCGGCGTGGCGAAGACACCTTATGCGAGGCAACTTTGCGAGTTGGCTTCATTTCTCTCTCAGGGCGCCCGCGTCGCCAACCAGCCGATTGGCGCGCCGCATTCAAAACCTTCATGGACAAAGAAACTGCATGACCAGCTCGATCCTACCGTTTTTGACGGCCACTTCCTCCCGCCTTGATCCGCTCGCCTTGCTCCTTGACGCTGATATCGTTGTCCAGATCGTCATGGTCGGCCTAATCCTTGCGAGCGTTTGGGTGTGGACGATCATCGTTGCCTTTTCGCTCCGTGCCGGACGGCTTGAGGGGCGTTCGCGCGGCTACGAGAAGGATTTTTGGGAGACCAAAGACCGCGAGAGCTTGCTGTCCCGTGAGATGCGTGACGAGGTGCCCTCTGCCCGGGTGGCGAGCGCGGGCCTTGACGAATGGAAGCGCTCGACGGCGAATGGACGCCAGGTGGACAAGGCCGCAGCGCGTGAGCGGATTGCAGCGGCGATGGACAGCCAGATAGCCGAAGAAGCCGACGATTTGGCGGGAAAGCTCAACTTCCTCGCCACGACGGGCTCTGTCGCCCCTTTTGTGGGCCTGTTTGGGACCGTTTGGGGCATCATGAACAGCTTTTTCCAGATCGGCGCGCAGGAAAGCTCTTCGCTCGCAGTGGTCGCGCCGGGTATCTCCGAGGCGCTGTTTGCGACCGCTATAGGCCTGTTTGCCGCTATTCCGGCGGTTATCGCCTACAATCGCTTTTCCGCGCGGGTGAACCACTATGAGGCGCGGCTTCACCGCTTCGCCGACAAGGTTCACGCTGGGCTGAGCCGCGAGCTCGATAAAGCCTGATGGGCGTGAACGTCTCTTCGGGCGGCGGCGCTCGGCGGTCCTCGCGGGGCTCACGCCGCGCGCCGATGGCCGAGATCAACGTGACGCCGTTCGTCGATGTCATGCTGGTGCTGCTCATCATCTTCATGGTGACCGCTCCGCTGCTTGCCGTAGGAGTGCCGATCGAGCTGCCCGACAGCCGTGCCAACGCGGTCGACCAGACCCCTGAGCAAGTCACAATCTCGGTCGATAGCCAGGGCGTCATCTACATCGAAAACGAAGCGGTCGACGATGGTGCGTTCTCCGAAGCGCTTGCCCAGCTTAACCGCGGCGCCGACGGCGACTTGCCGATCGTCGTTTTCCGCGGCGATAAAGATCTCGACTACGGTCGGACGATGGCTGTGCTCGGTGAGTTGAACCGCGCTGGCTTCACTTCGATCTCGCTGGTCACCAGCGGTTCAGTTAGCCCGCCATAGCGAACCAAGTGTATGGGAGAGGTGACGACATTTCGCCAGGAGGACACCACCGGCCTTGTGGTCGCGGTGGCTCTGCATATTGGGGTCGTGGCGCTGTTCGTGCTGCAACCGCCGCCGCCACCTATCCCCGAATTCGAACAACGCATGACGGTGAGCCTCGCCACCGAGGTCAGCCTTGAAGCCACCGCCCGAGATGTTGTGCTCGAAAGCCGCGAGGCGATTGCGCCAGTCTTGTCCGATACGGTGGCACCGCCGGTAGAAGAGGCGCCGACCGAAGAAGCTGCGCCCGAGGCACAAGACACACCGCCGCCACCGACCGTCACGCGCCAGTCGACCACTCAAGCGACCGCGCCTGATCGCAAGCGCAGCCGCCCCGATCGCACGCCTGCGCCAACGCCCAGCCCAACCGCCTCCCAGCCCGCCAAAGAGGCCGAAGGCTCGCGCATTGGTGATGACTTTCTCGCTGGCTCTGGCAGTTCTAGCGACACAGACGAGACCGCTGCCCCCGCCGCCACCTTCGGGCGGGCCGAACGCGCCGCGCTTGCCTCCGCCATCACGCGCCAGCTGCGCCCGCACTGGTCACCGCCCAGCGGAGTGGACGCGGAACGCCTGCGCTCGGTTGTGACTTGGCGGCTCAACCCCGACGGTTCGCTAAGCGGCACTCCGCGGTGTAGGAACATTCCCAGCAGCGTTACCGCCAGCAACCGGCCGCAAGCCGCGTTGCACTGCGAACGGGCCATTCGCGCCGTTCGTCGCGCGGCATCTTTCAACTTACCCGAGCAATTCTATAATCGTTGGAAAGAGCTCGAGTGGGAATTCAACATAAGGCTGTAAATGAAACACACTGCACGCACCCTTTGCGCCTTCGCCTTCGCCATCGCGCTTGCGGCCCCCGCATGGGCGCAGAACCAGGACGTTGGGGAACCGCTTGCCGAAGGCGGTGAGGTGGAAGCGCTCACGATCGCAGGAGAGGAGCTGGAGGATGAAGGCCCGCTGAGGGGCACCGTTACCGCCACCAGCGACTGGCAGGACCTCGGCATCGCCATCCCCTCTTTTGCGACCGATCGCGACCAGCCCACGCCCGCCAACGCGGACGGAACCGCCGCGCTGGGGCGTGAGATCGCGCGGGTGATCACAGGAAATCTGCGCAATAACGGTCTATTCAAGCCCAGTGGTCCGGATCGTCTGCCCAAGCCGTCCTTTGCGCAAATCACAGACCCCAGTTGGTCCAGTTGGAGCGGACGGGGGGCCGAAATGCTGGTGCATGGCTATGTCCGGGCGCGTTCGGATAATCGCATCGTGGTGGGGTGTTACCTATACGACGTGGCGCTTCAGGATGAACTGATCCGCGAGGGGTATGTTGTGCGTCCAGCCGACTGGCGCCGTGCGGCGCACAAATGCTCGGACCTCATCTACGCGCGGCTCACCGGGGAAGACCCGTTCTTTGACAGCCGCATCGCCTATATCGCGGAGACCGGTCCTAAGGATCGCCGCGTCAAGCGTCTTGCGGTCATGGATTCCGACGGAGCGAACCACCGCTTTATCACCCTGGGCAGCGCGACCGCGCTCACTCCGCGCTATTCGCCGGACTATTCGAAGATCCTGTATCTTTCCTATGTCGATGGGAACCCGCGCATCTATGTCTACGATATCGGGAGCGGCGAGCAGACGCTGGTCACCGAGAACCGCAACCCGACGCTGGCGCCACGCTGGTCGCCCGATGGCAAGACGATCCTCTATTCGATGGCGGTGGCGGGCAACACCGATATCTATCGCGTGTCGGTCAAGGGCGGCCGCTCGGCGCGGCTCACCAGCACACCGGGGATTGATATTGGCGGAAGCTACTCACCCGATGGTTCGAAGATCGTGTTCGAAAGCGATCGGTCGGGGACGCAGCAATGCTATGTGATGGACGCCGATGGAGACAATCAGCGGCGCATCACCTTTTTTGGCGGACGCTGCGCGACGCCGGAATGGAGCCCGCGCGGAGACCAGATCGCCTTCACCCGCATTGCCGGGGATTTTAACGTCGCGGTGATGACGCCATCAGGGCGCGGTCTCAAAGTGCTCACCAGCGGCTGGCAGGACGAAGCGCCGACCTGGGCGCCCAATGGCCGCATCATCCAGTTCTTCCGAACCACGCGCAATTCGGGGCGTTCCTCGCTTTGGCAAGTCGACCTGACCGGGCGCAACGAACGGCGCTTGCCCACCCCCGTGGACGCATCCGACCCAGCTTGGGGACCCATTCGCCCATGACACTGAAACGGGTTGAAACACTGGGGCCAAAGGCCCGCCATAATCCCAGTGTACACTGATCGCAGACGCCCCGATACGAAAGGAAACGCCATGAACAAGCCTGCCAAGATCGCCCTGCTGCTCGCCGTTGTTAGCGCCACTGTGGCTTGCTCGAAAGAGGCGCCCCAGGAATTGCCGCCCGAACCGGTCAATACGAGCCGCCCCGCTGCCGCTCCGACACCCCCTCCTCCGCCGCGACCAACCGGGCCGATGCCGGGCACACAAGCGCATTTTGCCGGAGCGGTCGGCAACTCGACCACCGTCTATTTCGACACCGATCGGTTCAACATCGACAGCGCCGACGCCGCCTCGCTGCAGGCGCAGGCGCAGTACTTTGCCCAGTATCCCGCTGTCACCTTCACAATCGAAGGACACTGCGACGAACGCGGCACGCGTGAATACAATTTGGCGCTCGGTGAGCGGCGCGCGAACGCGGCAAAGAACTATCTCGTTAGCTTGGGCATTGCCGCCAGTCGGATCACCACGGTGAGCTTTGGCAAAGAACGCCCGGTTGCGCTCGCCTCTAGCCAGTCAGCCTGGGCGCAGAACCGCCGCGCGGCGAGCGTTGTCATCAACTAGATCGGCAAGGGTTGGGAACAGGCCTACGGTTTACGAGGGATGGGTTTTGAAGGCTCGGTTCAGTCTAGGCTGAACCTGCCAGTAGCGCGCCTGCGCGTGCCGCTGCGCACAGCCAGACAAGGGCTGTGGCGCAGATCAGACTGGATAGAGTCAGTTGTTGGCTCATGGTGAATAATCCGGCGTGCGCGGGAGGGAGAGGGTTTACCGCGTCCAGGCCACTTAACGGCCCTGGTTTTGATCGGTTCCCGTTCGCGGATGAGGGATCACATGGCTTCCCATTCGCGCCTGGCAACCCTAAACGGAAGCTATGCAAGCGCCCCCCAACCCATTTTGCGCATCGTGCGTCCAACCATGAGCCGCGCAGGCCGATCCAACGATTGGGGCTTCCCTCGCTGGCGCGGATACGAAGCGGCGCGTGAGGCAACCAATGTCCGCATTTGCGATCGAGCGGGATGCAACGAACCCGGGATTTGCCCGGCACCCAAGGCGCCAAACAGCAACGAGCGCTGGTACTTTTGCCAGAAGCACGCCGCTGAGTACAACGCCAAGTGGGACTATTTCGAAGGTCTCGATAAGGCTGAAAAGGAGGAACGGGCCAAGGCGGAGCGCCAGTCAAACGCCGGCTACGCGGAAAGCGCTCACTATGGTTGGACGGGATCAGGGGACGGCTCGCGCAGCGCGGATGAAATGCGCGCGCTGGAAGTTCTTGAGCTAGAGGCCGATGCCGAATTTACGGCGATTAAGAAGGCTTACCGAACGCGCGCGAAGGAGGTCCATCCGGACGTGAAACCCGGAGATCAGGAGGCCGCCGAGGAATTTCAGAAACTTCAAGTTGCTTATGACGTTTTGCGCGCGGCCGAGGAACGCCGTGAATGGCGTGGATAGGTTGATCCTCCCTGTTATCTCGAAAGGACCCTTGCTTTGCACCTTCTCGCCTTTGCTGCCAGCAATTCATCAAAGTCGATCAACCGCCAATTGGTGACCTATGCGGCCAGCTTGGTTGAGGGGGCTGAG
>CALCCG010000253.1 GCA_937899785.1 uncultured Erythrobacter sp. | reverse complement strand
GCTTGAAGGCACGGATGCGTCGCAGTTCTCAATTGACAGTGCGTCGGGTGAAGTTGCGTTTGTTTCGCCGCCAGACTTCGAGTCTCCCTTGGATGCTGATGGCGACAATAGCTATGAAATTGACCTTGTCGTGAGCGACCCGAGCGGGGCCAGCGACCGTCTTTCCGTTACGATCAATGTGACCGATGAGACCGAAATCAGCCAACGCTTTGTCGATGAGGTTTTTACCGACTTAGATGTGCGGCGAGGGGTAGAGTACGCGCCTGGCCTGTTTCTCGATCTTTACGCTCCCGCTGGCGACACGGTGACTAATCGCCCGGTTATGATCGTGGCTTCAGGCGGTGGCTTTATCGCTCAAGATCGCGAAGGTGTCGAACCCATTGCGCAAGCCTTTGCCCGGCGCGGCTATGTCGCTGCAACGATTGACTATCGGGTCTTGGGGGCACAGCCCGCCAATGCTGAAGATCTGGCGATTGCTGGAATCCAGGCCACGCATGACATGTTCGCCGCCGTCCGCTTCTTTCGTGCTGATGCAGAAGGACCGAATGCACTCGGTGTCCGATCCGATGCGATCTTTGTGAGCGGTGAATCGGCCGGTGGGGTCATGGCAGCGGTCGCGGCCACGATCGATCCGAGCGATACGATCGCCGCGGCAGCTTTGCGTAACTATATCGACGCCAATGGTGGCCCATTCGGAATGATCGGCGACAATCTGACGACAAGCTCAGAGATAAGCGGGGCGATGCCTCTGTCCGGGGCCATACTTGAGCTGGGGTGGGTTGATGTCAGTTCGGCTCTGCTTTTCGCTGCGCATGAAGAATTTGATCCGGTAGTGCCCTGCGGCACTGCAACTGAGGGATCGAGCAACACGGGCCTGGTCGTGTCAGGTGGATGCGCGATTACCGATGCATACCAAACTCAAGGGGCGCGCGGTGAGCTGTTCCTGGTAGAAGGGTCAGACGGCCATGTCGGGTTCATCGAAAATGAGCGCCGCGCGATCTACGCTGGCGCTGCACGGTTGTTCTTTGATGCGTTGATCTCGCGATGAAGGCTCCGGCTACAGGTTCCTAAGCTCGATCAAGTCGATAGAAAGCCATACTGCGGCAATCCGCTGTGTTCGCTATCACTCCCAATAGCGGACGCCGGCTCTCTTCGAGCCAGCGCCCGTGAGCAGTCAGATCTCAGTTTTCTCCGCAAGCGTAAGAGCGTCTTCAATGTCGACGCCAAGGTACCGCACGGTGTTTTCGATCTTGGAATGACCAAGCAAGATCTGGATGGCCCTGATATTCCCTGTGGCTTTGTAGATGATCGAAGCCTTGGTTCGGCGCAGTGAGTGGGTGCCGTACTCCTCGGGCCGCAAGCCGATAGCTGTTACCCACTCATCAACAAGTCGAGCGTATTGTCGCGTGCTCAGGTGCCGAGCGGGATCGACTCTGCTCGGAAAGACGAAGTCCTGGACGTCGCCACCTCTGAGCTCCAACCAGGCAAACAAGCTTGCACGAGCATCCGACGCAATTTCGAACTGAACGGGCCGACCTGTCTTACGCTGAGTGATCGTCGCTCTGGTCCTGACTTCTGGACCGCTAACCAGATCGCCGATCTTCAGCTCAACGAGATCACAGCCTCGCAGCTTACTATCGATCGCCAAGTCAAACAGCGCTCGATCTCGAACGCGCTCTTCTCGATCTAGAAAGAAACGGATCGCCCAGATCTGCTTCTGATTGAACGGCCACTTGGGCCCGATCTTCGCACCGAAATTCCAGGGCACTCGATTTTGAGTTGCAGGGTCAAAGTGTGAGTATGTCATGTTCTTCTCCTTGGCCAGAATGGCCTCAGAGAATGTCCGCTTTCGGGAACTAAGATCTCGGATGGCTACGTCTTGGATTGGGGCGCAAAGCCGTCATGCCCACCAGAGCGCTTCTTTATCTTCCCACGCAGAAATCCGACCACTCGCGCATCAGCTCGCGTCGTTTGTCCAGGTAGTTGGTGCGGCGATAGGCGGCCTCCACTTTGTTACTGACCGAGTGCGCTAGCGCCGCTTCCGCCACTTCGCCGGGGTAGCTTGTCTTCTCGGCGACCCAATCTCGGAACGCAGATCGAAAGCCGTGCACCGTGAAGGGTAGTTTCGAGTAACGCAGGATCTTGAGCAGCGTCATGTCGGACATCGGGCGCAAGACGTTGCGACCGGGGAAGACCAGATCGCTGCATTCAGCGTAGTAAGGTCTGGCACGTTCGAGCACGTCGATTGCCGCATCGGTCAGCGGTACCACGTGTTCCTTTCCAACCTTCATCCGCTCAGCAGGGACAGTCCAGAGCTTTGCGTCCAGATTGATCTCCGCCCATTTAGTACCCCGCACTTCGCCCGATCGAGAGGCAGTCAGGATCAGGAACTCAAGCGCGAGCCGTGCGACATTCGTTCGCTTGTGCAGATGCTTCAAGAAAGTTGGGACATCCTCATAGGGCATCGCAGCGAAATGGCCGTCCTGCTTGGGCTGTCTTGGCAGGGCACGGCTCAGCGAGCGCATCGGCGCTTCGGTCGCGCGCATTCCGTTTGCGTATGCCCAATCCAAAACAACGCCTATCCGCTGCTTTACTCGGCGAGCCGTCTCTGGCTTTTCCAGCCAGAAATCGAGAAGCACTTCACGGATGAGCGGTCCCTCGATGTCGTTAACGAGTCTGTCGCCAAGCTTCGGGAAGGCATAGGTTTCGAGCGTCTTGATCCACTGATCCTGATGCTTGCCGTTCTTCCAGGTTGCTTTCTGCTCCGTGTGGACCTTCTCTGCGGCGGCCTTGAACGTGAGGATTTCGATTTTCTGGCGCTTGCGCTCTTCGATCGGATCAATGCCTCGCTGAATATCGCGGCGCATGTCGCTCGCGAGTTCGCGCGCTTCAGCCAATTTCACCAAGTCTAGCGGCCCTAGGCCGATGTCCCTTCTGCGCCCGTTTATGGTTGCGCGCAGCACCCAATACCCCTTTCTTGGGGCGGTGAGCAGCAGCGATAGTCCATCGCCATCCATGTAGCGGCCCGGTTTAGTGAGAGCTCGAATCTGAGCAGCGGAAAGTTTTCCCATAGCCATCTATCCTGGTTCTCTTCCCACATCTGCTCCCACAATGGTGGGTAGAAAGTGTGGGAAGGGTTAGAACAAAATAAGAACTAGAGATTCCGATGCAAGTCCGAAAAACCGCAGAATTCTGCGGCTTTCAGGGACTTTCTGGGATCTCTTGGGATGGTATAGGTGGCGGAGACGGAGGGATTCGAACCCTCGATACCCGTAGTAGGTATGGTTCCTTAGCAGGGAACTGGTTTCAGCCACTCACCCACGTCTCCGCAGCGCATTCTTATCTGCGAGCCGCGCGCTATAGTCGCCGCAACACAGAGCGGCAAGCGGGCAGGAGCAAATTTTTGACCAGCCTAAACCCTGTAAAGCTCAGGCGGAGGCTAGGGAGAAGTTCGTATGCCATTCAGGTCCAAGGCGGCATTTGCATCCATTCGACGCGTTTTCGATTCGGTTCGCCGCCGAATTCTTGCTGTATCCCGGCCACCGGAGTCTGCTGGAGCGGCGCAAGGCGTGAACGCCAGGAAACGCTCCGAAAGGTCGCACAATGAAGAACACCGCCAAACCCTATCCGATGGTGCCCACGCTCTTCCTCTCTAACGGCGCGCCGGCGCGTTGGCTCGCATTGGCGCTCGCCGCCTTGGCCTTGGCCGTTCTGACCACGAGCCCCCTCGCCGCGCAGGATCTTGAAGTCTTTGACCCGAACGACGCGCTCTTGGAAGCGGAGCCGGCAAATGGGGCGATCGACGCCGATCTGACGCCGATGCTCCCCAACGAGACCGCTGTCCCCGCTGCGGCCGCTCCCGGTGATCGCGTCCCTGTGGAGGTCGGTGCAGCGCAGCCTGTGCCGGTCTCCTCGGATCCGACGCCGGTGTCGGACGCCCAAGGATTTGACGATGAATTCGCGTTTTATTCCGAGCCGCCCGAAAGCTCTGGCGCGGCCCAGTGGGTGGATCCGGCCAGCGGCGCCAGCGTCGGAGAAGGCGAAACCGTCGCTGCGGCCTCCGACACTTCCGGAGCGATGGCTATCAACGAGAGCACCTACGCTGAAGATGATCTGATCGGCGCCGCCGAAGGGGTCTTTGGCAAAGGCGCAAAGGGGCTCGCCAAGCTGATCGAGGACCTCCTCAAGAAGGAAGGCCAGCCCAACGGCTATATCGTTGGACGCGAAGCGGGCGGCGCCTTCATTTTCGGCGCGCGCTACGGTTCGGGAACGCTGCATCACAAGATCGAGGGCGATCGCAAGGTTTATTGGACCGGTCCCTCGGTCGGGTTTGACGCGGGCGCCAACGCGGCCAACACCTTTGTCCTTGTCTACAATCTGTACGACAGCGAAGATCTCTTCAAGCGTTACCCGGCGGGCGAGGGGCAGGCCTATCTCGTGGGCGGCCTACACGCGAGCTATATGCGCCGCGGCGATGTTGTCCTGATCCCGATCCGGATGGGCGCGGGCGTACGCCTCGGGGTCAACGCGGGCTATATGAAGTTCTCAAAAAAGCAGCGCTGGTTGCCGTTCTGATTCGCACGATGACCCCTTAGTATCGCGTAGGAAAGCGAAAGGCGGTTGCGCGAAGCACCAGGCCGCGCCATCGCGTTTCGCATGCTCAACCGACTCGACGCCCAATCGCCCGATGCGCTGCTCGCGCTGATCAAGCTCCACGCCGCTGATGAGCGCCCCGACAAGGTCGACCTTGGCGTGGGTGTCTATCGCACCGGCCAGGGTGCCACACCCGTCTTTTCCGCGATCAAGGAGGCCGAACAGGCGCTGGTCGATACACAAGAATCCAAGAGCTATCTCGGACCCGAAGGCGATATGGGCTTTGTCAACGCGCTGATGCCCTATATCTTTGGCGACAACGCCACGATGGGCGGTCGTATCTCCGGCATGCAGACCCCGGGCGGAACCGGCGCGGTGCGCCTCGCACTGGCGCTGGCGCAGAAGGCGGGGATGACCCGGCTTCACATGGGCACGCCCAGCTGGCCCAACCACAAGCAGATCATCGACGACCTGGGCCTGACCCTCGTCCCGTTTGACCATGCGAACGCCGATGGCACCGCCAACCTTACCGCTGTGCTCGACGCCATCCGGAGCAGTCAGCCGGGCGACGGCGTTCTGCTCCATGGCTGCTGCCACAACCCCACCGGCATCGACTACACGCCCGACGACTGGGCCGCGATCGGCGATGCGATTGCCGAGAGCGGCATCTTCCCGATCATCGACACCGCCTATCAGGGCCTTGGTGAAGGCTTGGACGAAGACGCCTCCGGCCTGCGCAGCGTCCTTGCCAAGGTTCCCGAAGCCTTCATCGCCTACAGCTGCGACAAGAACTTCGGCATGTATCGCGACCGCGTCGGCGCGTTCTACATCATGGCGGGCGAGGGCGAGGCCGAGACGCTCGACACCGCTTTCTCCAACGCCAACGCTTTGGCCCGCGCCGCCTGGTCGATGCCGCCCGATCACGGCGCCGCCGCCGTCCGCCTGATCCTGCGCGATCCCAAGATGACGCAGGTCTGGACCGATGAGCTCGACCAGATGCGCGCCCGCATGCGCCAGGTGCGCGAGCGGCTGGCAGCCGCCGGCACGGTTGGTCGCGTCGATCTCACCCCGCTCGGCGCTCAGAACGGTCTCTTTTCCGTCCTGCCCGTGACCAAGGAGCAGGTCGTGCGCCTTCGCGAAGAGCACGGCATTTACATGGCCGGATCCGGACGGATCAACATTGCCGGGCTCACCATGGACAACATCGACAAGTTCCTCACCGCCATCGCCGAGGTCACCGGCTAGGGCGGGGCACCCCTGACCGAGCGCGCCTGATGGACCGGCAACCGACCCTCCAAAGCGAACGCGTCTTGCTGCGCCCCCTGCGCGAGGAAGACCGCGACGCCTTGTTCGCTATCGCCAGCAACCCGGCCGTGTGGGAGCAGCATCCCATTCATGACCGCTGGCGCGAAGAGGTCTTCGCCCAATTCTTCGCCGACGCGCTGGCTAACACCGGCGCGCTTGTTGCGATCGATTGCGACAAAGACGCGGTGATCGGCACCTCTCAATTCCGCGTCTACGAAGACGAAGACGGCGAATACCCCGAAATCGGTTGGACCTTCTTCAGCCCGAAATGCTGGGGCAAGGGCTTCAATCAGGAGGTCAAGCGCCTGATGCTGGCCCACGCCTTTCAAAGTTTTGACCGCGTCCACTTCAAGGTCGGCGAGACCAATTACCGCTCGCGCATTGCGGTGGAGCGGCTGGGGGCTGTGCGCAGCCGCAAGACCGATCTCTCGCAATATCAGGGCAAGCGCGTGCTGCACCTGATCTACGTCCTGAGCGCGGAGGCCTTTGCCACCGGCCCGCTTGGCGCACCCTCCGGCGCAGAGTGATCACGCCCGGACTGCGCCTCCTCCGCACAACTTGTGTTGGAGACACAGGTTACACAGTCCAAAAGTCGAAAACGCACCTCTCCCTGCTGGGCTCGGGTGGTTTTCAAAAAAATGCGCCAGACCTCCCTGCCCAAATGAAAAGGACTGGGCCGCCGCCCGCAGGCTTCCTGAAGTCTGACCAGTCTTGCGACGGTCTCCGATTGGGGGCTTAGCGATTGCGGCGCGAGTAGGAAAACGGATTTAGGGTGGCCCCGCCTCGCTGATTTGCCGCAGACCCTTCAGGGCGTGCCGGATCGGACCGCCTCAACGGGCGCGTCCTCGCCATTGCGAAAGAGCAGGGCTGTCGGGGGCTCGTGCGCTCCGGCTCGCACAAAGGACACCTCCACGTCGGCCATCGCTCGCATTCGAAATGCCTCGCCGCCCAGGGGCAAAAGCTCGGCGATAAAATCGCCTGTCCGGCGCAGGAACACAGCGCCCCGCTCCACCACCACTTCCAGCGTGGCGCCATCGGTCTGGCGATAGATTCCGGTGATCAATTCCAATTGCTGTTCATCAAGGTCTACGCTCGGCAAGGCCTCCGAATTGGCCACCCGCATGGCAAACCGTCGCACAGCTGTGCTGTCCAGAAACTCGCTTCGGTTCTCGCCGTTGAATGCGAGCATCCGCGACTGATACTCCTCGTCGGCGTGAATGCGCCGCTCGCTCCACCCCTGATCGATCAGCGTGATCACATGATCATACAGTGCGTTCGTTTTGTCGCGATAGGCGATCAAGTCCTGGCGAGTGGAAACGACCCCGTGGCCCGGCACGATCTTCGTGTCGTCATCCGCCAGTGAAAGGGCCAGATCGATCACCTCGTTCTGCTTGGCTATGCCGCCTGCATAGAATGTCGGGTGGCTGTTTGTTGTAAACGAATCCCCCAGAAACAGCGTGTTGGCCTCAGGAATGTGGATTAGGATATCGCTATAGGAGTGGGATGGGATGTAGAACGCCTCCAAGGTCAGGCCGTCCTCTTTGAAGGTCAGCCTGGAACTGAATGTCCAATCGACATGCGCGCTGCTGTATTTCAGATTGCTGTGTCCGATGACCTTTGCGCCTTCGCGGGCAAACAGACCATTGCCCTCGGAATGATCATAGTGAGCGTGGGTGTTGAAGACGTAGGCAACGGGCTTGGCGGACAACTCGCGCAGCTTGCGCATGAACTCGCTCGCATTCTCTTCCGGAAACCCGGGGTCGATGATGATAAGCGCGTTCTCGCCCTCGATTACGCCGACATTGGTGCCGAGTGTTGGAATGATGTGGATCTTGGGCTCGCTGGCCGCATGATCGTCCTTTGGGGTTTGAGCCGATGCTATGCCAGCTGGCACGATCACCATCCAAACGCTCAGAGCGAGGACAAGCAGCGACACCGCAAGACCCCACAAATTGGAGTGAATCCGTCGGCGCGTGGCAGCGCGGGGCACAATTTGCATAATTCCAGATCCTCTTGGCGGGTGCGCCACCTGTCACAGCGCTGGCTTAGCCATGCCGCATCCGGGCACTACGCCTCAGGTGGTCCATGGTCCAGTGATGGCAAAGGTCGTGCTGGGCGAATAGGCGTTCACAAAGAACCACTTGCCATCCGGTGAGAAGCACCCACCGGCCAGCTCGGTCTGGATGCGCAGCGCGCCGAACACGTAGGGCTCACCCGCAGGGGTGATCCCGATGAGGCGGTTGTTGACCACATCGGTGTACTGGTCCTCGCATACGATGAGATCGCCAAACGGCGCAACGGTCAGATTGTCACCGAAGTTCAATTGCTCTTCGCTTTCGCTCTCGAAGAACAGCTCAAACGTGTCGGCCGCGCCCGCAATTCCGGGACGCAGGCGGAAAATCTGGCCGAGCCGCGCTGCGCCGCCGCTGGTGGAGCACAGATAGAGCTCACTCGCGCGGTCGTTCACGCCCATATGAAGGCCCTCACCGCGCGCGATCACCAAAGCGCCCGCCGCCGCGCCGCGCTTGCGCAGGTCGTCGTCCGGGGCCTCGGGATTGTCGAGATCGATCCAGTGCGCCGTATGGGCGACGCCGCGCTCCACCTCAGCGCTGTTCCAATTGCGGCTGTCGCGAATGCCTGAGGTAAGCGCCAGCGCTTGCAGCCGCCCGCCTTGCGCCAGATCGCCGGGCACGTTGGGCTGATAGCGGTAAAGCAGGCCGTCATCCTTGTCCTCGCTCATATAGACGATGCCGGTGGCCGGATCGACGCAGGCCGCTTCGTGATTGAACCGGCCCATCGCCTTGATGGGCCGAGGGTCGACCATCGAGGTCGCGCTGGCGGGGACTTCGAAGACAAAGCCGTGATCGGGCAAGCGATTCATGCGCGAACCGGGCTCTTCGCAGGTCAGCCAGGTGCCCCAGGGTGTGATCCCGCCCGAGCAATTGCGCACCGTTCCGCCAAGCGAGCGGAACTGGCGTTTGACCGCCAGCGTTTGCGCGTCGAGCACCAGTGTGGTGGTGCCGCCGGGCAGAACCGCGCCGTCCGCATCGTGCGCATAGCCGCTGGGCAAGGCGCCGCCCGCATCCTGGCCGGGCGACAGCTCATGATTGCGCACCAGAGCGATATCACCCTTGAGAGCAAAGCAGCCCATTCCGTCCGCGCTGTCGGGCACGCTGAGGCCGTCATCCATCACATCACCTCGCCGGGAGAGGACACGGTAGGAGAAGCCCTCTTGCAGATCGAGCACGCCGTTGGGATCGGGGACCAGCGGCGCGGAGAGCCTTGGCGATCGCGCCGCGCCGTCTGCCGTAGTGACGGTTGGGGCTATGGCGCTGGTGGAGGAACCGACGCCCGCGCCGCACCCGCTTGCGACGAGCCCGGCAAAGGCGGTGGCGGTCGAACTAAGGATGTGACGCCGATGCGCCCGGAAATCCGCTGCTTGAAGAGGTTGGGTCATGTTTGGGTTGCTCCTGCTCTTGCACCCATTGTTGCGGTGGCATTCGCCGCTCGGAGGCGCCGCTCCAACACGCCCCGCCTACTGCGTTGCGAGCGATTGCATGCGTTTGAGATAGCGCGCCAGCACATCGATCTCGAGATTGACCTCATCGCCCTGGGTCAGCTCGCCCAAAGTGGTGACCTCAGCGGTGTGCGGGATGATGTTGAGCGCGAAGTCGCACGCGCCATCTGGCCGGTCGCGTACATCGTTGACGGTAAGCGAGACACCGTCGACGGTGATGGAGCCTTTTTCCGCGACAAAGGGCGCCATTTCGGCGCGCGCGCGGATCGCGACCCGCCAGCTGTCCCCTTCGCGCTTTGAGGAGACGACTTCGCCGACCGAATCGACGTGGCCGGTGACAATATGCCCGCCCAATTCGTCACCCATCCGCAGGCTCGGCTCGATGTTGATCTTCGCGCCGCTCTCCCACATGCCCGTGCGCGTGCGGCTGACGCTTTCAGACGAGACGTCGACGTCGAACCAGGCCTCGCCTGGCTCGCCGCCGCGATCCACCACGGTCAGACACACGCCGGAACACGCGATTGAGGCGCCGATATCGATGCCGGCTGGCTCCAGCGGCGCGGCGATGCGCAGCCGCAGATCGCCGCGATGTTCGACGTGTGCGATGGTGCCGATGGCGGTCACAATGCCGGTGAACATGGTGGTCCGGGTTCCTTTTCGTGGCGCGCGTTGGCGACGCGCTAGGCTCGTGTGCGCCGATACGCGGTCAAGCGGTCGCTGCCAAGCGCGCGGGTGTCGGTTTCGCTCCAGCGGCCATGCGCGCTAGCGAGATCGGTGAGCCCGATCGCGCCAAGGCTGGAGCGGCCGTCGCCGCCGATAACGATGGGCGCGCGATAAAGATGCAACTCGTCGACGAGGTCCGCCTCGAGGAAGCTCGCGGCGGTGACCGCTCCGCCTTCCACATAGAGGTGCAGAACCCCGTCCAGATCGGCGATCTGTTCGGGTCGGTGGATCACGCGGACGCCATGGGGCACGGAGCCTTTGGTCAGCACCACCCGATCCGGGCTGCGCGCCTCCAGCCCCGGCAGGCGCGCGCTGAGGCGCGGCGCGTCGGTGCGCCATGTGCCGCCGCCCACCAGGATCGCCTCGTTGCGGGCGCGCTGGGCGTGGCAATGCGCGCGCGCTTCGGGCCCGGTGATCCATTGGCTGGTCCCATCGGCGAGCGCGATGCACCCATCAAGCGAGAGCGCCAGCTTGAGCGTCACAAAAGGCCGCCCCTCGCGCATCCGCATGAGGTAGCCGTCCAGGCTGCGCGCGGAGGGTTCGTCTTCGAGCACACGGGTCTCGCTCCCGGCGGCGTTGAGCTTGTCGATCCCGCCTCCCGCGGTGCGCGGATCGGGATCGAACTGACCGATAACCACGCGCGCCGGGCCCTCAGCGCTGAGCAGATCGGAGCAGGCCGGGCCGCGGTTGGATTTGTGCGCGCACGGTTCAAGCGTGACGTAGATCGTCGCGCCCCTTGCCTCGCCCGGCTTGAGCCCGGCCAAGGCCATTGCTTCGGCGTGGGGTCGACCGCCTTCCTGTGTCCAGCCGCGCGCGATCACGCGCCCTTCTTTAACGATCATGGCTGCGACGCCGGGATTGGGCCGCGCGATCGCGCGCGCGCGCTCCGCCAGCCGCGCGGTGGCGGCCATCCAATCGGCGTCGCTGCGCGCGCGCGCGCTTATGGCGTGTCGCCTTCCGAAGCGGGAGCCTCAGGCGTGGCTGGTTTAGGCTGGGCCGGTTTAGACTCGGCCGGAGCCGGAGCTTCGGAGACCGACGCTTCCTCACGCGGGCCAAACATCTCGGCGCGGCGCTCTTCTGCGGCGGCTTCCTCGGCGGCGCGGCGCGCATCCGCATCGGCCGCGATCTTGTCGACATCCATGCCGATTCCGGCGCCCAGCGCCTTGTAAATCTCGCGCTTGCGCTCAGCTAGGTCGTCCTCAGCCGCCTCGCGCAGCTCTTTGACCTCCTGATTAGCCTTGTTCGAGGCGATGATCTCAGCGTCACTGCGCTCAGGTTCGAAGGTGGTGATATAGGTGATGGTTGGGCGTTCGGGCGTCTTGTAGTGCACTTCGCCCGACAGCCAGTAAAAGATCACCAGCAGCGGCACCGTCGAGGCGGCGAGCATCGGCCATCGCAGCGGGTTGGGTTTGCGAAACTCATGCCAGAAATCGAGGATGCCGGTCTTGGGGTTGAAGCGCGAAAGCGAGGACATGTGCGCAATATAGGGCCAGCGGTCGCGCGACACCAGAGGGCGCGCGTGCGGGCGTTCGCGCAGCGGGTCTAGCCGAACGCGGTGTAGAGCGAGCGCCCGTTTTCCTTGAGCCAGCGATCCGCTTGGGCAACGTCGCCTTCGAAGATGCCGCCCAGCAGCGCGTGAAAGGCCGGGCTGTGGTCAAAATGAACGAGATGCGCCACTTCGTGCGCGACGACCGAACGCCGCACGAAATCGGGCGCTTGCACCAGCCGCCAGTTGATGCGGATGCGCCGCTGGCCCGATGCGCCGCCGTCCGAACAGCTCCCCCAGCGCTTTTGCGCGCGGCTCAGGCCGACGGGCACCGGATCAAGCCGCGCGGCGCGCGTGTAATCGGCCAGATCGCCTTCAAACAGGGTCAGAGCCTCGCGTTCCAACCAGCGGCGCAGGCGCGCCTCCAGCCCGTCCAGCGCGCCGCCCACGCGCAGCCCTTGCGCATCCAGCTGGGGACGCCGTGGCGCGCTTTCGTCCCAGGCGATGGTGAGCGAGCGGCCGCGAAACTGAATGTCGCCGCCCGCTTCGGGCCCTGCGCGGCGCGGGATGCGCGCGTGCTGCTGGGCCAGCCAGTCGCTGCGAGCATGGGCAAAGGCGATCGCTTCGTTGCCATGCGCCCAGCCCGGCAGAGTGATGCGAACCGCGCTGCCATCGGGCGCCAGGCGCAGTGTCAGGCGTTTGGCGGAAGGATGGCGGCGCAGGACGATAGGGACGGTCTCGCCGTTAAGTGCGATCTCGGGTTCAATATCAGCGCGCCTAAGCCAGTCGATCAAGTCTGAGCACCTCCGCCGGGGTCACGGGCTTATTCTTGCGACGTGTCGCACGCATCTTCAAGCGCAGGGAGGGCGTGGTTGTCCAGTCGCGGCGGTCCCCATTCCACGATATGATGTTCAAGCGGCCCCGCCTCGGTCTCGCTCACAACGCGTCCCGCGACCGAAACGCCCACGCGCTTCACCGCCTCGCGATCGCCGCTGATGAGGTAGTGCCAGCTCGGCAAGGAACGCCCTTCAGCGCGCATGCGATACGCGCAGGTCGTCGGCAGCCAGGGAACGTCTTCGACAATCGCAAGCGTCAGACGCAGGCAATCGGGCACAAACGCCTTGCGGTTGCGATAATCGCGGCACTGGGCGGTGTCGGTGTCGAGCAGCTTGCACGCGACATTGGTCTGCTCGATCGCGCCGGTGTCGGCGTCCTCGATCTTGTGCGTGCAACAGCGCCCACAGCCATCGCACAAGGCCTCCCACTCGTCGCGGTTGAGCTCACCCAAGGGGCGCTCCCAGAACTGATCTCTCAGCTCGCCCATTTCTCGATTTCATCAGCGATCGCGGCGGGGCCTTCGCGCGTGGGCAGCATGGCCAGCGGCTGCCCCGAAGGATCGAAGAAATAGACGATGTTGGTGTGATCGACGAGATAACCTCCGCCCGGCGTTTCCTCGCCTTTCTTGTAATAGACGCGAAAGGCGTCCGCTGCGGCTTTCACCGCTTCCGGGCTGCCCGACAGGCCCATCAGATCGTCTGAAAAGGCGGAGGTGAACTCCGCCAGCACTTCGGGCGTGTCGCGCTCGGGGTCGATCGAGATGAAGACGGGCTGGATTTTCGCGCCAAGGCCGGGATTGCGCTCGCTCAGGACTTTCAGCCCTTGCGCGGTGCGCTGCATGTCGGTCGGGCAGACATCGGGGCAATAAGCGTAGCCGAAATAGACGATCGCGTATTTCCCGCGGAAATCCTTCCAGGTGACCGTTTCACCGGTGGCGCTGGTGAGGGTGAAGGGGCCGCCAATCGGCGCGCCGGCCAGCGGCGGTTCGGCGGGCGGCGCCTCGCTGCGCGGCGCGCAGGCTGCGAGCGCCGCGCCACACAGCGCGATGGCGGCGAGAGTGGCCATGGCGGCCCGAACCGGGCGGGCGCGGCCGGATGTCTTTGCGTGGCTAATCATGCTCTGCTAACGGGCGGCATCGCAAGGAGTGACCGTATTCCTTTATCCCAGTGATAGGCTTATATCCCAATGATGGAACAGCGAAAGGATCCCCGCGTGTCAGGCTTCGATTTGGGCAAACTAAGGCTTCGCGGCGCGATTGCCAGCCTGCTTTTCGCGGGATCGTTGGCCGGGATCGCGTCCGCGCCGGTCGCCGCGCAGGTCTATTCCAAGGGCTTTGAGTTTCTCGAAGCGGTTGAAGAGCGCGACGGCGATGTGGTCACCGAAATGCTGAACGAGCCGGGCACGCAGGTCGTCAACACCCGCGATATCACCTCTGGCGAAACCGGCCTGCATATCGTCGCCAAACGGCGCGACGCGCTGTGGGTGAAGTTCCTGCTCCAACGCGGCGCGAACCCCAACATTCGCGATAAGAACGGGGTTTATCCGATCCAGATTTCGGCCAATCTTGGCGATGTCGACAGCGTTGAGGAATTGATCAAGCGCGGGGCGATTGTCGATGTAGCGGACGCGCAGGGCGAAACCCCGCTGATCGCCGCCGTGCACAAGCGTGACAGCGTCCTTATCGCCCGGCTTTTGAAAGAGGGCGCGGATCCGGATCGCAACGACAATTCGGGCCGCTCGGCGCGCGATTACGCGGAGCTGATGGTTGGCAATTCGAAGGTCATGGCTGAATTCGCCGCTGCCGACGCCGAACGCAAGAGCGAGGGAACCACAAAGCAATACGGGCCTTCTTTCTAGTATGACCGATCCCGCACCCGACTTCGCCGGTATGACCCTTGATGAGCTGCGCGTGGCGCTTGCTCCGGATATCGCCGCTTCGGCGATTTTCGATGGCTGGAACGAAACCGCGCTGATCGCGGCCGCTGAAATGGCCGGGTGCGATGTCGATGTCGCCAAGCTCGCCTTTCCGGACAAACCGTTGAACGGACGCGCGATGGACATGATCGAGGCGTGGATTACCAGCGTCGACCAGGCGATGGAAACCGAATGGCCTGCCGAACGCCTGGCCGAGCTCAAAATCCGCGAACGCATCCGCGAACTGGTCGCCTTCCGTCTGAAAGCGGTAGAAGATATTGACGAAGCCTTGCGCCGCGCTCTGGCGGTGATGGCGATGCCGCAAAATGCAGCCCGTGCGCTCCAGATCGGCTGGCGCTCTGCGGATATCATGTGGCGGCTCGCGGGCGACACGGCGACCGATTACAACCACTACACCAAGCGCGCGATCCTTGCCGGAATTTACTCCGCCACTCTGGCCTATTTCGTCAACGATGACAGCGAAGGCAAAGAAAAGAGCTACGCTTTTCTGGATCGGCGCATTGATGGCGTGATGCGGTTTGAAAAGGCCAAGGCCAAATTTACCAACCGCAATGTCGAATTGCCCAGCCTGTCGCGGTTTCTCGGGCGGCTGCGTTACCCGTCGCGTTGATCGCGTCTAAGTAAAACCACCATATCGGAGGTGGAAAAGCCCGCTGGCGCCTCGCTTCGGTGTAGCAATATGTCCTAGTGTCGGATGAGAGAATCGCTCGCTAGAGGTGCGGGCGTGAGGATTTGACGGGAAGGACGTACGGTATGGCAGGCTCGCTCAACAAGGTGATGCTGATCGGCAATTTGGGGGCAGACCCCGAAATCCGCAGTTTCCAGAACGGCGGCAAGGTCGCCAATTTGCGCATCGCGACCAGCGAAACCTGGAAAGACCGCAACACCGGAGAGCGGCAGGAACGCACCGAATGGCACACGGTGGCGATCTTTTCCGAGGGGCTCGTCAACGTTGTTGAGAACTACCTCAAAAAGGGTTCGAAGGTCTTTGTTGAAGGCCAGCTCCAGACCCGCAAATGGCAGGATCAGAACGGTCAGGATCGCTACTCCACCGAAGTGGTGTTGCGCGGGTTCAACGGCACGCTCACTATGCTCGATGGGCGCGGCGAAGGCGGCGGCATGGGTGGCGGTGGCGGCGGCCAACGCTCGGGCGGCGGCTTTGGCGGCGGCGCTTCGGGCGGTGGAGGCTCTGGCGGCGGCTCTGGCGGCGGTTATGACGATCTGGACGATGATATTCCGTTTTGAGGCCCGCTGCGTTGCGCTATAGCTCCTTTCCATCGAGAGCTTAGGGGAGTGCGGCGTGGGCGTGTTTGGGGCAATTCTCTTAAGTCTGGCCGGCTCTCAGCCCTTCTTCGTTGCCACGGCAGTCGCTACCGCGCGGGGGCGAAGTTCTCCGCCGCCTGCCCTTATCCTTGAGTGGCAACCGGGCGCGATTGCCTGCGATGATAGAATCTTGCGTCCCGCCAGCCTCATCCCTGCACCCTATCCGCGTCGCAGCGTGCGCATGCCTGTTCGGCCGAGCGAGGCGACCTACCGCTTCACGCTGGGGGCCGAAGGGCGCGCGAAGTCGATCGACTTTGTGAAGACTGAGCTGGATGGGTTTATCGATACTAAGCCGCCTTATCGCCAGGAAATCGTGCCCGCGCTCGCCGCGGCGCGGTTTGAGCCGGTTGATGAACCTGTCCAATGCTTGGTCCAGTTCACCGAAAACGCCATCCGGATGAGCGAGGCCTCACTTGAACAGCTCATCCGTCTGCGTATCGCCGCGCGCAAGGCTCGGGTGTCGAACGAGGTCTGGAGCCGCTTTGCGCCCGGCAATTGCACCACCAAGCGCCTCAAGACGCTGCGCCGGGACTATCCCGATTTTCGCAAGGTGGACCCCATCCCGGGCTCCAATCACTGGACCTTCGTTTCGTATGATGTGGACGCGCAGGGCGCCTCCGAAAACATCACCGTGGTTGGGAGCAGCGGCGGCGATCAGCTTAACACCGAGGTCACCGAGGCGGTCGAAAGCTCCCTCCATGTTGATGCAGAGCCGCGCACGGGGTGCTGGTTTTATTACTACAAGGGTGCGGGCGTGATCGAAGAGCCCGAGCGGCCCGATCTTGAAACCTATGGTGACCAGCCCGAAGCGTGCGAAGCCGATGACAAATGGGCTGAGGCCCCGCGTCTCGACTACCCCCGCACCTATCAGCGCCGCGGGATAGAGGGATGGGTGGTGCTCCAATACGACGTCGCACCCTGGGGTGAGATCGGCAATGTCGAAGTGTTGGACGCGCAGCCTGCAAGGGACCTTGTGCAATTCGCCGAGCGCGTTTTGACCAGCGGCCGCTACAAGGTGGCTGGGAGCGGCCTTTCGGGATGCATCGAGCGCGTTGTCTTTAAACTGCCCGAGAAGCCCGCGGACGAATAGCTCGCGATCGCGTGGTTTGCGCGGGATCCCCGGTGTTCGCGCGCTGACACTCGCCCCACTACCCGGAACCGGCCCTCGCTAGGTCTTTTTGAGCGCGGCCAGCCCGGCAGCGAGCGGTCCGTCGGCCGCTCCCTCTTCCACGATCCCGGCCTTGGCGCGCGCGGTATCGGCGCCTGGCCCCTCGGCGTAGGGGTCAATCGCGAGGCCCAGCGTCTGCGCCACTGCTTCGCCCAGATCAAAGCTTTCGCCGGGATACTCAATCTCGTCGCAATCCTCGGCCGTCAGCTCGAAATCGATGGCGTCCTCGGCGCTTGGCGTGAGGCTCGCCGATCCCTCTTCGATAAAGCGCAAGGCGATGGCCTCTTCGATGGTAACCGCAAAGGCCTCGCCCGATACCGCGCAGCTTTGCGTGACCTGAGCGCTGAGCCGACCCTTGGCGCGCACGCCCTTCTTGCATTGCTCTAGCTCGATCTGGGCGGTCAGATGATCGACAGAGACCACGCCAAAGCGCGCCGCCAGAGCCACACGCTCGCGTTCATCGGCCTCAATGCCAATCGCGTCCGCCGGCAAGAGCCGCGCTTTGACCACACGGGTCAGTTCAGGTGTGTCGTCTTTTGATCCCAACATTGGCGTTCACCAGATCCCACTGGGTTTTAAGAGTTCTTGATCGCTGCGCGCGGCAAGCCGGTCGTTCAGAGCCAGCAACTTGTCGGCCACAGCGGCCGCGCTCACCGTCTCGTCAGCGCTTTCGCTGAAGGTGATGTTGCGGGTAACCGCCGCGATCAGCCGCTCGCGGTCTTTGGCGACCAAGGCGCCGCGATAGGCGCCCAGACGGCCGCCGAGCACGCTCATAAGCTTGCCCATGCGCTTGCCCATGACGACATCGTTGACGCCGAATTCGCGCAATTGCCCGTCCATGTCCTCGACAAAGAGCTCGGCCAAGAGCGCGCTTTCCGCGCGCATCTCGCTCGCTTCAAGTCGCACCATCATGGTGCACAAGACTGCGGTGATGAGATCAAAGCGCCCGCCGACCGAGTCCGCCACCATGCAGTCGGCGTAGAAAGACGGCTCACGCGCCAGCTCAACCACCCGGTGCCACAGCGGACGGATCGCCTCGCGCGGATCGGGCGCGGTGCCCAGCAGGCGAGAGAGAAAGGACATGGATGGGCTTCTTTCCAGTGCGCCCCCAGCAACCCGCGGAGACTTTGCGTTTGTGTTGAGAACACGCAGAGGTCAGCGATGTTCCGTCGGATCGACCGGTTCGCTGGCGTGCGCGCGTTCCGTTTTGGTGGGCGTTCATTGGCAATTCAAGACCGGGCCTTCACGGCTCGATTGCGCAAGCGCGACCATTGGTTAAGGCGTGCGGTCATCCCAAGCCGATACGCCATGCCGGATTGCATGGCGGCGGGCTTGGCCGTAAGGCCGCAATTCAAAGATAGGGGACGAGTGCCCCTCTCACAAAGGGAAATGACGGTTAAAATGCAGAAAGCGGGAGTGAGCGCGGCGGGATCGAGCGCGAAGCGAGCGCGCGGAGCCGACCGGCTCGGCAGGGCGGCCAGGATTGCGGTTCTGGCGGCATCGCTGGTCGCGCTGGGCGCGTGTTCCTCGATCCGCGAGTCGCGCGGCTATGTCACCGACAACGTGCTGTTGCGCAGCGTGCAGCCCGGGATCGACAATCAGCGCTCGGTTGAGGGCACTTTGGGCCGCCCCTCCTTTTCCAGCCAATATGGTGAGCCGACCTGGTATTACGTCTCGAGCGTGACCGGGCGCAAACCCTTCGTCCGCCCGCGTATCCGCACCCACGGCGTGCTGGCGGTGAAGTTTGACGAGGCGGGCAACGTCACCTCGGTGGAGCGTTCGGGGATCGACAAAGTGGTGTTCCTGCGCCCCAACGGCGACAAGACACCGACCCTGGGCCGCGAGCGTGGCTTCCTCGAAGACCTGTTCGGCAATATCGGCCAAGTCGGCGCAGCGGGCGCGGGTGGGCCGGGTGGACCCGGCGGGCCGTAAGCGCGCCCCCGTGATTGGCCCCCGTGATTGGCCCCGGTGATTGGCCCCGGTGATTGGCTCCGGTGATTGGCCCGCGCGATCGGCCCGCTTTGAACCCTTGCCCGCTTGAACCCGTGCCCTGCAGCGCCATATTTGCGCCATGACACACGAACAGGCGAGCCACGGCCTCATCCAGTGGCACGGCACCACCATTGTTGGCATCAAGCGCGGCGACAAAACCGTCATTGCGGGCGATGGTCAGGTGTCGATGGGCAACACGGTGATGAAGCCGAACGCGCGCAAGGTTCGCCGGATCGGCGCTGAAGGCAAGGTCGTTGCTGGCTTTGCGGGCGCCACCGCCGACGACTTCACACTGTTTGAGCGGCTTGAGGCTAAGCTGGAACAGAAT
>CALCCG010000252.1 GCA_937899785.1 uncultured Erythrobacter sp. | reverse complement strand
ATAGTCCCTTGGCGGGGATCGCACCTTGTGCTAGATGCCTGGGCCATGGGATTCTTCGGAAAAATTTTTACGTGGTGGGACGGCGCGACGCTGGGCACGCATCTGTGGGCCAGCCGCCAAAGCGGCGAGCATGTTGGCACCGATTATGCGGGCAACAAGTATTATCGCAAAGCGGTCAAAGACGCGGGCGCTTCGACCGGGTCTTACACGCAGCGTGAGAAACGCTGGGTCATCTATGACGGCGCCAACGACGCCAGCCGTGTGCCCGCCGAATGGCACGGCTGGTTGCACGGAGCGTTTGACGATGTTCCCGAAAGCAACCTGCCGCCAGCAAAAGTCTGGGAGGCTGATTTTACACCCAACGCGACCGGGACGGCCAAAGCCTATTTGCCGCAAGGCTCGCTCGATCGGGGCGGTAAACGCGCCAAGGCGGTCGGCGACTACGAAGCCTGGTCGCCGGAAGGCTGAAGCTTCGTCGATGCGTTGGGTTTCTGTTTGCGCTTTGGGGCTCGCCGCCCTCGCTTTGAACGCTTGCAGCGAGGCCGCTGAGGATACGCCCGCGCAAACGGCGTCGGACGAGGCGACGCAATCAAGCCTTGGCGATGACGGCGTCTTGCCAACTGATGTCGACGGCGCGACTCCGCTTGAGGAGCGCGTGGCGACCATTGGCCTTCTCAACAAGCGCAACAATGTAAGCCAGGACTTTGAAATGCGTCCGGGCGAGGTGCGCGAAGAAGGACCGGTTATCCTGCGCCTTTCCGCGTGTGAGCGCACCGCGCCCTGGGAAATGCCTCAGGAGGTCGGCGCGTTTGTTCAACTGGATGTGCTGGAACGCGGGCAAAGCGAGCACACGCGCGTCTTTTCAGGCTGGGTGTTCAAGGAATCGCCCAGCCTCAACGTGGTTGAACATCCCATCTATGATGTCTGGGTGAAGGATTGCGCGATGCGCTTCCCGGGCGAAGCCGCAGGCTGATCGCCGTTCGACCCAGGGCCCAGATTGGGCTGGGTGAAAGCTTTGCAGGCGTCTTCAAGGGGCATCATCGGTTTGCCGCGCGCTCTTTCCAGCGCGCGCAGATACATCGGCTGAGGCATTTCGATCGCGCCCAAAGAGGCAAGGTGATCGGTCATGAACTGGCAATCGAGCAGGGTGTATCGCGCGCGCCGCATAAGAGCCACCAGCCAGGCCAGCGCCACCTTGCTTGCGTTATCGGCGCGGCTGAACATGCTTTCGCCGCAAAAGACGCGATCAAAACTGACCCCGTACAAGCCGCCTACCAGTTCGCGTTGCTCATCCGTTTCGCCGCTCGACCGCCAGCATTCGATGGAATGGGCGTGCCCGGCCTTGAAAAGGGCCGAATAGCTGCGCGCAATCCTCTCGCTGATCCAGGTTTCCGGGTGCCCGGGGCGCGGCTGAGAACACGCGTGAACGACGTCTTCAAAGGCTGTGTTCAGGGTGACGACATAGCGATCCGAGCGCAGAACCTTGCGCAGGGACCGAGACACGTGGAACTGATCAAGCGGCAAGATGGCCCGATCGCGCGGCTCCACCCAGAATATGTCCTGATCGTCGCGCTTGTCCGCCATCGGGAAGATCCCGCTGCGATAGGCCAGCAAGAGGGTTTCGACCGGGATAGTGGAGCGCAAAGGTGAATGCATAACGGCAACGATAGCATCACCTTAGCACCGTCTTTGTATGAAAGCGACAAAGCATCCTTATGCAGTGTTGCTTAGCGCGCCTCGGGCGTCTAAAGGCGTGGCCTTCAAGTGCAGGGGCGTAGCTCAGTTGGTAGAGCATCGGTCTCCAAAACCGAGGGCCACG
>CALCCG010000251.1 GCA_937899785.1 uncultured Erythrobacter sp. | reverse complement strand
TTGTCCCTTGCTGCCGGCCCACCCCCCGCCCCCCACCCTCCCCCCCGTTGCCTACCGGTATTTTTTCCGGGTGTATGGGTGTTGGGCGCGGGGTGGCCCGGCCTCGCAAAAAGAGAAAACGCCGCTAGCGCTATTCGAGGTCAGTTGCAAAGGGTGTGAAGAGCCAAAAACCGCGCGTCAGCTTTCCGGGTCGTGCAGCCCCTGCACCGCCTTGCCCGCAATCGCCATGCGCGCCTGCGCCGCGGCGACCAGAATGGGCTTATCAAGTTTGGCGTATTGGCCCGGCGTCATACCCATGAACCGCTTGAAATCGCGAACGAAATGCGCCTGATCGTGGTACTGGTAATCCAGCGTGCTCAGCCATTTGAGCGAGGGGTCGAGCATGAATTGCGAAAGGCTGCGCAAGAAACGCTGACGGCGAAGCAACAGTTTTGGCGGAAAGCCAAAGGCGCGGCGTGACAGGCGTTCGAGCGAGCGAAGGTTCATTCCCACCCGCTCAGCCATCTGCGCCGCGCTGGCGATATCGGGGTCGACCAGCGCGGTGTTGATCGCCGTGATCTGGTTTTCGTTGGGCACGTCGCGGCCCAGCAACGGGAGAAGGCACGCTTCAATCGCCTCAACCTCGGCGGCGAAATCCCCGGCTTCCCTCTCAAACCGGCCGCACAGCTTTGAGGCCAGACCACGAAAACTCTCAAACACGGGATCAGCGTGGCCATCCGCCCATCGATCCGCGTAGTCAGCCGCTGGCGCGCCGACCAGCTTCGCCCAGCCCAGCGGCATCAGCCCGATGCCCCAATTGCCGCCTGTTATGCCGCCTTCGCCGCGCCCCGCATCCGCGCCGATGCGAAAGCGCGTTGCCTTGGTGGTCGGTCCACTGGCGGCAAAGGCGGTGCATTCGCGCATAGGCTCATCACCGATCGCGACCTGTGACCAATTTTCTCGAAGAAAGCGCAAATTGGCCCATTCGGGATGGAGGTAATCCTCGATCACCGGATCAGCCCGTGAGGTTTGCGCTTCGATCAGATAATACGTCGTCACATAGGGACGCAAAGGCTCGCTTGGCAGAGCGAAGCGGACAGTGATGGCGTTTCCGGTTTCGGCTTTCACGGCGTTTGGTTTGATCGTTACTCGGAGTGGTCGCTCGGCGCATCCAGCGTCTGCGCCGCGCTGCCCCAAACCCGCGCCCGCGCTTCCATAAAGGACGACAGGATCGGATGTTCCAGCGCGGCGTATTCGCTGGGAAGCATAGTCATAAACTCCCTGAATTCGCGCGTAAACTGGGCTTGGTCGTGATAGTCGGCGTCCATCGCTTCGGTCCACCGCCCCGACGAACCGCCCGCCTGGCTGTGCGCCTGATGAAGCATAAAGCTCGACAGGCTGCGCATGAAACGCTGGCGCCGCATCAGCCGCTTCGTGAACGCGCAAGATCTTGGCTTCATCGCGGCTTGGGCGCATCAGCGCCGCCATCGCCTCGATAAGATAGGTTAGCTGTTCTTCCGAAGTGGCTTCGGGAGCGGTCAGGACCGATGTTATCCGGTCAAACTTGGCGAAGGCGGGATGCGAGGCGCCATCGCATATCAGATTGACGAGGTCATAAGCGGGCGCGTCAAAGAAGCGCGCCCATCCCAATGGCAGAAACCCGATCCCCCACATGCGCGCCGTTCCGACTTCAAAACGGCACGGCAACGAACTGGGACCGGTGGCGACGAAGGGCGCGGCGTGTAGAGAGCTTTTGGCGATATCGGCCTTGGGCGTGCTGCCGGCAAAGAAGCGGATGGTTGCCCATTCAGGCTGAAGGTAGTCTTGAACGGCGGCGGTGTGTCCGGGGCGCGCGGCGACATCCAGCAAGAGCTGGTAAAAGGGCGTGAAGCAGCCATCGAATTGCGGGGGCGGTGTGTAGAAGCGGCTGCGCACAGTGTAGTGTTTGCGCCCAACAGCATCCATTTGAGAATTCATGATTTCGCACTGCCCCCTTGAACGCGGCTACCTGCCAAGCTTGGCGATTTTCTACAAGGGTTTTGTCGATTTCGTACAAATCCGCCCGCAGGTCGAACAGGCGATGAGGTCTGGAGCCTGAAACGCAAAAAGGGCGACCTCTTTCGAGGCCGCCCTTTTGATGCGCTGATGCAAGGCTCGAGCCGATTAGGCGGGGAGCGCTTCTTTCGCTTGCGCAATAATCGTCTTGAACGCGGCCTGTTCGTTCATGGCGAGGTCCGCCATCACTTTGCGGTCAAGCTCGATACCCGCCAACTTCACGCCGTGCATGAACTGCGAGTAGGTCAGACCTTCGGCGCGGACCGCGGCGTTGATACGCTGGATCCACAGGGCGCGGAAGTTGCGCTTTTTGATCTTGCGATCGCGATAAGCGTACTGGCCGGCCTTTTCGACGGCCTGACGCGCGATGCGGATCGTGTTCTTGCGGCGACCGCGATAGCCCTTGGCTTGGTCGAGGATCCGCTTGTGCT
>CALCCG010000250.1 GCA_937899785.1 uncultured Erythrobacter sp. | reverse complement strand
GACCAGCACATCGTAATAGACGCGGTGCGTGCCGGACTTGGGAAGCGTGACGATCTCGTCGAGATAGCCAAACGGGCGGCGGTCGGCGCTAAACACCAAATGGTTGCTCTCACCAGCCTCAAGCCTGAGATTGGCGAACATGTTGATCGATTGCGCAGTTTTCAGGCCAAGATAGGGCATCGCACCGTTGGCGAAGAACAAGACCCCAACAATCATTCCGATCGCTGGGAGCGCGTGGCGTTTTGGCGTCTCGTTCAGCTCGCCCCTTTCGCCACCATAACGCAGAACCGCCCAGCAAAACGGGAGGATGAAGGGGAACGTCGCAAGCGTGGTGAGCGTGTAGCTACCAGAATGTGCGAGGCTCACCAGGCCGAGGCAAAGAGCGAGAACCGACGCTTTGTAGATCGGCTCTTCGAGCTTCGTACGAACCGCTTGCACGATCGGCGCTGAAAGGATGGAGCGAGCCGCGCCTTCGCTGAGAAAGCACGTGTGCAGCGCGATCGAGAGCGTGGTGAAGCTGATATACATAGCGTAACCGCTAAGGCTCAGGAGCAAGTGGAAGGCGATGCCCGCGGCGATGCCCAAGTGCCGCGTCGCACGGAACAAGAGCGCGCCCGCGATCAGGCCCTCCACCACGAAAGTCCCATAAATGGCCGAGTAGTCTATGAAAGGCCCTTGCAAAGCGGAAAGCGGCCAAGGCATTTCCCGCCAGAGTGTCGTCGCGCAACTCGTCACCGGGTTGAGGAAGTCCCAGTTGATCTTGTGAAAAACGCCGTAGAAATACATTATCAGAAGAGCGGCGCAGCCAGCGGGCGCGAAACGCTCGAACACTTTGTCAAAGTGGTCGTTGCGGGCCATCGCCGTGAAAAAGGACATCCAATAGCCCAGAAGCGCCGCCGCTCTTACGATAGTGTGGTTGGACTGCATCGGCGCCTGCAACACAGTGCTCACCGTGCTGATCAGCATCAAGGCGAACAGCAGACGCGCGGAGGAGGGTCGAAAAAGCAGCGCCAAAGCCGTCACGCCCAGCGCCAGCGTGTCCCATGACGGCGGGAAGATGCGGTACTCAAAGGCGTAGTTGAAGACGTGGAAGATCGAGAAGAACGCAAAGAAGGTTGCGAAGATCTCCCGTCGAAAACGGCTGGTGTCCTCGGCGTCGCTAATCAACGGCCGGTTGAGCAGAAAAAGCGCCACCCAGCGGCCCGCACGCATCACAGGATAGAGCGCGGCGGCGAGCGCCCCTTGCGAAAAAATCCACCGGTTGAGCCGGTTGAACGCGTCGGATGGCGTGGAGAGCGCGGCCATATAGGAAACCGCCTTGTCCCCGCTGTAGCGTACGCCGCGATCGTCGACGACCATGCCGCCATCCAGATCGTAGCCCTCGGCCTCGAAACGGGCGCGCAGGGCTTCGTCTTCGCGCAAATTGATCAGACGCACCTCACTCGTGCGCTGCAAGCGTACCATACGCACATATTGGGTGCAGAACGGGCACTCGCCGTCGTAGTAAACGCTGATCAAACCTCTGGCCCTCGACGCTTGTGTGAGCGCAAGGAGTTAAAGGAACATACCTAACATTGCGCTAAAACGCGGACACCGCAGGTTTAATACAGCCGGTCGATCCTCGCCGTGTAGCGATCGCGGATCTTGTGGCGCCGGATTTTCATGCTTGGCGTCATTTCCTCGTTCTCAATCGCGAAGGCTTCGTCAGCGAATTCAAACTTGCGGACCTTCTCAATCACAGAGAGGTCTTTGTTGGTGCGATCGACCGCTGCGCGCACCGCTTTCTTGAAAGCGGGGAGGTCCTGCAGCGCCTTTAGGTCGAATTTTTCACCGTTTGCCTGCGCCCATTCGAGCGCCCATTCGGCGTCAGGCACGATAAGCCCGACCACAAAAGGTCGCTTGTCGCCGCTCACCATCGCCTGTGCGATTTCGGGCTGCAGCGTGAGCATACCCTCAATCTTTTGCGGCGCGACGTTGTCGCCCTTGTCGTTGACGATCATGTCCTTCTTGCGGTCGGTGATGACGATACGGCCCTTGGCGTCGAGATGGCCGATATCCCCGGTGTGGAGCCACCCATCTTGAATCGTGCGCGCGGTTTCCGCGTCGTTGCGCCAATAGCCGTGCATAACCAGTTCACCACGGCACAGGATTTCGCCATCTTCAGCGATGCGGATTTCGACGTGACGCAAAGCCGGGCCAACCGTATCCATCTTCAAACCGGCCGCGGGGCGGTTGCAGCTCATGATGGGGCCGCTTTCCGTTTGGCCATAGCCTTGCAGCATGGTGAGGCCCATCGCCTCGAAGAAGCTGCCGACTTCGGGGTTGAGCGGCGCGCCGCCGGAAACCATCGCCTTCATGCGTCCGCCAAACTTGGCGCGGATTTTCGGGCGCAGCGCTTTCTCGATCACGAAGTCCATGGGCCGGTCGCGCTTGCGCGGTTTGCCCTCGCGCGCCTTGTCGGCGATTTTGATTGCGTTTCCGAGCAGGAAGTTCGCTGCTTTTCCCTGCTTCTCAATCTGCTTCATGATCCTCGTGCGCAGCACTTCGAAAAGGCGCGGAACGACTACCATGATGGTGGGCTGAACCTCTTCAATGTTCGACGCGAGCTTTTCGAGACCTTCCGAATAATAGATTTCGCCCACCAAGGCGATCGGCAGGTATTGCCCCGCCGTGTGTTCGTACGCGTGACTGAGTGGGAGGAACGACAGGAAGCGTTCGTTTTCGACGCCGAAATCCTCGATCACGATGTTGGCCGCGCCGGCAATGTTGCACAGGATGGCGCCGTGATGCTGCTTGACCCCGCGCGCCGCGCCGACGGTTCCGCTTGTGTATATGAGGCAGGCCGTGTCCTCGCGCTCGATCGATGCGCTCCGGGTTTTGACGGCGGCGCGCGCGGCGGAGGCGTCGCCCGTCGTCATCGAGCCCCAGTCGTGATAGCGAAACCCGGGCGATTGCTGACGGTTGAGGTTTTCAATTCCGATGACATGATCAACGATCCCTGTGCGCGCGATCGCTCCCACCACTGGGCTCAGCAGCTTCTCGGTCGAAACGATCACGGCCCGCGCGCCGGAATTGTCTAGGATGTGTGCGTGATCGCGCTCGGTGTTGGTGATGTAGGTTGGCACCGAAATGCACCCCGCCGCCATGATCGCAAGATCAGCGATGCACCATTCGGGGCGGTTTTCCGATACGAGCGCCACCCGGTCACCCTCATTGAGACCAAGACCCCGGAGCGCCTCGGCTAGGAGGCAGACCTGGTCGGCAACTTGGCTCCAGCTCATCGTGACCCAATCGCCGGCGCTCTTGCGGCCAAGAAAAGGGGCATCCCCCTCTTGCTCAGCGCGCATCAAGAACAGCTCAATGAGATTGTTCGCACGGTCGACGTCCTGGAGGATGGGATGATCGCTGGGATCGACGATGGGGCGGGCGGATTGCGGCATTTGCGGGGCGTGCACGGGGCGATGGCTCCTCTGCTCCAGCCAATGGCCGGAGGCTGTTGTTAGGCCCTGTTCAGGGCTCTCGAGACCCAAATTAGGCGCAGTTTGCCCTAGCGGCAAGCGCGATAGCGCGGGTCATGTGGGGGTGAGCGCTATTAAGCGGTCTAGCATCAAGGGCTTACTGTCTGCCGATCACTCGTAAGCAAGTTTGGGTTCAATCCGCGGATCGCGCGCCACTTCCCAGGTGATTGAGCCGGATTGGTCAGTGACTCGGCGCAAGGCGTTGGACTTCAGGGGAAGGCCAGCGCCACGAATCCGCGTGTGGCCGAGCGCCTTGAACTCATCTTCGAGCCCCTCAAGAAAGCTGCCTTCCTCGTAAATAACGGACGGGCCGAACGCCATGATAATAGGAAGCGCGACCGCTTCGTTGGCGCTGAGGCCAAAGTCGATCACACCGATGATCGATCGCGCGGTTTGGACCGGGATAGTCGGACCGCCCGCTGCGCCGACCACCAGGACAACCTCGCCTGACTTGTCGAAAACGATTGTGGGCGCCATCGAAGAGCGCGGGCGTTTGCCCCCTTCGACGCGGTTGGCGACAGGTTTGCCGTCGCTTTCGGGCCGGCTGCTGAAATCGGTGAGCTCGTTGTTGAGGTAGAACCCTTCGAAGAACAGCCCAGAGCCAAACGCGCCTTCGATGGTCGAGGTGTAGCTGACCGCGTTGCCGTCCTTATCGACGACGGAGAAGTGGGTCGTTCCCTGCTCCTGCGGGCGATCACCCGGTGCCATGGCCACTTGCACACCCTGCGGTGCGCCGGGCTTGGCTTGGGGTAGGGCGGTATCAGGGCTGATTAGAGCGCTTCGCTCTGCCAGGTAAGCCGGGTCCACCAGCCCGGCGACGGGAACCGGCACGAAGTCAGCGTCCCCGATATAAAGACCGCGATCCGCGTAAGCGATGCGCTGCGATTCGAGGAACAGGTGCCAGAAGGTCGCGCTGTCCGGGCCGAGCGCGGCGAGATCAAACCGCTCGAGCTGGCCTAGCATCTGCGCGACCGCGACGCCTCCAGAGGAAGGAGGACCCATCCCGCATATCTTATAGGTGCGGTAACGCCCGCAGACCGGATCGCGCAGCTTAGCTGTGTACGCGTCGATATCGGCTTCGGTCATTAGGCCGTCTTGCGGGGTTTCCTGCGCGACATATTGCGCCAGTCGATCGGCCATCACGAAATAGAGATAGCGCGGTCCGGCAGAGGCCAGCGATTCCAGCGTACGCGCGAAATCGGGGTTCGTGATGGTGGCACCAACGGGCAAAGGCGCCCCTTGCGCATCGAAGAACACCGCTCGCGCACTTTTCGTCTTACCGGCGCGATCTTTGTGGTCGCCTAGCGATCCGTTGAGGCGACGGTTCACTTGGAAGCCTTCGCGAGCGAGGCGGATCGCGGGCTGGAACAGCTCCGCCCATTCCAGCTTGCCGAATTGGGCGTGCGCCTTGGCCGCCAGCGCAATGTTGCCCGGTACGCCGACGCTCAGCCCCGAAAGGACGCGCTTGTCGCGCGGCAGGCGCTTGCCATCGGCATCAAGAAAGCGGGTTGGTGTCGCTGCGGCCGGAGCGGTTTCGCGCCCATCAAAACTTGTCACGCCGTCCGCGCCGGCATGGATGAGAAAACCGCCGCCGCCCACGCCCGAGCTCTGCGGTTCGACCACAGTGAGTGCCAGCATCACCGCGATCGCGGCGTCGGTCGCGGAGCCGCCCTTGGCGAGAATCTCTTCGCCCGCCGCTTGCGCGCGCGGGTCCGCTGCGCTGACCGCACCATTTCCACGTCCCTCCTGGGTTGCGACGGGGGCGGACGCCTCTGCGCTGCGCACCGAGTTTGGTGGGGGACAGGCCGTCAGCGATGCAAAAAGGCCAAGAAGAAGGGCGGGTTGGAGTGCCTTGCGCATAATCATGAGTGCAACCGCTATTCGCTTCCCACCGCCTCTGCAACGGTTGCAAATCCGTCCCGGTGCATGAGCCGCTCAATTCCCTTGGCAATTCGGGCTCCAAGGCCGGGGCCTTCATAGACCATGGCCGAATAAAGCTGGACCAAGCTTGCCCCCGCGCGGATGCGCTCCCAAGCGTGCTCCGCCGTAGCGATTCCGCCCACGCCGACAAGCGGGATGGCAGCCCCAGTGGCCTTTCGAAAGTCACGAACCCGCTGCTGCGCGAGCGCCCGAAGCGGTCCGCCGCTTAGCCCTCCGGGCTCTTTGGCGTGCCGCGACGCAAGATCGGGCCGCGAGATGGTCGTGTTCGACACGATCAGCGCGCCGAGTTTTTTGTCGAGCGTAATCCGGGCAATCGCATCTATGTCACTGGGTTCGAGGTCCGGCGCCACCTTCAGGAATATGGGCGGAGGAGCCTCAGACACGACCTCGTCGCGCGCGGCAACAACGCGCTCTATAAGGTCGCTGAGAACGCTGGCATCTTGCAAAGCTCGAAGGCCTGGCGTGTTGGGGCTCGAGACGTTGATGGCGAGATAGCTTGCATAGGGCGCCATCATCCGGGCCATTGCCGCGTAATCGGCGCTTCGATCTTGCGAATCCTTGTTGGCTCCTATGTTGATTCCGATCACGCCGGGCCTCGCGCCGCGCGCTCTCAGCCGTTCAAGCGCCGCCTCGCCGCCTGCGTTGTTGAAACCCATTCGATTGATGACGGCTTCATCCTCAACCAGTCGGAAGAGACGAGGCTTGGGGTTTCCCGCCTGTGGGCGTGGGGTGATCGACCCCACTTCCGCGAAACCAAAACCAAGCCCAAGAAGCGCATCGGGGACCTCTGCATCCTTGTCGAAACCCGCCGCAACGCCGACAGGGTTCGGAAAATCAAGCCCAGCCACGCTCGTTCGGGCACCGCCCAAGATCCCCAGCGAGAATCGCGCGCCGCGGGTTGGCAACGCCTTTAGGCCTGCAATCGCGAGCCGGTGAGCGGTCTCCGAATCGAGCGCAAAGATGGCGGGACGAGCAAGTCGGAAGAGCATCTTTTGCGCCCTACCGTATTGCGGTGTGTTTGCAAAAGGCGCGGGGTGCAGTGTCCGCAGAGAAGACCCCAAGGCATTGGAATATAATAATATAAAGTCGTCACGGCACTGTGTTTGCGCGTCGATATGGACCAAGAGGATGGGGGTGTCGCTTGCGTACAATTCTCAAAGGGGTGCGCTGTCTAAACATTCTGTGCGACCCGAAGGGCTCGGAGCTGCATTGCGAAGAGTTCCTCAACTTTAAGGGGCGGTCCATTGTTGGGCCGCCCTTTTTTTGCTCTGCGCGCGCCGCATCAAGGGTTCAGAGGATCGATGCCTAGCGTTTTTCGCGTTGTGATCCTCGCACAAATGATTGTAATGTAGCGCCAACAACGCAAAGAGGGCGCGTCCAGTCCTCTGTGTGCGCAAATAAGGTCGCCCAAGGGCACTCACAGGGACACAATATGCGCCGAAACCGGCCACCAGCTTGCTTTAGGCCAGCGCTTAAGGGGCGCTTTGGATTCGCGCTGGTTTGTGCGGATGGGTTGCGCAAGGTGGTTTTGTGAACCGGTCCACTCGCTCTCCACGTCCGCAGCTCGAATATGTCGACGCCTCTTCTGACATGCGCGATCTCGTGCACACGCTGTTCGTTATTCGGGCCGGGGAGGGGCAAACAGAAGATATCATGCCAGCCTATTCCGCGCAGCTCTTCAGCTTTGTGGAAGGCGCGGGCTTGATCGCCTTTCCCGATAGAGAGGTTGGGCGTTCTGTGGGAATCACGTTAAACGCGCCGATGCTTCGAGCGGCGCCGATGCTTCTTGATGGCCCGGTGCTAAATGTTGGTGCCTCCTTCACGCCCCTTGGTTGGGCGGCTTTTTCCGGCCTTGCGGCGGACAAGGTCCATGATACGGCCTTTCCGGCCAACACATTGCTTCCTCAGGAGAGCCTCGCGCCGGTTGAGGCCGCGCTTGCGCGTTGCCGCGCGGGTGAGCTTTCCCCTGAAAGCTATTGTCGGGTGATAGAGGACATGATCCGGCAAGTGTGTCGCGCGCCCAACCGTGCGCCGCGGGCCGACCACGCGGACTTGGTGACCGCGATCGATGCCTGGCTGGAAAGCGCGTTCAACCCGTCTGTGGGTGTGTTGTACGAGAGCGTCGATCTGGGCCAGCGCCAAGTCCAGCGGCTTTGCCGGCGCTATTACGGTGTTCCGCCTGCGCAATTGGTCAAACGCTATCGGGCCATCCGCGCAGCCATGCTGCTTGCGCATGAAGAGCTTTCGGCGGAGCTGCGCGACGAGGTTCTTGGGGCCTATTTCGACCAAGCCCACCTTATTCACGACGTACGCCGCTACACGGGGCGAACGCCCAAGAGTCTTGTAAAAGGGCCGCTTGCCCAGGACATGTTGGATCCGGAGGGGCACGGACAATCCGCCAAGAAACTGCGCGACGAGTGACCCGGCTCGTCTGGCTGGCCTGAATTTGGCCCCAGCGGCACGGTGCCAGTCACTTCCAATGACCCCGTATGACTGCGCTTGAAATTGCGAGACGCAACGCGTATTTCAAATCCGACTCATTTAGTCCGATTTAAGAACCGTTCGCAACAAAGGTGCCCGTAGGCTCATGCGCCTCTCCAATCTCGCCGATTACGCTGTCATCACGATGAGCCAAGCGGCCGCGCATTGCGGTGATGGCCGTGTGAGTGCGGCCGAACTGGCGAGCGAGAGCGGGCTTCCCGTGCCCACGGTGCAAAGGCTTGTCTCGAAGCTTACGTCGGCCGGGCTCTTGCGCTCAGTCCGCGGCGCCAAAGGCGGATTGCAGTTGGGCCGCCCGGCGGCGGCGATTACGGTTGCTGATATCGTCGAAGCGGTGGAAGGGCCGATCGCGCTCACCGCCTGCGTAGATGATGCGGCGTGCTGCGATTACGAAGCGGGCTGCCGCATGAAATCGCACTGGCCGATTATAAATTCTGCCCTGCGCGGAGCCTTGGCCGGCATCACGCTTGATCATCTGCGCACACCGCCCTCTGCGGCGCTCCACACTCGTTTCAAAGAAGAAGTGGCATGACCGACAATCTCGATCGGACACCGGCTGACCTGGATGACGCCGTCATGGACGCAGACGCGCGCGAGGCTGCCGCGAACGCGGCTGAATATGAGCACGGCTGGTCCGCTGATATTGAGACCGAGTTTGCCGAAAAGGGCCTCACCGAAGACACGGTGCGCTTCATCAGCGGCAAGAAGGGTGAGCCTCGATGGATGCTTGACTGGCGGCTCAAGGCCTTCCGCATCTGGGAGACGCTCGAAGAGCCCGATTGGGCGAAAGTCGGCTATCCCAAGATCGATTATCAGGATGCTTATTATTACGCCGCGCCCAAGAAGAAGCCGACGCTGAAGTCGCTCGATGAGCTCGATCCCGAGATCAAGGCGGTTTACGATAAGCTTGGCATCCCCGTGGCCGAGCAGGAAGTGCTCGCCGGCGTTGAAGGCGCGCGCAAGGTTGCGGTGGACGCGGTGTTCGACAGCGTCAGCGTTGCAACCACCTTCCGCGAAGAATTGAAGAAAGCGGGTGTCATCTTCCTCTCGATCTCCGAGGCGATCAAGGATCACCCGGAACTGGTGAAGAAGTGGCTGGGCCGCGTTGTCCCCACGCGCGACAACTACTTTGCCTGCCTCAATTCGGCGGTCTTCTCCGATGGCACCTTTGTCTATGTGCCCGAAGGCGTGCGCTGCCCGATGGAGCTCTCCACCTATTTCCGCATCAACGCCGAAAACACCGGCCAGTTTGAGCGCACTTTGATCATCGCCGAGAAGGGCTCTTACGTCTCCTACCTCGAAGGCTGCACCGCGCCAATGCGCGATGAAAACCAGCTCCATGCTGCCGTGGTCGAACTGGTCGCGATGGAAGATGCCGAGATCAAGTATTCGACCGTCCAGAACTGGTATCCGGGCAACTCCGAAGGCGTTGGCGGGATCTACAACTTCGTGACCAAGCGCGGGCTTTGCCAGGGTGATCGGAGCAAGATCAGCTGGACGCAGGTCGAAACCGGGTCCGCTGTGACGTGGAAGTATCCCTCCTGCGTGCTCAACGGCGAAGACAGCGTGGGCGAGTTTTACTCGGTCGCGGTCACCAACAATTTCCAGCAGGCCGACACCGGCACCAAGATGGTGCATAACGGCAAGGGCTCGCGCTCAACAATCATCTCCAAGGGGATTTCGGCGGGCAAATCGTCCAACACCTATCGCGGCTTGGTGCGCGTAGGGCCGAAAGCCGAAGGCGTGCGCAACTTCACCCAGTGCGACAGCTTGCTGCTCGGCGATGAATGCGGCGCGCACACCGTGCCCTATATTGAGGTCAAGAACCCCGGCGCTCAGATCGAGCACGAGGCGACCACCAGCAAGATAAGCGACGAACAGATGTTCTACGCCCAGCAACGCGGGTTAGACGAAGAGGAAGCGGTGGCGCTGATCGTCAACGGCTTTGCCAAGGATGTGCTCAAAGAGCTGCCGATGGAGTTCGCGGTTGAAGCGCAGAAGCTGCTGGCGATTTCACTGGAGGGGAGCGTTGGGTGATTGGGCTTCTGTTCTCAATAGCGTTGATGGCGTTCTTGTCTTTTCTGATGGTCGGTGTTGCAATCCGCTGGCTGAAGACTGGGAACTTGTCAGCCAAGCCTTCGGGCAATGGTTGGCCCACCGATCGTAAACGTCGGCCAATAAGATTTTGGATGACTTTCATTCCGACCTTCAACACAGGAATTGTCGTTGGGATCGCTACAGTCTTGCTGGTTTTCAATCTCATTACGGGCGCAGGGGCGCCAGACACTGGTGTGCAATGACCACTCCCAACTTCCAAGTCGGCGACGTCGTGCGCCTCAAGTCTGGCGGTCCGCTGATGACCGTTCAGCAGGCGACCTATGCCGATAACATCGTGTGCACGTGGTTTGGTGAGAACAACAAGCGCCTTTCCGAAGGCTTCCACCCGCGCACTCTGCAAAATGTCGGCCCGGAGGGAGCCAATGACTGATTTTAACCCCGCTTCCGCACTTGAAAGGAATTTGGTATGAGGCGTCTGGCCCTCTGCGTTACGCTGTCCGCTGCAACCTTGGTCGCGTCCCCTGCCTCAGCGCGTGACTTTGTCGCCTACGCGTCGACCAATCCAATCCTCTATCGCTATGCGGCCTGTATGTTTGAGGGCGGCGCTGCCAGCGCCGAGGCCCAGATCGAGCAGTGCGCTCCGCTCAAGGAAGAGCTTGATATCGAAGCGGAGGCTGTGATCAAACGCTTCCACGTCATCGAACGCTATGATGTCAATAGGTCTTTGCGCGATGGCTATCGCGAGATTCGTAACGACACGAAGCAGACCCGCCGTCTGGGCAAGGCAGTTCCCACCGAGATCGTGGCCTATCTCAAGTGCATGGGCGAAGGCGTGATGGCGACCGACGACTACAAGAACGGCGATGCGATTGATTACATCGGTATCGAACAGCCCTGCTATGACAAGACCGTGGGCGTGGTTGAAGATAAGCGCCCCTCGCGTCAGCTCTACCTGCGCTTTCAGCAATTGGGCCGGCTCACCTGGCCCGCCGCTCGCCAAGCTCTCGACAATACGCGCGGGGGCACGCGCCTTCGGTTTGTCGAAGTGATGGAGCGCAGCTTCCTCAATCTTGGCCTAGTCCCAGAGGTGAAAGACGTATCGGAGGCCAAAGGTGGCTGAACCCAAGATGCCCCGCACAACTCTGGGCCTCAAGGACACGTCCGAAAGCGAGCCAAACCTCAACAAGAAGGGGCGTGGTTGGAAAATCTCGGACAAGCGCCTCGACGAGCTGCACGATCGCGCGCGCGAGATGCGCCGCTTTGCCTCCCCGGCCAACAAGGCTCTGGCGGCCAAGTTCGCGGGCGCGGACCTGGGCCGCTACACGTTCAAACGCTTTGCTGTGGTGGGTTCGGCGATCGTCGACTTTAACTGCCACAATTTGGGCATGGCGATCATGATCGATGAGGACGACGCGGACGAAGCGCTCTCCAAACGTCGCGATAAGAGCCTCGAAGCTGTTGGCATTCGCGTGATGCGGATAAAGTCCGGCGACATTCTGGAGGACATGGACGCCGTGCTCCAGCGCATCACCGCGGGCATGCGAATGCGGATCGCGGACAAGCAGCAGGCGCGCCGCGCCCACCATGCCTCACACTCGACCGAATAAGCCCGGAGAGACCGTCAATGACCAAGACTATCACCCTCGCTCTGTGCAGCGCGCTTATGCTGACTGCGGCGCCGCTTGGCGCCAACAAGAACAAGAATAAGGCGGTGATCGCCTTGCCACCCGAACAGGAGAGCGTTCTCGGCGGCGCCGAATACACGAAGGCACCCGAAACCTGGGAGCTTTCCTACGATATCGCAATGCAGCCCTACCTGGAGGACTACAAGAAGTGCCTTGGCTACGGGAACCGCATCTTTGACGGCAATCCAAATGTTGAGGCCCAACATCGCGCGGATATCCCACGATGCCTAGGGGTGCGAGAGGAAGCCACTGAGGAATCCAACGCTGCGATCGCCCGGCGAGGCCGGACCGAGGATATGCCACCCGCCGCGGTGGACGAGGCGTTTGAAACGATTGGGCAAATTCATGTGCTGCGCGGGCGCAATCTGGATGCGCTCTTCCAACTCCAGATGCGTGCGCTTGAGGAGCGCCGAATTCGCTATGAGGCCGCAGTGGCCGCGCGTAAGGGCTCGCTCCAACCCGAGAAATCTGAAGATGTGGACATCCCCAATGCTCAAGATAGAAGACCTTTACGCGCAGGTTGCTGATAAACCGATCCTTAAAGGCCTTTCGCTTGAAGTCGCGCCTGGCGAAGTGCACGCGATCATGGGCCCCAACGGCGCCGGAAAATCGACTTTGGCCAACGTTCTGGGGGGCAAGCCGGGTTATGAGGTGACCGCGGGCTCTGTCGCCTTCATGGGCGAGGATCTGTTTGCGCTTGACCCGCATGAACGCGCGGCGACGGGGCTTTTTCTTGGCTTTCAGTACCCGGTCGAAATTCCCGGTGTCTCCAACGTCCAGTTCCTGCGCGAGGCGCTCAATTCGCAGCGCAAGTTTCGCGAAAAAGAGCCGCTGTCGGGCGGCGAGTTTCTTAAGCTTGCGAAAGAGAAGGCTGCGCTGCTCCAAATGGACATGGAAATGCTCAAGCGGCAAGTGAATGTCGGCTTTTCAGGCGGTGAGAAGAAACGCGCCGAGATGGTTCAGATGGGAATTCTCGATCCGAGCTTCGCGGTGCTTGATGAGACCGATAGCGGCCTTGATATCGACGCGCTGCGCGTTGTCGGCGAGGGCATCAACGCAATAATGCGCGGGGCGGGCAAGGGTGTGCTGCTTATCACGCACTATCAGCGCCTGCTTGATGTCGTAAAGCCTGACCGTGTGAGCGTGCTGGCCGATGGCCGGATCGTGCGCACCGGTGGCCCGGAATTGGCCGTGCGGCTTGAAGAGGAAGGCTATGACGCGGTCATGGCCGAGGCGCAGGCGGCGTGATTCTGGCTCTCGCCTTGATCTCCGCAGCGCAAGCGGCATCTGGGGCCCCCTCTCCCACCCCGGCGCCGGCCGTAGAGCCCGTGCCGGAGATCGTCGTCCTTGGCCGGCTGCGCTCGCTTCAAGCCTCGGTGGGGCAGGACGCTGAAGGGCGCTGGCATTGCTCGCTCAGCGATACAACCGGCAAGCCCAAGCTGGATGACAAGTTCTGCCGCGCTGTGACAAAGTGCGTTCAGAAGGGCGCCTCGGACACGGATGCGGTGAGGACCTGCGTCAAAGATAAACGCGCGCGCCTTGTTCGTGAGGTTGAGCGCGCGATGAAGAAAGAGACGAAATGACCAAGGCGGCGATCCTCCCTACGCGGCGCGACGAGGCCTGGCGCTACGCGGACATGGCCGCGGTTGAGCGGCTTGGCGCTGCCACGCTTGACCGATGGGAAGAGATTACCCTTTCGCCCGGCGAAACGTTTCTGCGCGCCATAGTCGTGGGCTCGGACGCGCCCGAACTGCACCGCATCCGCCTCACCCTTGCCGAGGGCGCGCGCGCGGAGCTGTTTGTCAGCAATATTGGCGCGGACTACACCCGGCTCGAAGTCGAAGTGACGCTGGCCAAGCGCGCGCATTTCGAGTTTGGCGGTGTTTCGATCGGCGGCGGTGACGCGGTGCGCGAATTCGTGACAACCACGATCCACGCCGAGCCCGAAGCCACGAGCAATCAAACCGTTCGCAGCGTCCATTGGGGCACGGGCACGGGCAATTTCCTAGGCGAAATCAAAGTGGTCAGGGACGCGCAGCAGACCGATGCGGCGCAGGATTTCAAAGGCCTTCTCCTTGAGGCGGGCGCGAGCGCCAACGCGGTCCCCCAGCTCGAAATTTTCGCCGATGACGTGAAGTGCGCGCACGGCGCTACGGTTGGCCAGCTTGATGAGACGGCTCGGTACTATATGGCCACGCGTGGTCTTGCTCCTGCGCTCGTGCGGCGCCTGCTTGTCCAGGCGTTTCTGGGCGAGGCGTTTGTTGAACTCCAGGACGAGGCTCGGCGCGAAGAGCTGCTCGAAGCCGCGCTCAACGTGTTGGAGGGAGTGGCGCTGTGATTTTTCCCGGTGCCTTTGCTTTGCTTTTGATGAGCGCTCCAGCGACGGCTGCAGCGGATATCGGCTCCCAGCCCACACCGGAGCTGGCCAGGGCGCATGACTGTCTGGTCAAAACGACGCGGCAATGGCTTACGGCCCACGATTGGGCCCCGGAAAGCCGCGAGCGGTGGAGTTGGGCCACGCAGATTGTTGATGAGTGCCGCGAGGAAGTTCGGGCCAGCACCAAAGGTTTTTACGACGAAGGCGGAACGGCCAATCGCTTGGTCGAGCGCGGCGCCGTGATGGCTATCTCAGCCGCTGATATGCGCCGTTCCGAAGCGCTCTATTTTGTCGATCGCCTGATCCAAGACCATTTTGAGCCGCAATCATGAACCCGGCCGCACCTCAGACGCTTCGTGGGCGCCGGAAATTCTGTACTGGAGAAACTGGAAGGGAAACCGTGATGACCGTGAAGAACGCTCTGATGACTGCACTAGCCGCCGCGGGGCTTTTGGCCGGTGGTTCAACCGCGCTTATGGCTCAATCTTCCGAGGTGAAATCGGCTCCGGAGGCCAGCGCGTTCAGCCCGATCCAGCGCTACGCCATCGCGTTTGACAGGCCGCGCGATCTCGCTGAGTTCTATCTGCGCGACTTTGGTCTCAAGACTTACGGCACGAAGATTGAAGAGCTGGAGCATCCCACCGATCCGAACATGCGTGTTCTCTTGATCACGATTGATCCGGTTGAAGGTGATATGGTGAGCGCGGTGCAGTGGCGTTTTGACCTCAGATCCAGCGAAGGCATGTGGCGCACCGAGACCGCGGGGATCCGCCGGAAGTGCCCGAACGGGCCGAGCGCTGGGGAATGGACGAGGGACGTGTGCCCCTGACGCTTGAACCCCTTGAAGCGGTCGATCACAAGGACGATTTTCCAGGCCTTGTAGCGCCGGACGGTTCGCCCTGGCATTACCTCGACACGGCGGCGACGGCGCAAAAACCGCGTGTGGTGATCGACGCGATGTCGCGCGCTATGGGAGAGGATTACGCCACTGTCCATCGCGGTGTCTACGCGCGCTCGGCTGACATGACGCTTCGCTATGAGGCCGCGCGGCGACGGATTGCGGCGTTTGTGGGCGGCCGCGAGGAAGAATTGGTCTTTACCAGAGGCGCAACCGAGGCGATCAACCTGGTCGCCAACAGCTGGGGTCGTGCGACGCTCAAACCTGGCGATCGCATCCTTCTTTCGCAGATCGAGCATCATTCGAACATCGTGCCGTGGCAGCTTCTGGCCGAGGCCACGGGCGCTGAAATCGATATTTGCCCGCTGAGCGATGATCATCAGATCGACCTCGACGCGGCTGAGCGCATATTGACGCCAGCGCACAAGCTGGTCGCGCTCGTCCACGTTTCCAACGTAACGGGCGGCGTGCTCGACGCGCGGCGCGCGGCGGACCTAGCGCACGCGGTGGGCGCGAAAGTGTTGCTCGATGGGTGCCAGGCGGCCCCGCGCCTCCCCATCGATGTCGATGCACTCGATTGCGATTTCTATGTTTTCTCAGCGCACAAACTTTATGGTCCGACCGGTATCGGAGCTTTGTGGGCGCGCTCGGAAATTCTGGACTCTATGCCACCGTGGGAAGGCGGTGGCGCGATGATCGATCGGGTCAGCTTCGAGAAGACCACTTACGCGCCCGCGCCGCAACGGTTTGAGGCAGGCACACCCGCCATCGCAGAGGCGATCGCCTTTGCCGCTGCGGCGGACTATGTCGACACGCTGGGCCTTTCTAAGATCCACGAGATCGAGACCGCCTTGGTAGCCCGTTTGCGACGTGAGCTCAGCGTGATGAACGATGTGACGCTATACGGCCCGGCGGACAGTGCCGGGATCGTCAGCTTTACAATCGACGACATTCACCCGCATGATCTGGGTACCATTCTCGACGAGGCCAATGTCGCCATTCGCGCGGGCCATCATTGCGCGCAGCCGATGATGGACTATCTTGGTATCCCAGCGACCGCGCGCGCCAGCTTTGGTCTGTACTCCACTGAGGCCGATGTGGACGCGCTGCTTGCCGGGATCGCCCGCACGCGCAGGATTTTTGGAAAGGCCTAAAGGTTTGGACAAGGATGAGGCCATGACTGACCCGACCGATCGGCGCGATTACGTCGCGGCTCCGGCCCCGAACGACACGCTCGCGGTCAAGCCTCCGCGCGCGCGCGTGTCAGACGCGATTGACGAAGACCGAGACATGGCACCGCGCCAGCGCGACTATCTTGATGGGTTTCTGGCCGCGTCGCCGATCGCGCCGGCCGAAGGCGAAGCGGGCGGTGCGTTGCAGACCGCAGTGGTCGACGCGCTCAAGGAAATCTACGACCCGGAAATCCCGGTGAACATATACGACCTTGGCCTGATCTATGGCGTTGATGTGGATGACGAGTCCGATGTGACCATCACGATGACGCTCACCACGCCGCATTGCCCGGTTGCTGAAACGATGCCGGGCGAGGTTGAGCTGCGCGCCTCGTCCGTGCCAGGCATTCGCGATGCGGAGGTGGAGCTGGTATGGGATCCGCCCTGGTCGCCGGAAAAGATGTCTGACGAAGCGCGCCTTGAATTGGGGATGTTGTGATGACGGCCTTGCAAGAACGCCCTGCTGCGGTGACGCTCACCACTGGCGCTGAGGACCGCGTGGCGGACCTGATGGCGAAGGCTCCGCCGGAGGCGGTCGGCGTCAAACTCTCAACCCCACGTCGGGGTTGTTCGGGGCTTGCGTATTCGGTCGACTATGTGACCGAGGAGGCCCAATTCGATGAGAAGATCGTGACGCCTGGCGGCGTGCTCTACATTGATGGGGCGAGCGTGCTCTATCTGGTGGGCTCGACGATGGACTGGGTAGAGGATGACTTTACCGCGGGCTTCGTCTTCGACAATCCGAACGCCAAGGGCGCCTGCGGTTGCGGTGAGAGCTTTATGGTCTGAGCCGGGCCCACACCGCTCGCTTCAGCCGTCCCCGCTTCAGCTGTCTGCTGCGATTCGCGCAATCAGGCGGCTTTCCAGGTCATCCACCTCGCCATCGGCGTCAATCATCGCGTCGAGCCACTTCTGTTCTTCGTCGGTGAAGGCGTTTCCGGCGACCTCGAGAGAGGTGTAATCCGGGCTCGCATTCTTCTTGCCGAACACCACGCCCATCGAGTTGGCAACGTTGGGCGCTTCCTTGACCATCCGGCCGAAGAAGCGACCGACATTGGCCTTGTTGTCGGCGATAAACGCTTCGAGTTCGACTTTGCGCCCGTGGCTGACTTGGGCGTTTTGCAGCGTGAAGCCCTTGAGGTAGTTGGACACGCCATCAAGAAAGAGGTCGTCCCATTCGGCGGCGTTCTCTTCGGCCAGCGTGGCGTCCTTGAGCCGGAACAGCGCCTCGGCGTCAAAGCGTGACACCGCCGCCGGGCCGTGACCACCACTGGCAAAGATCACCCGGCGAACGATGCGGCACTCCGCGGTTGTGATGTGCGTTGCCGCGAGCGAGCCGCCGCAGCGTGTGGGCCCCACGCCGCTCAGCACTTCGCGCTCGACCTGGCGCAGCGCGTAGTCTTTGAGACGCTGCGGTGTGTTTTCCGCGCGCTCCAGAATACGCACCAGGGCTTCGAGTTCGACAAAGCTTTCCACCACACCGTCGTGATCAACCTGCGCGATCAGCCAGGAGGCCTCTTCTTCGTTGCATTGCAGGCGCGGCGGTGTGCCGTTGAGGACAAATTCGCCAATCGCTTCGACAAAGAAGTCGCACCATTCTTCGCTGCGATCATCCAGCGCGTTGTTGAGTTGAAACAGCGCTTCGGCCTCGTCGCGATGGATCACGCCATCTCCCCAGCCCTGGCGGCGCAGCGCGAGCAGTTCGTCGGAAGAGACGCGTCCGTCTTCGGCGGCGCGCCTTGCAAGATCGGTGAAATGCGTGGTCATGGCTCTAGCGGTCCCTGTTTTGGTCATCCCCGCTATGCCTCAACTGTGCTTAAGGCCGGGTTACCTTGGCCGGGCCGGGCCTGGCCTCGTCCCTCACCCTGCAGAAGCGCGCCTCGCTTCGATCTCCCGAAGGCATTGCGCTTCGTCGGTTTGCGCGCCGTTGGTCCGCAACCGCGCCGCGACATGGGTGGCAACCGGTTCGCCGCCCTCAAACAGCGGGTAGAGATAGATATCGAGGACGCAGGCCGTCCCCACAAACTGGAGTTTGCGCGCATCACCTTCGACCATGTCAAGACGAGCGCGGCCCAAACGTTGCGCCAGAGCCGGTGCCTGAGCGCCCAGAACACCCTCAAGGCCAGGCGCTGTGTTTGCGGGAGGGACGAGGGGTGGCGGCGTGTAGCGCGGAGCGGGCCTTTGCTGGGCCGCGGGCGGGGCGTTGACGCCCGGCAGCTTGTCGATCCCGGTCGAGCAGGCCGACAGGCCAATCGCTCCCAAAAGCGCAATCTGACTACGCAAGGCCCCTTGTCTCCTCTTCGCGCTGCGCCAATCCAGCCAGCGTGAGATGCGTGCCCGCCGCTGCTCCGATTATGGGCGCGAGCAGATTGATGAACGGCACCAGCATCAAGACCGCGATTGCGCCGCCAAGAAGCGCGCGCTCGAAACCCGAAACCGGATGGCCAGCGGCTTGGCCTCCAGCGGCGAAATCGTCATGCCGAAGCCACGCCATGTCGGTCAGCTCGCGCCCCAATAGCACCGCGTTGACGAGTAGGAAAACCACAGCGGGCCCGATCGCGGTGAAGAACAGCGCCGCTGCGACAGGCAGCGCCAGCGCGTTGAAGAGCAGCGCACGTCCGGCGCTGCGCAGCGAGTTGGCGACGTCGCGGTGAAACGGCAGCGCCTTCGCTCGCTGCGCCGCGTCGGGATAGTGCCGCGCCTCAACCGCCACGACAATCTCGTCCGCGAAGAGTTGCAAAACCGCCAGCGCCAAGACCCGAAACAGCAGCCAGCCCATCACGAGCGCCAACAGCGCGGCGGCGACCGCTTCGACCCATCCGCCGGTCGACACGCTGAAACTGGTGCCGATCCAGATGAGCGCCCAATACAGCCCGCACCCCATCCCGATGAACACCAGCGCCGTCACCAGCGCCGTTTTTGCCAGCACCCGCAACACCGCTGGATCGGGCAGCTGACTGATGGCCTTGGCAAGAGCGGTAAGGACGGATCGCATACGCCTCTCAAAATGCGCGCAGACCGGTGCCCGTGTCAAACCGCTTGGCGCGCGCGGTGAGTGTCGCTAGGCGGCAGTTCACAAGTCTTCCTCTTCCCAATATCAGGACACTCTCTCTCGTGACAGAACCCCGCTATGACGTCATCGCCATTGGCAACGCGGTTGTCGATGTAATCGCCTCTTGCGCAGAGGAGCTCATTGACGAACTCCAGCTCAACCGCGGCGGTATGACGCTCATCGACGAAGCCCGCGCCGACGAGCTCTACGAAGCTATGCCGCCGGCGCGCGAGGTCTCTGGCGGATCGGCTGCCAACACGCTTGCCGGACTTTCGACGCTCGGCCTGCAATGCGCCTTTATCGGCCAGGTCGCGGACGATCAGCTGGGCAAGGTCTTCGCCCACGACATGCGCGCCACGGGGATCGACTTTGACACGCCCGTCCGCGAGGGGGAGCCCGCCACAGGTCGCGTGCTCATCTTCGTCACCCCCGATGGCGAGCGCACGATGAACACCTTCCTTGGTGCGGGCCAGTTCCTGCCCGCCGTCGCTTTGGATGAGGACCTCATCGCCAGCGCAGCGATCCTCTATCTCGAAGGCTATCTGTGGGACCCCGAAGAGCCCCGCAGCGCCATGCGCCGCGCGATCGATGTCGCACGCCAAGCGGGCCGCAAGGTGGCCTTCACCGCGTCCGAAAGCTTCGTCATCGAACGCCATGGCGACGACTTTCGCGACCTGATCGAGCGTGGCCTCATTGACATCCTGTTTGTCAACGAAAGCGAGCTTGCGACGCTCACCGGCGAGAGCGACTTTCAAACCGGCTTTGACGCGGTCGCCGCCAAAGTCCCTGTCCTCGTCGCCACCCGCAGCGAACGCGGCGCGGTGGCGCAGGCTAATGGCGAGCGCGCCACCGTCAGCGCTGAGCCGATCGACCAGGTGATCGACACGACCGGAGCGGGCGATCAGTTCGCCGCCGGCTTCCTCTCAGGCTACGCCAAGGGCGCCGCCCTTGAAGAGTGCCTCAAACGCGGCGCGATCGCGGCGGCTGAGGTCATCGTCCATTACGGCCCGCGCCCCGAAGCCGACATGAAGGCGCTGATGGCGGCCAGACTGTAGCCGCCTTCAAAGCGCTTGCGGCGCATCTGTCTAGGAGACACAGTCCAAAAGTCCCAAACCCACCCTGGCCAAAGGCGGGTTTTGGTCAGTCAAAAACAGACCCTCTCGCCTTGCCGTCGCCCCCGAGCGTCCAAGGTCTGTTTGGGATCAGTGCGACGGTCATCACCGCCCGCCATAGCGGCCCTAAGACGTCTGGGAAAACGGGTTTTGCGCGCGGCGGAGCGGGGTCAATTCTGCGCGGCGATCCGCTCTTCGCGTATCAGCGTCAGAACGCGCCCCAACAGGTTCGCGCCTTTCCAAGCATGGGGATCGTGATTGCGCGGATCGTCCATCGCCAGACCGTTGCCCCAATTCCAATCGCGCGGATTGGCTTCGACCAGCATGGTCGGCGCGGTGCCCGCCAATTGGCGCGCGGCGCCCGAATTTTGCTCAAACTTTGCGCGATTGGCGTTGTAGACGATGGTGCAGCGCCAGCGGTGCCACGTCGCCTCGTCGAAGGGGGCGACGCGTGCGCCCAGCCGCTTGTGCAAGGCGGGATCATCGCTGGCCATGATCTGATCGCGCTTGGTCATATCACCAAACAAAGAGGCCTTGGCCGCCATCATATATTGCTCAGCGCAGGTGTAGCTCTTGTCATCTACGGCGAATGGCGTGGGATGCCACTGGCTGAACACGCCTTTGAGGAAGGGGTGAAATCGCCTAAACTCGCCGGACTTGGGCAAGTCCGCTTCGGTTACGGTGGGTTCGCGGTCAAAGCGGATCACCCTCCACCCTCCGCCTCGCGCGCCGCTTCCTGCCAGCCAATGTCGCGGCGGTAAAAGCCGCTGGGAAAATCGACCGCCACAACCGCTTCATACGCCGCCTTTTGCGCTTGGGTGACGTTGGCCCCTTTGGCGGTGACGTTGAGCACTCGGCCTCCGTTGGCGATCAGCGCGCCGTCTGTAAGCGCGGTGCCCGCATGGAAGACCTTGGCGGCGCCCGCCTCGGCCTCTCCCAGCGCAATCGCACCGCCTTTTTCCGGCGCGCCGGGATAGCCCCTGGCGGCCATCACCACGGTGAGTGCGGTCTCCTTCGAAAAGCGCGCCTCGACGTCCGCTAATCGCCCCTGCGCGCAGGCCAGCGTCACCTGGGCGAGATCGCTTTCCAGCCGCGTCATCAGCACCTGGCATTCCGGATCGCCAAAACGGCAATTGTATTCGATCAGCTTGGGCCCTTCAGCGGTTAGCATCAGCCCGGCGTAGAGCACGCCCGAATAGGGCATTCCCTCGGCGCGCATTGTGTCCACGGTGGGCTGGATGATCTCTTCGATCACGCGGGCCTCCAATTCAGGCGTCAGCACCGGCGCGGGAGAGTACGCGCCCATGCCGCCTGTGTTGGGGCCGGTGTCGCCTTCGCCGACGCGCTTGTGATCCTGCGCGGTGCCAAAGGGCAGGATCGTGGTGCCGTCCGTCAGCGCGAAAAAACTCGCCTCTTCGCCTTCGAGAAATTCCTCGATCACAACCTCCGCTCCCGCTTCGCCGAATTGCCCGCCAAACATATCGGCGAGCGCGGTGTGCGCCTCGTCCACAGTGGGAGCAATCACAACGCCCTTGCCCGCCGCGAGGCCGTCCGCCTTGAGGACGAAGGGTGGGTTGAAGCGCTTCAGTGCCTCTTTCGCACCTTTCAAGCTTTCGGCGCGGACATACCCGGCGGTTGGGATTCCGGCTCGCATGCACAGCTCTTTGGTGAAGCCCTTTGAGCCTTCCAATTGGGCGGCGGCCTTGGATGGGCCGAACACGGCTATGCCGACCGCTCTCAGGTGATCTGCGAGGCCCGCTACGAGCGGCGCCTCGGGGCCAATGACGACAAGATCAACCGCATTGCCTTCGCACGCCTCGCGAATGAGCTCAAAATCATCTTCCGGGGTGAGGGTCAGAGTGAGAACTTTGTCTTCTTGCGCCATCCCCGGATTTCCGAACCGGGCAAAGATCCGATCCACGCTCGGGGATTGCGCCAGCTTCCAGGCTAGCGCATGTTCGCGCCCTCCCGAGCCCAGTAACAGGACATTCATGGCGCGCGCTCCCTTTTCCCGCTCCCAATCGACCGAAGACCGGCTCGTAGCCGCGACGCGCGCGGGCGACAACGCGCAAGCCCTCTCGATCACCGAGATTTCGCAGGCTTTGAAGCGGACGGTGGAGGATCGGTTCGGCCATGTGCGGCTGCGCGGGGAATTGTCCGGGGTGAAGCGCGCCGCGTCGGGCCACCTCTATTGCGCGCTCAAAGACGATAAGGCGGTGCTGGACGGAGTGATGTGGCGCGGCAACGCGCAGCGTCTGGCCTTTGCGCCCGAAGACGGGCTGGAGGTGATCGCCACCGGCAAGCTGACGACCTATGCCGGGCGCTCGAAATACCAGATTGTGATCGACAGTCTCGAAATTGCGGGCGAGGGGGCGCTGCTGGCGCTGCTGGAAAAAACCCGCGCTAGACTGGCGCAAGAGGGGTTGTTTGATGAGGGCGCCAAGCGGCCTCTACCGTTCCTGCCGCGTGTGATTGGCGTGGTCACCTCACCAACCGGATCAGTTATACGCGATATTCTTCACCGGCTGGCGGATCGCTTTCCCAGCCATGTGATCGTGTGGCCAGTTCTGGTGCAGGGCCAGGGGGCGGCGGAGCAAGTGGCGCGCGCTGTTCGCGGGTTTTCGGGCCTGGAGGCGGGAGGACCGGTCGCACGGCCCGACGTCGTGATTGTCGCGCGCGGCGGCGGTTCGATCGAGGATCTGTGGAGCTTTAACGAGGAAATCGTGGTTCGCGCGATTGCTGAATGTACCATTCCGGTTATCTCGGCGGTCGGGCATGAGACCGATACGACCCTCGCCGACTTTGCCGCCGACCGGCGCGCGCCCACCCCCACCGCAGCCGCTGAAATGGCGGTGCCGGTGCGCGTCGACCTGGCGGCAACGCTCGCTGATTTCGCCGCTCGCCAGCGTCGCAGTGTGCACCGACCGGTGGAGCTGGGGCGCGAACGGCTCGAAGCGCGCGTGCGCCGCATGCCTCGGCCCGAGACCGTGCTCCAAGCGCAGGCGCAGCGGCTTGATGACCTCGCCGAACGCCTGCGCCGGGGCCTGACTTTGCGCGCCGGGCAAGGGCGCGAACAGCTGGCGGGCGCTGCGGCGCGGCTTTCGCCCAGTGTTCTGCGGCGCGCGCAACGCGAGGCTGAGCGGCGTTTGCAGGCCGCCCGGCTGGCTCCCGCGCTGGTTGAACGGCCGCTTGATGACGCGCGCGGCCGGCTGTCCGCGCTCGCCCGGCTGGTGAGCCAATTGCACCCCGAGAAGCCGCTTGAGAGAGGGTATGCGATTGTGCGCGGGGCGGATGGGAGGGCTCTCACCCGTCAGACGCAGGCGGCTGGCGAAGCGCGGCTGGCGCTGCAATTTTCCGATGGGGTTCTTGATGTGGCGCCGCTTTCACCCGACGCGCCGCCGGCCACCAGGCCTGCCCCTCCAAAGCCCAGCAAGAAGGCCCGGACGAGCCGCGCGGGGGCGGGGCAAGAGGATTTGTTCGGCTGACCGCTTCCTGCTAAAGAGCCGCCTATGCTCATGAATTCCTCCGAACGTCCGGCCAAGCTCTATTACGGCCCCTCGACCTTCCGCGTTCTGCGCGCGGGCCAGCATGTTGTGTGCGCGGTGTCCGGCGAGATCATCCCGCTCGAAGAACTGCGCTATTGGAGCGCGGAGCACCAGGAGGCTTACGCCAGCGCCGAGATCGCGACAAAGCGCCTGCTCGGTCAGGACTGAGCGAGCGGCTCGATGGCGAGGTCCAAGGTCCCGATAGCGTTGGCTTTGGTGGGTCTGTTTGGCTGTTCCGCCAGTGACCCTGACCCTCGCCGCGCATCCGACCCCGCGCGCACGCCGAGCGCCCAGCAGGCCGCGCCTGAAGTGGCGCCGTCGCCTCGGGAGGAGCGCGCCGCGCTTAGCTATTCGGGCGAATTGACCCAGGGCGGCTTTATCCGTGGCCAGGTGCCCAGCGGCGCTGTGCGCGCGGTGTTGGGCGACGAGGCTTTGGAGCTCGCCGAAGACGGAGCCTTCTTCGCCGCGTTTGACCGTGATAGCCCCGCCTCGCTGGTGTTGAGCGCCACGCTCGCCGACGGCTCGCGTGTCAACGAGACTCTGACCGTCACAGAGCGAACCTGGCCGGTGCAGAACATCAACGCGGCCAAGCGGCCCGCCGGATCAAGCGAAGCCTGGTGGAAGCGCCGAGAGCCTGAATACAACGCGATTGTCGCCGCGCGCGCCAAGGTGACCGACGCGCAAGGGTGGAAGCAGGACTTTATCTGGCCGGTCAAAGGGCGCATTTCCGGCCCGTTCGGGGTGCAGAGAGTCTATCGCGGAGAGCCCGGGTCCTACCATTCCGGCGTCGACATCGCGCCAGGCAACGGCGTCCCTTTCGTCGCACCGGCGGATGGTGTCGTGGTTTTGGCGCGCACAGGGTTCAGCCTGGAAGGCGGTCTGATCATCGTTGATCACGGCGGCGGACTTAACAGCGCCTTCCTCCATTGCTCGAAAATCGCGGTTGAAGAGGGCGAAGCGGTCAGCCAGGGGCAGTATATCGGCAATGTCGGCTCCACCGGTCGCTCGACGGGGCCGCATTTGCATTGGGGCCTTAAATGGAATGAGGCTCGGCTTGATCCGCTGCTGTTTGCCGGATCGATGGAATAGGCCAGCGCCTTGGCCCTGAACGGGTCGCGAGAAGGAGCCGCATTGGCGGTTGACGCGCGTCGGCCCTTGCGGGAAGGCGGGCGCGTGATCAGGCGTTTGCTCCCCGTGCTTTTGCTGGCGATCGCCCTTGCTCCGGGCACGTGGCTGCGCACCCCGATAACCAACGGCTTTGGCGCGCCCATCTCCCTTCGCGTTGTCGACGAACCGGGCGAAGACCCGCCCCCTGGCTGGGCGCTCGAAGGGGTGTGGGAATATGAGGGGGAGGGCCGCTTCTTCGGCGGCTTTTCCGCGCTTGTCGCGCTGGGCGAGGACAAGCTGCGCGCGTTCTCGGATCGCGGCTCGCGCTTTACCCTGGTGGAGCCCGACCGACCTCAGATCCCCTATTCAACCGGCAAGCGCACCCGCCCGCCGCGCCTGTTGGGCTATCAGCTGGTTGAGAAACCCTATGCGAGGCTCTTGTGGGATGTCGAATCTGCGACGCGCGATGCGCAAACCGGGCGCTATTGGCTAAGCTATGAATACGTGCACGCCTTCCACCGCTTCACCGCCGCCAGCGAGAAAGATGGGGTGCGCGTTATCGTCGATGAGGTCGATTGGTCGAGCAATGCGGGCGCCGAGGCGATGGTGCGTCTGCGCGATGGGCGGTTTGTGGTGATCCGCGAAACCGGAAGCGAGGTTCTGGTCTATCCCGACGATCCGATCACGGGGGTGTCGCCGCAAAGCTGGGGCTATGTCTCCCCGCTGCCGGGGTTTGCGATCACCGATGCAACGCAGCTTCCCGATGGGCGGTTGCTGCTGCTTTTGCGCGCTGTGTCGTGGGGCCTGCCTCCGTTCAAGGCGCGCCTCGCAATCGCCGATATGCCGCCGCTTGACGCGCCGCGGGGGTCGGCGCCCGAGGATGCGCCCAAGATTGCGCCTGAGATCGCTGTCGATCTCACCGCCCTGGCCCCGCCTGACAATTACGAGGGTGTGGCGCTGCGCGAACGAGCGGACGGGGCGGTCGATGTGTGGGTCATTTCGGATGACAATTTTGCGATGATGCAGCGCACTTTGCTGGTGAAGCTGCGCTTTGACCCGGACGCGGTGGCCGATTCATCTCGCAAAAAAGCGCGCGAGTGATCCCCCCGCGCGCCTTCTTCAAAAAGCCGTGTAGGGCCTAGAAGCTTCAGGTCGAGACGGCCGCCGCCTTCTTTTTCAGCTCCCGCTTCACTTTGAGAGCGCGCGCGGACAGCTTTTCATCCTTGGTCTTCAGCAGCCAATTGTCGAGCCCGCCATTGTGCTCAACCGAGCGCAGGCCGTGGGTCGACACGCGGAATTTAAAGCTGCGGTCAAGCGTCTCGCTCAACAGCGTCACGTTCTGCAGGTTCGGCAGGAAGACGCGCTTGGTCTTGTTGTTGGCGTGGCTCACATTGTTGCCGGTCAGGCGACCTTTGCCGGTCAGTTCGCAAATGCGCGACATGATAAATCTCGTCTCGTTAGCTCTAAGCGTTTCTGGGGCGGGAGCGCCGCGCGCCGCGCGGTCCGATCGTTCGGAGGTCCCGGAAAGCGCGCCGCATAGCGAGGCGTCACGAAAACGTCAATTGATTCCTAGCCCCCTCCGCCTTAGCTGCAAGCCATGACCGCGCCTAAGACCACACGCTGGCCGCTTCCAGAGCCCATGGCGATCGCCTTGCAAGCCGCGCGCGAGGCGGGCGCGGCGGGTGAAGTGCCCGTGGGCGCGGTGGTGGTGAAGGGCGATGAGGTGATCGCGGTGGCCGGCAACGCGACCCGTTCGCCGCCCGACCCCACCGGCCATGCCGAAATGCGCGCGATCCGCATGGCGGCTCAGACATTGGGCGATGACCGTCTGACGGGCTGCGATCTCTATGTGACGCTTGAGCCGTGCGTCATGTGCGCGGGCGCGATTGCCCACGCGCGGATTGCGCGGCTATATTACGGCGCGAGCGACCCCAAAGGCGGCGGCGTCGAACACGGCGCGCGTGTGTTCGAGCAAGAGCAATGCCTGCACCGGCCCGAAGTCCACACCGGCATGGGCGAAGAGGAGGCGGCAGAGCTGCTTAGGGCGTTTTTCAGAGAGAGGCGGTGAGATCTCAGAACGCGCGCCCGACAGCTATCCCGAACACGATGGCGTCTTCGTCTTCGGAGAGATCATAATGGAGTTGCGGTGACAGCGTGAAACCCTTGCCCAACTCGAACTCATAGAGCCCGCCAAAGCGTCCGATGAGGCGCTCTTCTTCGTCTACGAACTCAACACCCGGCCCGACCTGAACGGCCAGACCTTCCCAGATGTGGATGTCGGCAACGGCGAGGATTGATGTTGAATCGATGCCGCCAAAGGCGCGCTCGGCGACAAAACCCAGTCCTAGCCATTCGCTCACTCGATATTCGTAGTCCACGCCAAGGGTGATGGCTGTTTCATCTTCGGCCTCGATATGCGTGCCAGCGGCCAAGATGGAGAGGTGGTGCGGGCGCTCGCTGTGGTCCGGATCCGCCTCGTTGGCGCTTAAAGGCCCGGCGCTGGTGAGCGCGGAGATTGCAAAAAGCGGAAAGAACCGCTTTGCAAATGGGTGCATCGGTGGCCTCCTTTCGCAGCGCCTTGTCGACCGCGAGAGAACGAGAGACAACCTATAAAATTGTGGCGCGGGCTGTGCGTTTCCGACCCAGCTGCACCGGGTCCAGCACCAGCACCAGCCGCCGTTCGCCTTTGCCGCCAATAGGCGGAGAGCGATGGATGGCGGGGGCCTCGCTTGACAGCTTTCCTTTGAACAGGCCGACATGCCCTGCGCCCAGAGTGTGGACGCGCTGCGGCTCTTCCGCGCGCGCGACCCGCCCGGTGTCTTCAGCGTCGATCCACTGCGTCCCGGTGCCGACATAGGTCGTGATCAGGCGCGCTTTCACATAGTCCGCATGGAACTTGCGACAGCTATCCGTAGTGACGATGGCGAGACGCACGCTCACCGCCTCAAGCTCCATCACCGCGCTGTAGCGCGCGGCCAGGTCGACGATGTCATCGATCAGAGTTCGGCGCTCTGCGGTCTCGGGATAGCCCGCCAGGTCGAGCTCACCATCAAGGCGCGCTCGCAGAGTTGCGAGAGGGGCGGAAAAACGAACGTCTTCAACCGGTGCGGTCAGCAGCGCTTCGAGCGCGGTGTTCTCCTGACGCGTCCAGATCGCAAGGTTGCAGTCCCGGTCCAGGATATCGTTCAGGATGTCGGCGGATGCGGACATGCGCGCCGCTGGATAAAGGAGGGTGGTCATGGGGCCTGCTTACGCCGATGAGATAGTGTCTCATTACGCCCGGGCTCGCCTTTGCACAAGCCCTCCGCGTTAGAGTCCGCGCCAGATCTTCGCGCGCGCGCCGTCCCTCGCGCCAAAGCGCCGATCGTCGCAGCGCGTCGGGCGAAAACGCTTGGAATAGCAGATGCGCAGCTCTTCCAGCCATCCGCGCTCGTTCAGCTTCACTCCCACCGCAGCCTTCGGGATACCCGGGTTGGCCGCTGCAAAGGCGGAGCGTATGCGCCCGGCGGTAAGGCCATCCTCGCGGCTGATGCGGTCGTATTCGGGGATCGACAAGCTCTCCCACAAGATGCGGGTGACGCCGAAATAGGTTTCCGGCTTCTTGGTCATGCAGCTGCCGTGCTTGGACCATTGCCGCGCGACGAGGCGCGCGTTGGGCATCATGCACATCTGCTTGCGCAGCTCGGCGGGGGTGAGGGGGTTTTGTTGGCGGCACCATTGCGGCCAGGTGCGCTGGCCCTGCGGCCACAGCCCGTGGACGACCATGCCAAAGCGCCCGTTCGAGCCCGAACACTGAACCCGGTGCGCGGGCGAGCTTTCGCGCGGTTTGCAGAATTCCGGCGACCAGCTGAGCGCGAGGGTGTAGCCCGTGGTCGGCACGCTGCGTGGCTTGCTATCGGGCGTGATGAGCGGGACGCCAGAGACCAACGGCGCGCGGCATTGATAGGCTTGGGCGTTGGCGGCGGTCGCCCCAAGGCTCGCCAGCAGCACCGCTGTCGAACTACTGAAACACCTCACTGGGATGCTCCTTGGCGTTTTTCATCCATTTCGATGTCGAGGGCAGAAAGACGAAGACGAGCGTAGCGACGATCAAGGTAGGTTCAACCATCCGCAACGCGATCCTGTCGCCGAAGAAGAGCCCACCCCACAAGGAAAAGAGCGCTGAAATCATGGTCCAACCGCTGAAGAAGAGGATGAACCAGCGCGCGAAACGGGCTGCAAAAAGCGTGATCCAGGCGAGTGGGATTAGAGCAATGGTGAACTCGGTGAAACTGGCGATAATGGCTCGATCACGGTCCCAATTCATCCAGGGATAGGAGATTTCGTATCCTATTCTCGCTAGGTCCAAGTCCGATAACGCAAAACCAAGCTTGAAGCTGGCCAAAGCCAGTATCGAGATGGTGAAGGCCCAAATGGACCACGGCCTTGGCCCCCGCGCAATCCTCATAACGGCGTAAAGTCCAGCCCAACATCCGCCGCGGGCGCACTTTGCGTCAGGCGGCCGACCGAGCAGTAGTCGACACCGCTGGCGGCTTTGGCCGCAATCGTATCGAGGTTGATCCCGCCGCTGGCTTCAGTCGCGGCGCGCCCGGCGATCATCGCGACCGCCTGTGTCAGCGTCTCGGGCGCCATATTGTCAAGCAGGATGTGATGCGCTCCGGCGGCGAGCGCGGGTTCGATCTGGTCGAGCCGGTCGACCTCGCAGATGATCGGTTTGACGCCCGCCTCCGCCGCACGCCGGACCGCTTCGCCGACGCTTCCGGCGACCGCGACGTGGTTGTCCTTGATCATGGCGGCGTCCCACAGGCCCATTCGGTGGTTCTGCGCGCCGCCCATCCGGGTCGCGTATTTCTCGAGGACGCGCAGGCCGGGCAGGGTCTTGCGGGTGTCGAGCAGAGTGCAGGTCGCGCTGCCCACCCTCATCGCAGCGACATAGTCCCGCGTCATCGTGGCGATGCCGGAGAGGTGCTGGACGATGTTGAGCGCGCTGCGTTCGGCGGTGAGCAGCGCGCGGGCATTGCCTCTCATCCGCATCAGGTCCGTGCCTGGCGTCACGGCGTCGCCATCGCTCACCAGCGCTTCGATCTCCACATTGGAGTCGAGATGCCGAAAGAACGCTTCGGCCAGCGGGAGGCCCACAACGACCACCGCATCGCGACTGTCCATGACGCCCGAAAAGCGCGCATCGGCAGGGATGACGCTCTCGGAGGTGACGTCCTTGCCGCCGCCCTCAAGGCCCACCCCGAGATCTTCGGCAAGGGTCTCGCGGACGAAGCGTGTCAGTTCGAAGCCGGGCAGCGTGAAGGCCATGCGCTCTCAATAGACGGACCCACAGGGTCCGCAAGGCCGACCGGCCGCCCGCAGCGGGCGCAGCGTGAGTTGCGCGTCTAGCGAGGAGTTCGCCCGGATGGGCGAACACAAACCATTAGTGAACGAAGCGCGCGACCACATCGCGGTAGGAGCGCGACACCTTCACCTCCTGCCCGCTGTCGAGCACGAGGAAGCATTCGCCATTGGTGTGCGGTTTCACCTGACGCACCTGATCCAGATTGACGATGGTCGAGCGGTGCACGCGTTGGAATTTGCGCGGGTCGAGCCGGCGCTCCAAATCCTTCATTGTCTCGCGCAGGATCAGCGAATTGTCGGCGGTGCGGATGCACATATAGTCGCCCGCGGCCTCGATATGCTCGATCGAGTCGACTTCAACGCGGAAGATCTGCCCGCGATCTTTCACGTTGATGAGCTTCTCGAACCGGTCCGCGCTGTCGCCTTCAATGTCGCCCTCGTTAAACTCGGCGGCGCGGTCGGGCGCGACCTCTTCGAGCACGCCGAGCAATTGCTCCGCGTCATCGGACGATCTCTTTTCCGACAGACGCTGACGCACGCGTTCGATCGTGTCGGCGAGCTTATCCTCATCGACCGGCTTCATCAGATAGTTCACCGCGTTGGCTTCGAAGGCGCGGATCGCGTGCTCCTCATAGGCGGTCACGAACACGAAGAGCGGGGGTTCGATCTCCATCACCCCCTTGACCACGGAGAAGCCGTCAAACCCTGGCATCTGGATATCGAGGAAAACCAGGTCCGGCTTTTCGGTCTTGATCTTGCGGATCGCCTCGCGCCCGTTGGAGCACGTGTCGATGATCTCCACGTCCTCGAACGGTTCGAGGCGCAATTGCAGCCCTTGAATGGCGAGCTTTTCGTCGTCGACGAGAATGGTGCGAATGGTCATGGATCTAAAATTCCGGCAGGGGTTGGGGGGGTAAACGAAGCCTGAACGTATGCGGGGGCGGA
>CALCCG010000249.1 GCA_937899785.1 uncultured Erythrobacter sp. | reverse complement strand
GGCCCGCCAAGCGCCGGCTGGCAAAACGCATCATCGCCGAATAGTTCAGCCAGGCCACCGTTCCGGCGACCACCGCAATCCCAGCAAACTTCACCAACCGAAAGCCAAGCCGCCCCAGATCGCTTTGCAAAAGCGTCACACCACCAGCCCCATCGGGCTCTCAACCAGGTCCTTGAGCGCTTGCATCAGCTGCGCGCCATCGGCTCCATCAATCGCGCGGTGATCAAAGCTGCCGCTGGCGTGCATCACGGTCGCCACCGAAAGCTCTCCATCGACGATATAAGGCGCTTGCTGCCCCGCCCCGACCGCGAGGATCATGCCTTGCGGCGGGTTGATCACCGCGTCGAACTGCTTGATGCCGAACATGCCGAGATTGGACAGGCTCGCCGTTCCGCCCTGATATTCGTGCGGCAACAGTTTCCCATCGCGCGCTTTGCCCGCGAGCGTCTTCATCTCGCCAGAGATGATCGCAAGGCTCTTGGTGTCGGCCTCGGTGATGACCGGGGTGATGAGCCCGGAGGGTGCGGCCACGGCGACCGAGATATCGGCGCGCGAATAGCGCCGCATCATGTCGCCCTGGAAACTGACATTGCACGACGGCACGCGGATCAGCGCCTTGGCCAAAGCCTTGATCAGCAAATCGTTGACCGACAGTTTCACTCCATCGGGCTCCAGCGCCGCGTTCAGCTCCTTGCGCAAGTCCAACAGCGCGTCGAGCCGGATATCCATCGTCAGATAGTAATGCGGCACGGTCTGCTTGCTCTCGGTCAATCGCCGAGCGATGACCTTGCGCACATTGGAGAGCTTTTCCTCTTCGAAGGGTGCCCCAAAGTCCGGCGCAGAGGCGGGCGCTGCGGGGGGCGCGGGCGCGGCCCGCACGGGCTTCGCCGCCGGGTCATAATCCTTGATGTCGCGCTCGATAATCCGTCCGCCAGGGCCGCTGCCCGTCACATCGGCAAGCGATATTCCCTTGTCCGCGGCAAGGCTTCTGGCTCGCGGTGAAGCTAGGATACGGTCCGCGCTGCGTTCTTGAGGCGTGTGCGCCCCGGTCACCGAAGCCGCGCCGCCGCCGGCCATCGCGCTTTCAACATCGGTCTTGGTTATCCTGCCCGCCGGACCTGAGCCCTGCAGTTGGGCAAGATCTATGCCGTTGGCCTTCGCCAGACGCTTTGCAAGCGGTGTCGCCTGGACGCTTGTCTTCGCCGTCTCCGCATCGCCGTCTGCGGGCGCTGCGGTGGGCGCCGGGGGAGCGGCTGGATCGGGCGCTTTATCGGGCGCTATATCGGGCGTTGGCGCGGCAAGCGCGCCGACATCAGCGGGGTCTTCGCCGTCTTCGGCCAACCGCGCGATGACCGCGCCAACCGCCACGTTTTCCGCGCCCTCTTCGATCAGAATCTGCGCCAGAGTCCCTTCATCAACCGCCTCGAATTCCATCGTGGCCTTGTCGGTCTCGATCTCGGCCATGATGTCGCCCGAACGTATCGGATCGCCGGGCTTAACCAGCCACCGGGCCAAAGTGCCCTCTTCCATGGTCGGCGAAAGGGCGGGCATCCTGATTTCGATCGGCACGTTTGATTGACCCCTTCCAAGCGTCGATTGCGCGGCTCGGTTTGGCGAATTTGGCGGGCACGGGCAAGCCATTGCATGCGTTGCGGAGTCGGTTACGTTTTGACATCGACCTGCGTTTGATGACAGGAGCGCGAAATGCGGACGTTTCTTGTCATCACCGATGAGACCGAAGAGGCCCGCGCGGCCTTACGATTTGCGGCGCGGCGCGCGGTTTCGGTTGAAGGCGCGGTGCACATCCTGGCGCTGGTTCCCCAGCAGAGCTTCAGCGCCTTTGGATCGGTTCAAGCAACGATTGAACAAGAAGCGCGCGACCGGGCAGAGGTGCTGGCGCATGGCGTGGCCGGTAATCTTTTCGCGGAAAGCGGGATCATGCCGACAATCTCGGTCGCGATTGGCAAGGGCACGAAGATTGTCTCCGACTTTCTGGACGCGCACAAAGAGGTTGCCGCGCTGGTGCTGGGAGCGGCCAAGGGCAGCAATCCCGGACCGCTCGTGCTGCACTTTTCCGCGAACGCCGGCTCGCTTGACTGCCCGCTTTACGTGATCCCGCATGATTATGACGAGAGGGACAGCGACCACGAAGTCTAGTCTGGTTGGTTCGGGCCCCGGCTGACCCGCACCGGTCCCTCGTTATTTCCGTCGCCCCTGATGGCGGATGTTTCCCGGGCGGCCGCGGTTGCCGGTGGCAAATTTTCCGCGCTGGGGACCCGATGGGCGCGAGCCCTTGCGTCCCCGCTCATCCGGACGGTTCCCGCGCGGCTCGACAGGGCTACCATCGGCGTCAACCGGTGCGAATTTGAGCGCTCCGGTCAACGGGTTGGCTTCGGCCAGTTGGAGCTTGAGGCGATCACCCACCGCGTATCGGGTCCCGCTATCCTCACCGATCAGCGCCCGGGCGGCTTCCTCGTGGCGGAAATATTCCGAACCCAGGGTGGAGATCGGGACCAGCCCATCGCCGCCCAGCCCCACAATTGTCGCAAAGAAGCCAAAGCCCTGCACGCCCGTTATGCGCGTCTCGAAGGTCTCGCCCACCCGGCCCGATAGCCAGGCGGCGACGTAGCGATCGATCGTATCGCGCTCCGCTTCCATGGCGCGGCGCTCGGTCCCGCTGATGGCGTCAGAAATCTGTTGGAGATTGTCGCGGTCGCGGTCCGAAAGGCCGGAGGTCGGCGGTGTGGAACCGGGCGGTTCGGGCTGCTCGAGCTTGTAGGCGTCCACCAGGGCGCGGTGCACCAGAAGATCGGAATAGCGGCGAATGGGCGAGGTAAAATGCGCATAAGAGCCAAGCGAAAGGCCAAAGTGCCCCGCATTGCTCGGCCCGTAATAGGCCTGAGTCTGCGTGCGCAACACCGCCTCCATGACCTGCGCTTTCTCAGCCTCGTCGGTCACGTCTTTGAGGATGCGGTTGAACAGGCTGGGTGTGACCACTTGGCCCAGCGCAAGCGGGCGCTCCATAGTGGCGAGGTAATCGCGCAAGGCGATCAGCTTCTCGCGGCTTGGCGGCTCGTGCACGCGGTAGACGACGGGGGCGGTTTTCGCTTCAAGCGCCTTGGCCGCGGCCACGTTGGCGGCGATCATGAAGTCCTCAACCACCCGGTGCGCGTCAAGCCGCTCACGCACCGCGATCTCGGCGATCCGCCCGTCTTCTCCGAGTATCACCCGCCGCTCGGGCAGCTCCAATTCCAGCGGATCGCGCTTCTCGCGCGCCTCGGCGAGGAGCGTCCACGCGCCCCACAGATGCTGGAGATATTCGGGCGCCTCGTCCCCATCCATCTGGGCTTGCGCGTCTTGGTAGGCGATGTTGTGATGGATGCGCACGATAGCACGGGTGAAGCGGTGGCTCGTCACCTTGCCCGCCGCATCGATACGCAAGTGGCACGCCATAGCCGCGCGGTCCTCACCCTCTTTCAAGGAGCAGACATCCGCGCTCAGAATTTCGGGCAACATCGGGACGACGCGGTCGGGGAAGTAGACCGAATTGCCGCGCTTTCTCGCTTCGCGGTCAAGCGCGGAGCCAGGGCGCACGTAGAAGCTGACATCGGCAATGGCGACGACGGCCCGGTAGCCGCCCTCTCCATCGGGCTCGGCCCAGATCGCGTCGTCGTGGTCGCGCGCATCCGCCGGATCAATCGCGACGATGGGCAGCGCGCGAAGATCTTCGCGCTTAGCCTCGGACACGGTGAGATTGGCCGCGCGCGGAGCCTCGGCGATGACCTCTTCGGGGAAAACATGAGGAATGCCATGCTTGGCGATCGCGATCAGGCTGAAGGCGCCCGGTGCCAGCGGATCGCCGTAAATCTCGGTCACCCGCACGCCGCTGCGTTCAGAACGACCGGTCCGTTCCGCCAGCACAAGCTGTCCTTCCTGCGCGCTACCCAGATCGCTGATCCGCGCGGATTGGCGGATGCGCTTGTCGACGGGCGCAAGCCAGGCTTTGCCGCCGAAATCGATTTCAACCACGCCCAGCATGCCTTCGGTCCGCGCGGGCAGCCGTTTCATCGGATGCGCAACCCACCCGCTTTCGCGTTCTTCGGTGCGCGAGAGCACTCGGTCTCCGATTTTCAGCGCGGGATTGCGGCTGCCGCCCTTCCCTTTAAGCTCGCGCAGTGTCAGGCGCGGCGGCTCTCCCGGCGCTTCGGGGTCCCAGTTGTCCGGGATCGCAACCGGTTCCCCGTCCTCAATGTCGACAACGCGCAGCACCGTCACTCGCGGCACCCCACCCATGCGGTGATAGGCGGTCTTCTTGCCATCGATCAGCCCCTCTTCGGCCATGTCTTTAAGCAAGCGTTTCAACGCAATCTTCTCCTGCCCCTTCAAGCCAAAAGCGCGCGCGATTTCGCGCTTGCCAGCGGCGGTGTCGGAGGTTTTGATGAACTCGAGCACCTGTTCGCGTGACGGCAGGCCTGCGGTGTGTTGGGGGCGTCGGTTAGCCATGACGTCACGCTATGAACGCGCGCGAAGACCGTGTCACGCGCGAGCCCCCACCCTTATGGGGACGATTGCGATTAGTATGCGCGCGCGACCAAAATACGCTCGACCGCGGGCGCGCCGGTGAAGATGCAGGCGCCGGTCGCAGGCTCAGCCTCACGCGGGACATTACGAATGGTGAGCTGCATAGCCTTCAATTGCTCCACCACCTTGGCGAGCGCGTCACCGGTTGGCTTTGACCATTGAACTTCGACCCAGCCCGGATACTTGCCGCCCTGCTTGAAATGCGCGGTGATCGCTTCCCAATCAGTAATGCCACGCGTGATGTTGGCGTCACGACGCTCAGCCGCCTCGGAAAAGAGGCCGGTTTGGATGGCGGCAAGCGTGGCCGCAGCCTCTGCGACAAAGTCATCAAGCGCGACGAAGTCCATCGCGGGCTTGCCGTTATCAAGGTTCCACAAGGCATCGCGGCGCAGCACGGCGACCTTGCCGTTTTCCATGTCGCGCGGGCCGACTTCCACAATAACCGGAGCGCCCTTACGCACCCAGTCCCAGCGCTTGGCCGAGGCTTTGCCCGGCGTCTTGTCGTGCAGCACGCGGATCGGCTCACCCAAAGCAGACACAGCGGCAAGCTTGACCCGCAGATTCTCGCAATAGGCCAGCACGGTTTCGTCCTCGGGCTTATCGCGCAACATGGGCAGGATAATGATCTGATAGGGCGCGATACGCGGCGGCACGCGCAGGCCGTCATCATCGCCATGCGTCATGATGACGCCGCCAATCATGCGGGTGGAGACGCCCCAGCTCGTGGTGTGGCACAAAGTCTGCGTGCCTTCGCGATCTTGATACTGAATACCCGCCGCGTGCGCGAAGTTGGTTCCAAGATAGTGCGAGGTCCCCGCCTGGAGCGCCTTGCCATCCTGCATCATCGCTTCGATCGACCAGGTTTCAAGCGCGCCCGGAAAGCGCTCATTCTCCGGTTTCTCGCCCGCAATGACGGGCAGAGCGAGGTCTTCTTCGGCGCAGGCGCGGTACATTTCGAGCGCGCGGTGGGTTTCCTCCAGAGCCTCTTCGCGTGTTGCGTGCGCGGTGTGACCTTCCTGCCAGAGAAATTCGCTGGTGCGCAGGAACATGCGGGTGCGCATTTCCCAGCGCACAACATTGGCCCATTGGTTGAGCATGAGCGGCAGATCGCGCCAGCTTTGCACCCAGCGCGCCATGGCGTCACCGATAATCGTCTCGGATGTCGGGCGTACGACCAGCGGCTCTTCCAGCTTGGCTTCGGGATCGGGGATCAGGCCACCCGTGCCGTCAGCAATCAGGCGGTGGTGAGTGACGACCGCCATTTCCTTGGCAAAGCCTTCCACATGATCCGCCTCACGCTCAAAATTGGCGAGCGGAATGAAGAGCGGGAAGTAAGCGTTTTGTACGCCTGCGGCCTTGATCCGGTCATCCATCAGGCGCTGGACCCGCTCCCAAATCCCAAAGCCCCATGGCTTGATCACCATGCAGCCGCGCACGCCCGATTCCTCGGCCAGATCAGCCGCGCTGATGACCTCTTGATACCACTTGGCGAAATCATCTTCGCGCTTGGTGGTCAGCGCGTGGCGTATGTTGGACACGGGATTAGGCTTTCTAATGCGAGCGTATGCCCGCGCGCGTTGGCGCTATTTGCCGAGTTCGTCCAGCTTCTTTTGCATCGCCGCCATTTGTTCCTTGAGCAGCGCGATCTCGGACTGGGAGGCGGATGAGGTGCTTGCAGCCGTGGCGTCGGCTGCGCGCTTCTTGCTGCCCGGAATAAAGGTCTCGGCCGCCGCGCGCATCATCGCCATATTGGTTTCATGGATGGCTGACAGCGGCCCTGCGGTCATGCCCTTCTCAAACGCCTCGCGGATATTTGCCTGGTTCTGGCGGAAATTGTTCATGCTCGCTTCGAGATAGGACGGCATCAGCGTCTGCATCGAGTTGCCTTACTTCACTATCATCTGGCTCAAGATGCTTACAGGCATCATTTGGCAGGCATTAGCCTCTTCTTCCATAATGATCTGGGTCAGGATCGAATGAGTGATCTCGTCGCCCGACTTGGCATCCAGAACCTGAAAATCGATATTCTCGCGGACCATGGAAGCCAAGTCTTCAAGCGTGATGTAACTTGAAGAGCTGGTGTTATAGAGGCGCCGGTTCGCGTATTTCTTGATGATGACGGGGCTCGCAGCGGCATCGGCCGCAGAACCGGTGATTTTTTTTGCCATTTTCCAATCCCAATACAGTAGGTCGCGACCTTAGCATCTGCACAATGTGCAGTGCAACAAGAATGGGTCAGCCTCGAAGTCTTTCGCCGATTGTTGTCAGCAATTCGTATTGTGACACAAGGCTTTGCTGCGCAGCATCAACCAACGAGAACGGCACTCCGAGCCAGTCTCCGGCGGACAGGTCGAGCGCCTTGGTGATGTCGACCACGATCATATCCATGGATACTTTGCCGAGGATGGGTAGAGTCTTGTCTTCGAACGACAGAAACCCGCCGGGCCCGCGCGAGCGCAAGAACCCATCGGCGTATCCCAGCGACACCGTCGCCACTTTCATCGCAGCCGGCGCGGTGAACTCGGCGTTGTAACCCACGCTATCGCCCGCTTTGAGCGCGCGTGTCTGGAGAATAGCGGCTTCGACAAACGCAACCTGCTCGATCGCTTCAGCCAGCGAGGCGCGAGGGACACCGCCATACAATGCCAGGCCCGGGCGCGTTGCGTCGAAGTGGAAATCGGGTCCGAGTGCAATCCCGGCGCTGTTGGCAAGGCTAAGCCCTTGGTGCTTCACTCGACCCGCGCAGGAACGAAACATCTCAAGCTGTTGCGCGTTCATAGGGCTGTCTTCGTCGGCACAGGCGAGATGCGACATCAGCGTGTCCACGTCTAAGGCTTGGATGGCCGGATCATCCAACTCGTCTGGAGAAACGCCCAGGCGGTTGATCCCGGTGTCGACCATCAGATCGCACACACCGCCGCTATAGGCGCTCCAAGCGCGGGCTTGCTCGATCGAGTTGATCACGGGGTTCGCGCCGCTTGCGCTCGCGTAGTCCATCTCGGCTTCGTTAATCACGCCGTGCAGCACTGCAATCTGCGCCGGCGGCACATGCCGCGCCACCGCCTCGACCTCGCTCCAATGCGCAACGTAAAAGCTGGCGCATCCGGCATCGCGCAAAGCGGGAACGCAAACGTCGACGCCCAGGCCATAGGCGTTCGCCTTAACCGCAGCCCCCGCCCTGGCAGCGCCGGAGAGCCGATCGAGGGCCCGCCAATTGTGCGCCAACGCCCTTGTATCAACCTTGAGGCGTAAGGTCGGCGGTGGCGGCTCAGGCGCTTTCATCGACGAAGTCTTTGGGCGGGCCATCGGGCAAGCCCCACCACGCTACGACGACGCCAATCGCAACAACGCCCCACGTGTACCACAGCCCCGAATAGATGTTTCCCGTGCTGGCCACGATCACGCCAGCGATCAGCGGCAGAAACCCACCGAGATAGCCGGCGCCGATATGATACGGGATCGACATCGAGGAATAGCGGATTTTGGGCGGAAACATCTCTGACAACAGCGCGGCGACCGAGCCGTATGTCAGAGCCGAAAGCGCGCCCAGACCAAGCAGGATGGCGATAATGCCCAAAGCGCTGCCAAGCGAAGGCTGCTGCTTGCTGAAATCAAAGCCATATTCACTCAGCGCGGCGTGAATGCCGTCCTTGCGCACCGCTCCGTCCTCGAACCACGCTGAGTCTATAGCGATATCGCGGTCGCCAGCGGCCAATCGCAGGTCCGCGCCGGCGTACAAAGTGTAGGGCACCCCCGATGCGGTCAGCGTTTCCAGAATTTTGCCACAATCGGTCTGTTCGCGGTCAAACAGGTCCGCGAAAGGATCGGTCACGCATTGCGGGCCCGACACCGTGACCGGGCTTTCCTCCGCCGCCTGGGCCAGACCGGGATTGGCGAGGCTGCCCATCCCCCAGAAGGCGGGGAACAGCAAGACAAGGGTGGCCAGCGCGCCGATAATGATCGGCCTTTTGCGCCCGATAGTGTCGGACCATTTGCCCACCACGAGATAGAACGACATCGCAATCGCGCCCGCGATCAGCAGCAGGATTTCGACCGTTTGCGGGTCCATATGCATCGGCCCGCGAAGGAAGCTCAACGCGGAGAAGAAGGCGGTGTACCAAATCGTTGTCAAAATGCCGGTCACGCCGAAAAGCGTCACAAAGATGCGCTTGGGATTGCCCGGGTAGGTGAAGCTTTCCACAAACGGATTGCCAGCGGTTTCCCCCGCTTCCTTCATCGCCTGGAACACCGGACTTTCGGACAGCATCAGTCGCATCCACAAGGAAATGGCAAGCAAGCCAATCGAAAGGAGGAAAGGCAGGCGCCAGCCCCAAGCCTCGAAATCCTCCGTCGAAAGCAAGGCGCGGCAGGCCAGGACAACGATGATCGAAAGGACAAAGCCGCCCGCAACGCTCGCCTGGATAAAGCTGGTGTAAAAGCCGCGCTTTTCAGGCGGCGCGTGCTCGGCGACATAGATCGCCGCCCCGCCATATTCGCCGCCCAGCGCCAACCCTTGGATAACGCGCAGCAGGATGACGATAATGGGCGCGGCAACCCCGATCGTATCAACCGTCGGGATAAAGCCAACGCCCGCAGTCGCGATGCCCATCAGCGTTACAGTGACAAGGAAGGTGTATTTGCGCCCCAGCTTGTCGCCAAGAAAGCCAAACAGGATCGCGCCGATCGGGCGAAAGGCAAAGCCAACCGCAAAGGTCGACCACACCAGCAGCAAGCCCAGCGTATCGTTATCAACGTCATAGAACGCGTCTTTGAGGATATAAGCCAGCGTCCCGTAGATGAAAAAATCATACCATTCGAAAATGGTGCCCGCGCTCGACGCGCCGATCACAAGCTGGACTTCCTTGTCGCTCGGCTCGCGCGCGGCCAGCGCCTGCGCTTCTGCGTTCGCCGCGTTCAACGCGCCAGTGTCTGCCATGCTACCCCTAAACCCTCTATCCAACGTTGCGGCGCGCTGAAGCGCTCTTCCTAACCGCATGTCCTAACGAGAGGCCGCGCGTGATGAAAGATCAGCGGTGCAATTGGACTGAGGATAGCGCGGAAAGAGCGGCCTGCCAGGGCAGCACGAGGGCGCCATGGCGGCCCGGATGATCGCGTGCGCCGAGCAGCGCTTCAAAACGAGGCCAGTTCGGTGGCGCGTTCGCTCCGCTCAACCAGCCTTCGATCTGTTCAAACTGTCGCGCAAGATCATCGAATGTCGCGCCTGCAACGCCGCCTGCAAGGATCGCTGCCGAGCTTTGGCCAACCGCGCACGCCGACACTTTGAGCCCGATGCGCGCAACGCGTTCGGAACGATCGAGGTCAAGCCCGACACGAACAGAGCTGCCGCAGATCTTGGAGCGCGACTGCGCCTGATGCACCAGACTGTCATCGAACGGGTAGTCGGCCAATTGGGTGGCCAGCGCCAACATGGTGGGAGTGTAGAGCGCGCTCACGAAGCGTCGGCCGGGGGTTCGTCCTTCGCCTCTTCATTAAGCATCGCGCGGCGACGTTCCGCAATGAGCTGCACCAAGTCGCGCGAAAACGCATCGGTTGCACGATACGTGCGCGCCTGGGTGATCCAATTGGGGCGCCCCTTATATCCCCACACCGTATCGAAGCCCAAGGCCAGGACAGAGAACGCAAAAACGACAATCAGCGCGCCCTTTACGGTGCCAAAGCCGAAGCCCAAGATCCGATCGATCGCTCCCAAAGGCGAGGCGCGGGACGCGTCGCCAGCCATGCTCGCAATGACTTTCATCGCCGCGTACGGAATGAGCAAAAGCAAGGCGAAGGCGAGGATCGGTGTGGCCGGCTCTGCGTCGTAATACTCGCGCAAAGCCACCGTCAGCGGTGTGTGAAGATAATAGACCGAGAAACCCGCAAGGACCCACGCAGCAAGCGAGAGAATTTCCTGCACGAGCCCGCGCATAAAGCCTCCGACAGCCGCGACACCGACAATGATCAGAACGATTATATCGAAACCCGTCATACTGGCCGTAGAATTATGTCTTCGCCATGACCTGGTCAACGAGGTTTGCGAGTTGTCCTAGGCCGCGATATTGGATCGTGGACGAAGCGGTCTTTGTATCAGACGGGCCGTAGCCACTGGCAAAGCCCAGCTTGGCCGCCTCGCGCATGCGCAGTTCGGCGTGAGCGACAGGACGTATCTCTCCGGCAAGCGAGACCTCTCCGAACCATGCGGATTTGATCGGCAAAGGCTTATCCGCCAGCGCTGAGACGAGCGCGGCGGCCACCGCAAGGTCGGCTGCGGGGTCTGAAAGACGATACCCACCGGCAATGTTGAGATAGACCTCAGCCGATGAGAAATTGAGACCGCAGCGCGATTCGAGAACCGCCAGCAGCATCGCCAAGCGGCCATTGTCCCAACCCACCACCGCACGGCGCGGGGTGGCTCCCGATTGCAGCCGGACGATCAAGGCCTGGATTTCCACCAGGACCGGTCGTGTCCCTTCAAGCGCAGGAAACACCGCGCTTCCCGCCAGGGGCTGATCGCGGCCCGAGAGAAACAGCATTGAGGGGTTGGCAACCTCTTCAAGCCCCTCGCCCTCCATGGAGAACACACCAATCTCATCGACCGCGCCAAACCGGTTCTTGAGCGCGCGCAGGATGCGATATTGGTGGCTGCGTTCACCCTCAAAGCTCATCACCACATCGACCATGTGCTCCAGCACACGCGGGCCGGCAATATTGCCGTCTTTGGTCACATGGCCCACCAGCACCAGCGCCGTTCCGCGCTCTTTGGCGAAACGGATCAGCTCAAGCGCGCAGCCACGCACTTGGCTGACCGTGCCCGGCGCACCCTCGATCGTGTCGGAATGCATTGTCTGGATCGAATCGATCACCAGCAAAGCGGGCGGCTCACCCTCGCCCAGAGGTGTGAGAATATCGCGGACCGACGTTTCCGAGGCCAGACGGATCGGAGCGTCCGCGACGCCCAAGCGGGTGGCGCGCAACCGGACCTGACCAGCGGCTTCTTCACCGCTCACATAGACCACGTCGTTGCCTCCACGCGCAACGGTCGCCGCGGTCTGCAGTAAGAGCGTCGATTTGCCGATCCCCGGATCGCCACCCATAAGCACCGCTGAACCGGGCACCAGGCCGCCACCCAAAGCGCGATCGAACTCTGCAAGCCCCGTCGATTTGCGCACCGGCAGCTCGGTTGGCTTGTTGAGCGGCACAAACTCAATCCCGCGCCCTCCGCGTGAGAGATCATGCTTTTGTGAAAAGACGGTAGCGGGCGCGTCTTCGGTGAGCGTGTTCCACTCCCCGCATTCCGGACACTGGCCCTGCCACCGTGGGGTCACAGCTCCGCAATTCGAACACACAAAACGTTTTTTTGCCTTCGCCATGGCGCAATTTGTAACCAGAACAAACGTTGAACGCAATTGCACTTGAGTGAGATTGCACAGTAGGAAGCTGGCCATGCGGCAAAAGGAACTCAGACTTGCGCTGGTCTGCTATGGCGGGGTGAGCTTGGCGGTCTATATGCATGGCGTAACAAAGGAAATCTGGCACCTTGCCCGAGCCAGTCGCGCCTTCCACGCCAACGAAATCGAAAGCCTCACCGGCGCTGGCGCGGCCTATGGCGCCTTTCTCGAAGATATTGAGCGCAAACGCGGCCTGCGCCTGCGCGTCCTGCCCGACGTTTTGACAGGGGCGAGCGCGGGAGGGATCAACGCGGTGTTTCTCGCTCAAGCGATCACTACGGGCCAATCGCTCGAGCCTTTGACCGAGCTTTGGCTTGAAAACGCCGATGTGCTGGAGCTGACCGATTCCGAAGCGCAGCCCATGTGGCGCTACGCCAAGATCTGGACGCAGCCTCTCGTCGACTGGTTTCTGAGCCGACCGGGCAACGCCGTGAACCAAAGCGTCTCCCCCGAAACCCGTGAGGAGGTGCGGCGCAAGGTCTCCACGCTCGTGCGCGGACGCTGGTTCAGCCCTCCCTTTTCGGGCGACCGATTCTCCGGTCTGCTGCTTGAAGCGTTGAAAAGCATGGCGCAGCGCGACACCGGCAAACCGCTGCTGCCCCCCGGGCACTTGGTCGACCTGTTCGTCACCGCGACCGACTTTCGCGGCCACACAGAGCGGCTGCGGCTGAACTCGCCGCCGATCGTGCAGGAAACCGAACACCGTATGCCGATAAGCTTTCGCACCGCGGTAAGCGAGACGGGCAGCGCGGTGTTGGGCGACCGTCTCGACCTTGTTCTGGCTGCTCGGGCGACCGCCAGCTTCCCCGGGGCCTTTCCGCCGCTGCGGATAGAGGAGATCGATCGGCTCGCCCGTCGCGAGAAAGAGGCCTGGACCGGTCGCCAAGAGCTGCTCAAAAGGATTATGCCGGTTCACTACCGAGATGGGTCAATTGGCGACGTCTCGTTGATCGATGGATCAGTGCTGGTCAACGCGCCGTTTGGCGGGGCGATATCGGCGCTCTACGGTCGCCCATCCCAGCGCGAGGTCGACCGCCGCTTCGTCTATATCGATCCGCGTCCCGATCGGGTTGGCGCGGAAGGAGACGGCGATGGCGAGCCCATAGGCTTTTTCGGCGCAATCTTTGGCTCGCTCTCCACCATTCCGCGCGAACAACCCATTCGCGACGATCTTGAGCGGATAGAACAGCAATCGCGCGATGCCCTGCGCTTGCGCCGAATTGTGCTGAGCCTTCGACCCGAAATCGACCGCGCGGGTGAACGCCTGTTTGGCTACACATTCTTCCTCGACCGCCCGACGCCCAAGCGCTTGGCCAATTGGCGGCCCAAGGCGCAGCAAGCCGCCGCGACCGAAGCGGGTTTTGCGTATCAGGCGTACGCGCAGACCAAGTTTACAGGGATCGTTGATCGTCTGGCGCAGATCACCCACGCGGCGGCCCCGGAGCTCGCGCTGGGAGAGCCGAGCCTTATTGCCGAACGCTTGCGGCGCTATCTGTCCGAACCCGGGCTTTACACGCTCTCAGGCGAACAGGGCGGCGCCAGCCCGGCCGCCATCGCGTTCTTCCGGGCGCACGACATCGGCTTTCGAATACGCCGACTGGAGCTTCTCGCCCGGCGGCTTTCGCGCGAATGGGAGGACGATCCGGAGATATCTGACGACGCGCTCGACGTGGCGCGCCAGCGGATCTACGCCATTCTTTCGCTTTACCAAGAGGCCGATGATCGCCTTATCGATGATCCTGATTTTGCCTCTCTCGCCGCGAAGGCACTCGAACGCCCCGGCGCGGCGCTCAACCACCTGGCCGAAGCGCGGCTCCTTCCTCAAACCGATGTCGAGGCTGAAAAGATGTTGTCGGCTGCGCTGGAGGACATGCCCAAGAATCTGCGCCAGCGCATGCTGCTGACCTATCTGGTTTTTCCCTATTATGACATCGCCACTCTGCCGCTGTTGCAGAACGAGCGCCTCGACGAATTCAATCCCGCTCTGATCGATCGCATCTCGCCCGAAGACGCGCGTTCGATCCGCGAAGGCGGCGCACGGGCAACGCTGAGAGGAATTGAGTTCTACAATTTTGGTGCCTTTTTCAGCCGCGCTTACCGTGAGAACGACTATATTTGGGGCCGATTGCACGGGGCTGAGCGAATGATCGACATTGTCGGATCAACCGTTGATGGCGGGCTGGATGAGGCCACCATCCGCAAAGCCAAACGATCGATCTTTCTGGCCATCATCGACGATGAGGAAAACGCGGGCCGCTGCGGAAAAGGCCTGCTGGCCGGCCTGCGTGGTGAGATCGACGCGCGGCTATGCTGATACGTGGAATCAGGCTCCGAACGCGTCTTTCAGCTTGGTAAAGAAGCTGCGGCTTTCGGGGCATTCTTCGCCGGTTTCGGTTTCGCGGAATTCTTCAAGAATTTCCTTTTGCTGACGGCTGAGCTTTGTCGGGGTTTCGACCTTTATCTCCACCACCAAATCGCCGCGCCCGCGCCCTTGCAAGACCGGCATTCCGGCCCCGCGCACGCGCAATTGCTTGCCTGATTGAATGCCAACCGGGATCTCAACCGAATTGGTGCTGCCGTCGAGGTCGGGAATATCCACCGAACCACCCAGAGCCGCCGTTGTGAAGCTCACAGGGACGCGCGTTGCAAGCGTTGTCCCCTCTCGTTCAAACAGAGCGTGCCGCTTTACGTGGAGGAATATATAGAGATCGCCAGGAGGCGCGCCCCGCGCGCCTGCCTCGCCCTTCCCGGCCAACCGAATGCGGGTGCCGGTGTCAACGCCAGGCGGGATTTCGACTTCGAGCGTCTGGACTTTGTCCACCCGACCCTCGCCCTGACAGGCCTTACACGGATCTTCGAGAACTGAGCCGCGTCCGTTGCAGCTGGGACATGGGCGCTCAACCACAAACAGTCCCTGTTTAGCGCGAACGGTGCCGCGCCCGTGGCACATGGTGCAGGTCCGCTCACCGGTGCCCGGAGTGGCCCCGGTTCCGTCACACGCCTCGCACGCTTGGCTGACTTCGATCTCGATTTGGGTGCTCTTGCCATGGAACGCTTCGTCGAGCGTGATTTCCATGTCGTAGCGCAGATCGGCGCCGCGCCGGTTCTGCTGGCGCGCGCCGCCCATCCCGCCACCGCCAAAGGCGCTGCCAAAAATGGTCTCGAATATGTCACCGATATCGCCAAAGTCGCCTTGGCCACCAAAGCCGCCGCCTGGGCCTCCGCCACCGCCATTCATGCCTTGGGTGAAGGCGTCGTGACCATAGCGATCATAGGCCGCGCGCTTTTGCGGGTCTTTGAGCACTTCGTAGGCTTCTGCGCAGGCTTTGAACTTTGCCTCTGCCTCGGCGTCGCCCGGATTGCGATCCGGGTGATACTTCATCGCAAGCTTGCGATAGGCGCTCTTCAGCGCCCCGCCATCGACATCGCGCGCCACTCCCAGAGTGTCATAATAGGTCTGACTGGCCATTGCTCTTTATCCCATGAGGCACCACCGCCGGCGCTCAAAAACGCCCGCGGTGAGAGCCTGCTTCATCGGGACATCAGTCCTTTTTGTCTTCGTCGACTTCCGAGAACTCCGCGTCGACAACGTCCTCATCGGCGTCCGAGCTGTCTTCGCTCGCTGCAGCGTCTTCAGCCTCAGGTCCGGCCGCTTGCTCAGCCTCGTAGATTTGCTGACCCATCTTCATGGCCGCTTCCGTCAGAGCCTGCGCCTTGGCGTTGATCGCGTCTGCGTCATCGCCCGAAAGCGCTTCCTTGGCTTCGTCAAGCGCGGTCTGGACCGCCGCTTTAGTGTCCGCGTCCACCTTGTCGCCATGCTCTTCGAGCTGCTTTTCGGTGGCGTGGACAAGGCTGTCGGCCTGGTTGCGCGCTTCCGCGCTTTCGCGACGCTTCTTGTCCTCTTCAGCGAATTTTTCCGCATCCTCGACCATCTGATCGATGTCCGCGTCGGACAGTCCACCTGAAGCCTGGATCTTGATCACCTGCTCCTTACCGGTGCCCTTATCCTTGGCGGCGACGGAGACAATGCCGTTCGCGTCGATGTCGAACGTGACTTCAATCTGCGGCACACCGCGCGGGGCGGGAGGGATCCCGACAAGGTCGAAATTGCCAAGCAGCTTGTTGTCAGCCGCCATTTCGCGCTCACCCTGGAAGACCTTGATCGTAACCGCGTTCTGATTGTCATCGGCGGTCGAGTAGGTCTGGGTCTTCTTGGTCGGGATCGTCGTGTTGCGATCAATCATGCGAGTGAACACACCGCCCAGCGTTTCGATGCCCAGTGACAGCGGCGTCACGTCAAGCAGCAGCACGTCTTTGACGTCACCCTGCAGCACGCCCGCCTGGATCGCGGCGCCCATGGCCACCACTTCATCCGGGTTCACGCCGGTGTGAGGCTTGGCTTCGAAAAACTTTTCGACGACCTCGCGCACCCTAGGCATGCGGGTCATCCCACCGACCAAGATGACTTCGTCGATTTCATCCTTGGTGACGCCAGCGTCAGCGAGAGCTTTCTTACACGGCGCAAGCGTGCGATCGATCAGGCCGCCAACGAGCTTTTCAAGATCAGCGCGAGAGATCGTTTCCACAAGGTGGAGCGGGGGCGACGCGCCGCCTTCCATGCGGGCTGTGATAAAGGGCAGGGTGACTTCGGTCGTGGCCGAGCTCGAGAGCTCGATCTTGGCCTTTTCGGCGGCCTCCTTGAGACGCTGAAGCGCGAGTTTATCGGCTTTCAGGTCCATGTTTTCCTTTTTCTGGAAGGCCTCGGCCAGGTGCTCGACAATCGCGTTGTCGAAGTCTTCACCGCCCAGGAACGTGTCCCCGTTGGTCGACTTCACTTCGAAGACACCGTCGCCGATTTCGAGGATCGAGACGTCGAAGGTGCCGCCGCCAAGGTCGTAGACGGCGATTGTTTTGCCGTCTTCCTTGTCCATGCCATAGGCAAGCGCGGCCGCAGTCGGTTCGTTGATGATGCGCAGGACTTCAAGGCCAGCAATCTGACCTGCATCCTTCGTCGCCTGACGCTGCGCGTCGTTAAAATACGCCGGAACGGTGATAACGGCCTGTTCAACCGTTTCACCCAGGAAGCTCTCAGCGGTCTCTTTCATCTTCTGGAGGATGAACGCGCTGATCTGCGAGGGGCTGTATTCCTCATCGCCCGCTTCAACCCAAGCGTCGCCGTTCTTGCCCTTGACGATGTCGTAAGGGACGATCTCCATGTCCTTCTTGGTCAGCGGATCGTCGAACCGGCGACCGATAAGGCGCTTGATCGCGAAGAGCGTGTTGTCCGGATTGGTCACCGCTTGGCGCTTGGCCGGCTGACCGATCAGACGCTCAGCGTCTTTGGTGAAGGCCACGATCGAAGGCGTCGTGCGCGCGCCTTCGGAATTCTCGATAACCTTGGGCTTGCCCCCATCCATGACGGCCACACACGAGTTCGTGGTGCCAAGGTCGATACCGATAACTTTACCCATTACTTCCCCATCAATTGGCCCATCCAAAGGGCATGTGTTGGACACCGCGCCATCGCGCTTCCCCGGTGGCACCCAGTGGGACCAAATATGTGGGCAAAGCGGCTTGGCGGCTCGAATATGACGCGGATATAGGTGCGCTTTCGCTTGGCACAAGGCACCCCAGGGCCTAGTTTTTGGGACAATGCCAGTGAGGCACAAAATGAAAACAGGGGATGACCTTATGACTTTCGCATCTTTCAAGAACGCCAGCCTTACAGCTGCGCTTGCCGCCAGCCTGGCGCTTGGCGCGTGCTCGCAAGAGCCACCCGCGCCTGTCGAAGTCGAAGGGGTCTTTCCCGGCCTCGAAGTGACCAACGCCCGGCTGGTGCTCGCCCCTGTCTCGGGCAACCCGGCCGCCGTCTACTTTGACGTGGCCTATAATGGCGAGCGCGGCGTTTCGATCAGCGGCGCCGAAGTGGCCGGCGCTGCCACCACAGAAGTGCACGCCACAATGGAGTACAACTTTGAAATGACCATGGGCGAAAGCGGCCCGGTCGCTTTGCCTGGCGGCACCTCGAAAACGTTCGAGCCGGGCGGCTTGCATATCATGGCGTTTGAACTCGACGAAAGCGTTGTGGAAGGCTCAAGCGTGGAGGTGACGCTCAAAATTTCAGGCGGAAAAACTCATAAGTTTCAAGCCCCTGTTCAGGCCGCCGGGGACGAACGCTGAACGCGGCCTCGCTCGACACACCAAGCGTTGGGCCGCCCTGCCCGATCGGCGGAGAGCGCGCGTTGACCGCGGGTGAAGTGCGCCTCGCGCGCACGGTCTTTGGCGAGGCGATCGACTACGAACCGGTCCGCATCCGCCGGCGCAAATGGTTTCCTTTCCAACCGCGCAAGGTGACAATGGCACCCAATGGCCATGTCCATTTTCACCCTCACGGGCAGGCCTATAGCGAAGATTTCGCCGCCGAGACGATCACTCGCCAGGGCCTGCTCATCCATGAGCTCACTCATGTTTGGCAGACTCAGACGCGAGGCGATTGGTACCTCGTGCTCAACCGCCATCCTTTGTGCCGCTACGAATACACTTTGACGCCAGACAAACCGTTTGAGGCCTATGGGATCGAGCAACAGGCCGAAATCGTCAAACACGCCTTCTGGCTACGCCACGGGTTTCGCCCGCCCGGCCTTCCTGAAGCGGAGGCCTATGCCCCGCTTGTCGCGTTTCAGGGAGCGACCCTTGGCTAAGAGTTCATTCTCTGTTCGCGCGTTCGAACCCGGCGATGCAGCGGCGTTTGCCGCGCTCAACCGGCGCTGGATCGAAGCCTATTTCGGCATGGAGGACGAAGACCGCCGCACGCTCGACGCGCCGCAGGAGACGATCCTTGCGCCCGGCGGCTACATCGCGATCGCGGAGGAAGACGGCGTTCCGATAGGAACCGGCGCCTTGATGGTCGCCGACGCAGCCCCAGGTGTGGCGCGCTGGATGGAGCTGGTCAAAATGGCCACCGATCCCGGCGCGCAAGGCAAGGGCGTGGCCAGCGCCATTATCGACCACCTCACCGCTATCGCCTGTGAGCGCGGCGCTGAAGCAATCTGGCTTGAGACGAATGACACTTTGACGGCGGCCACCCGGCTCTACACCCGCAAAGGCTTTCGGGCGCTTAGCCCCGAGGAAGAGCACCCCACGCCCTATTCGCGGTGCAACTTGCAGATGGTGTTGAAGCTTTAGGCTGATCAATCCGGCTTTTTCGCCACACCCACCATGGCTGGGCGGAGCAGCCGGTCCTTGATCATCCAGCCCGATTGCATCTCTTGCAGAACGGTGCCTGGTTCCTGATCGCTGCTTGGGATCTCAATCATCGCCTGGTGCTGATTGGGATCGAGCGGCATACCCATCGCCGCGATGCGCTCAATACCGTGCTGCTTGAACACTTTCTCAAGCTCACGCTGCGTTGCTTCGATGCCGACCACGAGACCTTTCATGCTGTCATCCTCGCGCAATTGCGCAGGGATGGCCTCAACCGCGCGCGATAGGTTGTCCCACACACTCAAGACGTCGCGAGCAAAGCCCGTTGCGGCGTAATTGCGCGCGTCGGCCATTTCCTTTTCCATTCGGCGGCGCAGGTTTTGGGTTTCCGCCTTGGCGTAAAGCGTTTCCTGCTCCGCCGCCTGAAGGTCCTTTTTCAAACTCACAAGCGCCTCAGAGACGAGGCCCTGCGCGCCTTCATCTCCTTCGGCGTCCTGCGATCCGTCATCGAGAAATTCCTCAGGCACGCCGTTCAATTCTTCTGCCACCGCATCGTCTTGCGGCTTGTCCTTATCGTTCATGGGTTGGTTCCAGCTTTGGAAAAGTGAAAGTCGTTCAAGCGATCAATTTGCTCAAAGATCGCGCTGTCAGGTCCACCATGGGGACCACGCGCGCGTAATTCAACCTAGTGGGGCCGATGACGCCCAGAACGCCCACCACCCGGCCCTCACGATCGCGATAGGGTGACGCGATGACCGAGGAGCCAGAAAGGCCGAAAAGGGCGTTTTCGCTGCCGATAAAAATCCGCGTCGCATCCGCGTCCTTTGCGCTGTCCAGCAATTGCATCACCGACTGTTTGTCTTCCAAGTCGTTCAGCAGCGATCGCACTCTTTCGATATCACCAAGCGCCGCTTCGTCGAGAAGGTTTGAGGTGCCACGCACGATCAGCACTGGAAGGCGCTGAGTGTCCTCGCTCCACACCGCCAGTCCACGCTCGACCAGATCCCGGCTGGCGGCGTCCAATTGCGACCTTTCTTCAGCAATCTCGGCTCGCATAGCCTGCGCTGCCTCAGACAGAGTTCGGCCGCTCATACGGGCGGTGATGTAATTGCTTGCCGCTTCGAGCGCGCTTTCCCCGACCGCAGCGCCAAGGTCTACAATCCGGTTTTCGACCCCGCCATCTTCGCTTACCAGCACGGCAAGCGCGCGTCCTTGCCCGAGATTGACGAGGCTGAATTGCGACAAACGCTCCTCTCGCGTCGGGATCATGACCATACCAGCGGCGCCGGACAAATCGGACAACAGCACGCTGGCCTTCTTCAAAGCCTCCTCAATTGCGCCCGTCTCCGAAAGGCCCGATTCGATAAGGGCGCGTTCTTGCGCCGTCGGTTCCGCCACGCGCATAATACCATCGACAAAAATACGCAGGCCGGCATCGGTCGGCATCCGACCCGCGCTGGTGTGTGGCGCTGCAAGCAGCCCAAGCTTCTCAAGATCGGCTAAAACCGAACGGATCGACGCCGGCGACAGATTCAAAACTTCGTCAGCCGCGAGCGTTTTGGAGCCCACCGGCTGGCCGTTTTCGATAAAACCTTCGACAACGCGCTGAAAAATGGCGCGCATTCGCTCAGTCATCTCGGAGATTGGAGGCGATGCCATGCGCTTGTCTTTAACGTTCCCAACGCGTTCGCCAAGTCTTGCTCTTCATCTGTTGTTGGCGAAGTCTTGCGGGCAAAGGCGTTCGCGGCCAAACCCGCGCGCACACAACGAATCACATCAAACAGGACTGCCTATATGCGCCCTTCAAACCGCGCTCCCGACGAAATGCGCGCGATTACCATCGAAACCGGCTTTACCAAGCACGCAGAGGGCTCCTGCCTGATCAGCTTTGGCGAAACCCGCGTTTTGTGCACCGCCAGTGTTGAAGAGCGCATTCCGCCATGGCTTCGGGGCAAAGGTGAGGGTTGGGTGACCGGCGAGTATTCCATGCTCCCGCGCGCCACGCACACCCGTGGCAGCCGTGAGGCGGCGCGCGGTAAGCAGTCAGGCCGCACGCAAGAAATCCAGCGTTTGATCGGCCGTTCGCTTCGCGCAGTGGTTGACCTCAAAAAGCTGGACGAGCGTCAAATCACTCTCGATTGCGATGTGATCCAGGCCGATGGCGGCACGCGCACCGCGTCGATTTCGGGCGCCTGGGTGGCGCTGCGTCTTGCGGTTAATGGCCTGATCCAATCGGGCGAGCTCAAAGAAGACCCGATCACCGGTCAAGTGGCCGCGATTTCTTGCGGGATCTACGAAGGCACGCCGGTGCTCGACCTTGACTATATCGAAGACAGCTCAGCCGATGCGGATGCCAACTTCGTCCTGATCGACGGCGGCCAGATTGCCGAAGTCCAAGCGACCGCCGAAGGCGCGACCTATGACGAAGAGGCGCTGCTGCGCTTACTGCGCTTGGCGCGTATGGGGTGTGATCAGATTTTCACCGCGCAGCTTGACGCGACCAAATGAGTCGAAAACTCTCTGGCGGGTCCTTGGTGATAGCCACGCATAATGCGGGCAAGCTCAAAGAGATTTCAGCGCTGCTTGATCCATATGGACTCAAATGCCTTTCCGCGGGCGCGCTGGGTCTGCCAGAACCGCCCGAGACCGGCACCACCTTTGTCGAGAACGCTCTGATCAAGGCGCGCGCCGCAGCGGAAGCTTCGCAAATGCCCGCGCTGGCGGATGACAGCGGTTTGAGCGTGGACGCGCTTGGCGGCCGTCCCGGTGTCTACACCGCCGATTGGGCTGAGCGGCAATGGTTCGAAGGCGATCCGGGCCGCGATTGGTATATGGCGATGGGGAAGGTCGAAGGGATGCTGCAAGAGCTGGGCCCTGACATTGACCGTCGTGCAGCGTTTCACTGTGTGCTCGCGGTGGCCTGGCCCGGCGGCGAATCCGCCACCTATGAAGGCCTGTGCCCTGGCGCCCTCACCTGGCCACCGCGCGGAAAAATGGGCTTTGGCTATGATCCCGTCTTCGTGCCCTCCGCGCGCCATGGCGAGGAAACCTTCGCCGAAATCGAGCCTTCCGAAAAGCACGCGATCAGCCACCGCGCCGACGCCTTTGCCAAACTTGTTGCCGATCAGTTCGGGAGCTAGGCTCTAATAGGCGTATTCACCGGCGACATTCCCTGGTGGGCCATACCGGCACACCAAGTAATCGCGCCCACTTCCCGTCGCCAAACCACAGCCGAGCCGCGTGGTGTCTCTCCAAATGATCTGCGTGTAGTGCCCGACGTCCTGCCATCGACCGGTGTTGCTGAAATAGGGGAACGGCATGTGGACATAGAATTGCTTCTCTTCGATCCACGCTTCGGCCATTTCCTCATAGCTGAAGGCCGACGGTGTGCCGGCCCACAAGTTTTCGCCTTGGCCCGGTCGCGCGCTCTGAGGGCTGTGCTCAAACCGCCCCGTATCCGCCAGCTCTTGCGCGTATTCGATGGCCTGCGCGCTCAGATCGTCATCCAGCACCAGATCGGGCGTCCCGACCTCCGCGCGCGCTTCGTTATGGGTGCGCAGCATAACCGCAAGCATTTCTTCCTGCTGAGTCGCGGTGCCCTGACCTGACGGTGACGGTGAGGGGCTCGCGGAAGGCGACGGGCTTGGTGACGGGCTCGGTGAAGGCGAAGGGGACACCGCAATGTTTCCAACAGGCGCGCTCGTATCCTCCCCGCCACACGCGGATAGGAGCAAGGCCAAGGTGAGCGTCAGTGTGCTTGCCATAATCGGGACTGTGCGATCATTTTCCATCGGCTTGGATACGCTCTCACCCATTTAAGGTCAGGTCACGAAAGAGGCTTAACCGCCGCGGGTCAAAGTCACTTACCGCGCAGGTGGCACCAGTCGCGCATGAGCGGCGCTCAAATCAGGCCGAGGCGATTGACGGGGAGCGTGATCGCGCGGCGCATTGTCCCGCTCACCGCGAACGCATAGGATCAAAGCCTATGGCGCGCGCTCTCTATATCCACTGGCCTTTTTGCGCGAAGAAGTGCCCGTATTGCGACTTCAACTCGCATGTACGCGCCAGCGTCGACGTCAAGGCGTGGCGCGACGCGCTGATAGCCGACATGCGCGCTGAGCACGCAGCGTCAGGCGAACAGCGCCTAGCCTCGATCTTCTTTGGCGGGGGCACACCCTCGCTCATGCCGCCTGCGCTGGCGAACAAGCTGCTGGATGAGGCCGAGCGCCTATGGGGCTTTGAGAGCGGAATTGAGATCACGCTAGAAGCCAACCCCTCTTCGGTCGAAGCCGCTAACTTTGACGGTCTGGCGAGGGCCGGGGTCAACCGCGTGTCGCTGGGCGTTCAATCGCTGGATGACGAGACTTTGGGCTGGCTTGGACGCTTGCATGACGCACGCGAGGGGCTTGGCGCGCTTGAGACCGCGCAAGCCAATTTCCATCGTGTGAGCTTTGATCTTATCTACGCTTTGCCTGGCCAATCACCCGATCAATGGGAGGCGCAGCTTGATCACGCCCTTCGCCTTGGAACGTCGCATCTCTCCCTCTACCAACTCACGATCGAGCCCGGGACGCGCTTTGCCACCGACGTGCGGCGCGGCGTGTTTGCTCCGCTTGACGATGATAAGGCCGCCGAGCTTTACGATTTGACGCAAGCGCTAACAGCCGACGCGGGTCTCCCCGCCTACGAAATCAGCAACCACGCAAGGCCGGGCGAGGAAAGCCGCCACAATCTCACCTATTGGCGGTATCAGGACTATTGCGGGATTGGTCCGGGCGCACACGGCCGACGGGGCGGCTTTGCAACCGTGCGCCACAAGAAACCCGAGAACTTCCTCAAAGCCGTCACCGAGAAGCGCCACGGTATTGCCGAGCAATCCCATTTGCCGGTCGACGAGCAGGCGTCCGAGGCGCTGCTGATGGGCTTGCGGCTGGTCGAGGGTATTGATTTGGCGGCGCTCGAAGCGCGCTTTGGCATTCCGCGCTGCTCCATGGTGAGCGAGGCCGCGCTGGCGCGCTATGCCGATCTAGGCTTTGTCTGGCGGCGCGGCGACCGTATCGGCGTGGAACCCAAAGGCATGGGCGTGCTGAACGCGCTGATCGAGGCTTTGGTCGCCGATGAATTGATGGCAACATGAGCGGCGCCGACCTTCTCGAAGCCTGGCGTGATCACCTTACCCATGCCAAGCGCCGATCCCCACACACCGTTCGCGCATACACTTCAGCGGCGCAGCGGATCATCGTCTCGCAGGAGCTGAATACGTGGGAAGAGGCCGCCCGGATCGAAGCGCCCGATCTGCGCCGACACCTGGCCGCGCGCCGCGCCGAAGGGCTTGGCAACGCCAGCGCCGCGCGGGAGCTCTCGGCGCTCAAAGCCTTCATCGCCTTTGCGCGGGTTCAGGCGGGCGATCCGGAACCGTCAGCGCCGCGTTTGCGGGGCCCTCGCCTCAAAAAAGGCCTGCCCCGCCCCGTGACCCCTGACGAGGCGGTGAACATCGCCGATTTGGTCGACGGCTTGGCGGGTGACGATTGGGTGGGCGCAAGAGACCGCGCTGTGCTGCTGCTAATGTACGGAAGCGGTTTGCGCATCGCTGAGGCCTTGTCGCTTACAGGCCGCGATGCCCCGCTGGGCGAGACGCTCAGCGTCACTGGCAAAGGCGGCAAACAGCGGATTGTACCGGTTCTGGCGATCACCCGGGAAAGGGTGCGCGAATACACCCAAGCCTGCCCCTACCCGCTTGAGGCCAAAGAGCCCTTGTTCAGAGGCGTAAAAGGCGGTGCGCTTTCCCCCGGCATGGTGCAAAAGGCGATGGCGAATGCGAGGAAAGCGCTGGGCCTACCTAACACAGCAACACCGC
>CALCCG010000248.1 GCA_937899785.1 uncultured Erythrobacter sp. | reverse complement strand
TCAACGATGACAGACGCCGAACTGGCCGCGCATCTGGCCGAGATTGCCGGGCGCATCCTTCTTGATGTGCGCGACAGCGGCGTGTTTGAAGGCAAGGCTTTGGGCAAAGCGGGCGATGCAACCGCGAACGAATTCCTGTGCCACGCTCTGCGCGCGGCGCGGCCTGAGGATGGCCTGCTTTCCGAAGAGGAGAAGGATTCCACCGAACGCCTGGCCAAGTCGCGCGTGTGGATCGTCGATCCGGTCGATGGCACGCGCGAATACGGCGAACAGCGCAGCGACTGGGCGGTGCATGTGGGCCTGGCTGTCGATGGGATCGCTCACACCGGCGCGGTGGCGCTGCCCGGCCTTGATGGCGGCACCGTTTTGCGGACCGATCAGATCAGCGCCTTATCCGCGCCGCTGGAAAAGCCTCGCTTCCTCGTCAGCCGCACTCGGCCCGCCAAAGAAGCGGTCGCCGTGGCGCAAGCCATGGGTGGAGAGTTGGTCGGCATGGGCAGCGCGGGAGCCAAAGCGATGGCGGTGGTGCGCGGTGAAGCGGAGATTTATCTGCATTCGGGCGGGCAGTATGAGTGGGACAGCTGCGCGCCCGTCGCGGTGGCGGGGGCCTTTGGCCTGCATTGTTCGCGCATCGATGGCTCTCCCATCCGCTACAACAACGAAGACACCTATCTGCCCGACCTGTTGATCTGCCGTCCCGAATACGCTGAGCGTGTGCTCCATCTTGTAGCCGGTTTAGACCAAGACGCAGCGCTCTAGTCCCCTTCGAAGTCCATTAGGGCATCGACGCCAACACCCGCAGCGCGCAACCGGTCTGCGCCGCCGAGATCAGGCAGATCGATCACAAACAGCGCGCGCTCGACCTTGGCCCCCGCCAGGCGCAGCAACTGCGCTGTGGCCAAAGCGGTTCCTCCCGTTGCGATCAGATCGTCAACGATGACGGTGTTCTCGCCCGCGCTAACCGCGCCGGGATCGATCTCAAGCCGATCCGTGCCGTATTCGAGCGCGTAATCGATCCCGATGGTTTCGATCGGAAGTTTGCCCGGCTTGCGCACCGGCACAAAGCCCACGCCAAGCTCCACTGCGACCGCCGCGCCGAAGATAAAGCCGCGCGCTTCCATCCCCGCGATCTTCTGCGCCCCCGCGACCTTGGCAAGAGCGGCGAGGTGCCTGACGCTCGCCGCCATGCCTTGCGGGTGGCCGATCAGCGTGGTGATGTCGCGGAACTGGATGCCGGCGTGCGGGAAATCGGGGACGGTGCGCACCAGCGCTTTCAACTCCGCAACATTCAAATCAGCGCTCATCGTCTGCCCCTCTTGCGGTCGTGGTGCCGGGCGTTGCGTGCAAAAACGCCCCACCATCCGCTAGGGATGATGGGGCGCTGTCAAACTCCGTAGGCGCAAGCGCTTGCGCGCTCAGCCCTTTTTCTTGGGCTTCTTGTTGGCCCAGATCTCTTTGTACGACAAAAAGCCAAGGAAGGTGGCGAACAGCAAGAAGGCGACCACGTACCATCCCGTCTGCTTGCGCAGCACCAGGGTGGGCTCGGCCGTCCAGGTCAGGAACGCCGCAACGTCTTGCGCCATCTGCTCGGTCGTGGCTTCGGTCCCATCGGCGTAAGTGATGAGATCGGGGTAGAGCTGCGGCGGCATGGCGATGTTGGCGTTGTAGAAATGCTCGTTGAAATAGAGGCCCACCGGGGTCTCCCATTCGACACCGCCCCCCAGCTCCTTGGCCTCGGCGAGGTCTTCCTCGGTTGGCTCAACATAGCCCTGCATCAGCGAATAGACGTAATTCGAACCGTCCGGGCGCGCCTTGGTGATCAGCGAAAGATCCGGCGGCAGCGCGTTGTTGTTGGAGGCGCGCGCGGCGATCTCGTTGGGATAGGGCGAGGGGAAGTAATCGGTCGGCTCGGCAGGACGCAGGGTCGCCTCGCCATATTCGTCGAGGCCCGGAACCTCCCAGCTCGCCGCTTCGGCGCGGACTTCCGCTTCGGAATAGCCGAGCTCTTCAAGATTGCGGAAGGCAACGTATTTCAGGCTGTGGCACGAACGGCAGACCTCTTTGTAGACCTGATAGCCGCGCTGCAGCTGTTGGTTGTCCCACTTGCCGCCAAGGCCATCAAAAGAAAAGCCACCCGCAGGCGGCAGCTTGTCTTCGTGAAAGGCGTAATAGGGCGACTTTTCCGGGGTCGAGTACTTCAGCGTGTCCGGCAGGAACGACCACAGCAGCAAAACGCCGACAAGGGCCAAACCGAAAAACATACCACCGAGGCGAATTGTCATGACCGAACTCTTTCTCGTTCTCGAGTCAGTGAAGATTGTACAACACTTGGGCTAGAGGCGCCCACCGGCGCCCCCGAGGGTTTCAGATTACTCAGCCGGTTGCAGCGCTCCGCCGGGCAGATCGCCACCGCCCGATTGGGGCGGCGGCGCCGCCGAGATCGGCTTGGGCTCTTCCCCATCCTTACCAAGCACCGCTTCGGTGATCGAGAAAGGCAGCGGCTTGGGCACTTCGATCTGGCTGACGATCGGCAGGATCACCAAGAAGTGGAGGAAGTAGTAGGCCGTCGCAATCTGGCTGATCAGAATGTAGGGCTGTTCGGCCGGCGCGCCGCCGCAGAAAGTCAGCACGCCCATCGTCACCACCAGCACCCAGAAGAACTTCTGGAACAGCGGACGGTAGCTGCCCGAGCGGATTGGGCTCTTGTCCAGCCAGGGCAGGAAGAACCAAACCAGGATCGATCCAAACATGGCGATCACGCCCAGCAGTTTGGCCGGAACGAGCACGATGCCGGTGAGCGGGATGACAAGGTCTCCGGTAAAGGCGCGCAGGATCGCGTAGAACGGCAGGAAGTACCATTCAGGAACGATTTCCGCTGGGGTCGAAAGCGGGTTGGCTTCGATGTAATTGTCCGGGTGGCCCAGAGCGTTGGGGGCAAAGAACACGAACCCGGCGTAGATCGCCACCACCAAGCCGAGGAACCAGCCGTCCTTGGCGACATAATAAGGATGGAACGGCACCGTGTCGCTTTCACTCTTCACTTCAACGCCTGTCGGGTTGGACGATCCGGGAATATGCAGGGCCCAGATATGCAAGATCACCACGCCAAGGATCACGAAGGGCAGCAGGAAGTGCAGCGAGAAGAAGCGGTTGAGCGTCGCGCCATTCGGTGCGTATCCGCCCACCAGCCAGACCTGCAGCGGCTCCCCGATGATCGGGATCGCGCCGAAAAGCCCGGTGATCACTTTCGCCCCCCAGAAGCTCATCTGGCCCCAGGGAAGAACATAGCCCATGAACGCGGTTGCCATCATGAGCAGGAAGATCACAACGCCCAGCAGCCAGATCATCTCGCGCGGGGCTTTGTAGGATGAGTAGTAAAACCCGCGGAAGATGTGCAGGTAAATGACGATGAAGAAGAAACTCGCGCCGTTGGCGTGCGCGTAACGCAGCATCCAGCCATAATTGACGTTGCGCATGATGTGCTCGACCGAGCCAAACGCGACCGAAGTGTCCGCCGCGTAGTGCATCGCGAGAACGACGCCGGTGATGATCTGGATGACCAAGAAAAGCCCGGCAAGAAACCCGAAGTTCCACATATAGTTGAGGTTGCGCGGCACTGGATAACCAGCGCCAACCGCATTGTAGATCAAACGCGGAAGCGGAAGCTTCTCATCGATCCACTTGGTGAAATCCGACTTTGGCTCATATTGGTTTGCCCAAGCAAAACTCATGGCGTTCTCTCGTCTTATTCAGTCCAAAACAAATCTATCCAGGCAGCTACGCAGCGTCAGCCGACCTGGACGATATCCCCGGCGATTTCGAATTCGGGCACTTCCAAATTTTTGGGCGCGGGGCCTTTACGAATCCGGCCCGCGACATCGTAGTGCGAACCGTGACAGGGGCAAAAATAGCCACCGAAATCGCCTTTGTTCTCACCCACGCCCGCGCCCAAGGGCACGCAGCCCAAATGGGTGCACACGCCAAGCGTAATGAGGATGGCCTCGTTCGCCGGGTCGGTGCGCTCGGCCAGCGTCTGAGGATCAGGCATCGACGCGCTGTCATCGTTCTTAGCCTCAGTGATCTCGGCCGGCGTCATGCGCTTCACGAAAAGCGGCTGGCCGCGGAACACCGCCTTGAGCGATTGACCCTCTTCCAAAGAGGAAATGTCCACGCGCGTTGAACTCGCGGCGAGAACGTCCTTGGACGGACGCATCTGGCTCACAAGCGGGATCACGAAGGTGCCGGCAGCAACGCCCGCAAAACTGATGGCCGCGATATGAATCCAGTCACGGCGCCGCACCCCGGCGTCTTCAAGGGTGTCGTATGTGCTGGTCATGTCAGCTCCGGTGGAAGCCATATACTTATCCTGCTCTTTTCGCTGCCCGACCGCATCAGGCTTGTCAGCCTGTCATCGAAACCGGTGGCCCTGAACACAGGCCATGGCAGTACCTTGATTAATCCCTAGTTGGCCTCTTGGAGCGCCTAGCCAATAGCCCTTATGCCAAGGGCCCTTAAAGCTGGCTGCTCCGGCAAGATCCGAACGTCGGCGCGTCAAATACCAAAAAAAACCTCAAATCCAACCGTATTTTGAGCATCGCCTCTTCGCATTCGTGCAAGCCTGCAAACAGCGGCTCTAGAGAAGCGCAATCAGCGCGATCTGCCGTCCGTAATTAGGCTCGCCGTGCAAAGTTGCTCTGCGATATGAGTGGTAACGCGCCGGGTGTGGAAAAGTATCCCGCGCCAGATCGTGAATTGTACCAACCCCTGCCCGGCGCAGCCGCGCGGCGATGTAGCCGGGCAGATCAAACCACCAGCGAGCGACCCCTGCGCGCTCGGGCGCGGGGGCGAAATGGACCTCGTCTTCAGCGGCAAAATGCGCGCGGAACGGGGCATCGACCTCGTAGCTCGCTTGCGCGATGGTCGGGCCGATTGCAGCTGCGATGCGCTCGGCCTTTGCGCCCAAAGCCTCCATCGCCGCCACTGTGTTGCCAAGCACGCCCCCTTGCGCCCCGCGCCAACCGGCGTGAGCGGCGCCGATCACGCCAGCCTCTGCGTCCGCTAGCAGAATCGGTCCACAATCGGCGGTGACGATCCCAAGTGCAAGACCGGCTTTATCGGTGACAACGGCGTCCGCTTCCGGACGACCTTCGGCGGTGTCCTCCCACGCGTGCTCAACACTGATGACATCGCTCGAATGGGTTTGGTGCGGGGTTATGACCTTTGCGCCCGGCGCGATCGCGCCCGCCGCGCCCGCCCGCATAGCGCGCACCGCACCCGTTTCGCCCGGCCCGCCATAGCCAAATTGATGCGCGCCCTGAGCCGAACCGAAGAAGCCGTGCGCGACGCCTTCGAGGTTCGCGGCGCGCTCGATCTGAAATTCAGCCGCCAAGGCTGCGGGTCACTTGCTCAAACGTGTCGCGCGAGAGGCCTTCTGCAACCGCAATGCGTTCCAGCTCGCTCTTCATAAGCGCAGCGCGCGTAGGCTCGATCCGGCGCCAACGCCCCAGCGGGGAGACAAACCGCGCGGCCGTCTGCGGGTTGAGCGGGTCGAGCGCGAGGATCACATCCGCAATCAGGCGATAGCCCGACCCGTCGGCCGCATGAAAGCCCTGCGGATTGCCCGCAAACGCCATATAGAGCGAGCGCACCCGGTTGGGATTGCTTATCGTGAAGTCGGGGTGCTCAGCCAGCGCGCGGACATGGTCGAGCACATGGGGGTGGAGCGAGAGCGCTTGCAGCGTGAACCACTTGTCGACCACAAGCGCGTTGTCGTCATAGCGCTCATAAAACGCCTTCAATCGATCCTCGCGCAAGGGGCTCTCAAGCCCGCACAGCACCATCAGCGCGCCCTGGCGATCGGTCATGTTGTCAGCACGGTCAAACTGGCGCGCGGCGATCGGCGCGGCCGCGTCGGGATCGCTGGCGGCCATCAGCACGAGAACCTGCGTGGCGACCTTGCGCGCGCCCACGCCAGCTGGATCGGCAAACGGGACGGCGTCGCAGCGCGTGTAGACCGCTTCGAGCTCGCCCTTAAGCTCGGTGCCAAGCGTCGCTTTGAGAGCCTCCCTCTGAGCGTGGATCGCGCCGGGATCGGCTTTGCGTTCGCCAGTTGCCATCGCTTCAAAGAGATAGGTCTCACTCGGCAGCATCATCAGCTCACCGCGCATTGTGTCTTCGAGCGCTTCGTCGGTGAGGATTGCGCGCATCGCGTCCACCATAGCGGCTTCCCCCTCCGCGCGCTTATCGGCGTTCAGCTCCCCGCTTGCCGCTGCAACCAAATGGCTGACGCTCAGCTCCTGCATCGCTTCATAGCGGGCAAAGGGATCATCATCGCGCGCTGCGAGAAAGCCCAAATCGCCAAGGTCGAGCGCGCGATCAATGATCACCGGTGCGGTAAAGCCGCGATTGATCGAGACGACCGGCTGCGCCCCCGCCATTGGCAGAGTGAAGGTCGCCTCGGCGCCCTTGAGGACAATCAGCTGCTCTTCCCCGATGGCGCCGGTCGCGCGCGAATGCACCGCGACGCGCAAGGGGATCGGCATGGGCGACTTGTCCGGCTGGCCGGGCGTTGCCGCGACGGTCTGCGCCAGCGTTATGTGGAGCGCGCCGTCCTTTTCCTCCTGGCGCACCGTGACACGCGGCGTCCCTGCCTGACTGTACCACAAGCGGAATTGGTCAAGGTCGAGCCCGGCCCCGTCCTCAATCGCGGTGACGAAGTCCTCGCAGGTCGCCGCTTCGCCATCGTGGCGCTCAAAATAGAGGTCCGTGCCCGCTCGGAATGCGTCGACGCCAGCCATGCTGCGCATCATCCGGATGACTTCAGCGCCTTTGTTATAGACCGTCGCGGTGTAGAAATTGCTGATCTCGCGAAAGCTGTCTGGGCGGATCGGGTGCGCCAGCGGCCCTGCATCCTCGGGGAATTGCGCCGCGCGCAGGATGCGCACATCCTCGATCCTTTTGACCGCTTCTCCCCGCATATCCTGGCTGAACAATTGATCGCGCAGCACAGTAAAGCCCTCTTTGAGGCTCAGCTGGAACCAGTCCTGGCACGTCACGCGGTTGCCCGACCAATTGTGGAAGTATTCGTGCGCGATCACGCCTTCGACCGCGTCGAAATCCGCATCGGTCGCGGTGTCGCTGTCAGCGAGCACATATTTGGTGTTGAAGACGTTGAGGCCCTTATTCTCCATCGCCCCCATATTGAAATCGGACACAGCGACGATGTTGTAGAGGTCAAGATCGTATTCGCGCCCGAAGACCTCCTCGTCCCACTTCATTGAGCGGTGGAGCGATTGAAGCGCGTGATCGGTGCGCTCCAGATCTTCTTTGCGCACCCAGATATTGCATTCCACCGCGCGGCCCGAACGCGTCGTGAACGGCCCCGAATGCGCGACCAGATCGCCCGCGACCAGCGCGAAGAGATAGGACGGCTTGGGCCAGGGATCGTGCCATTCGGCAAAGTGTTTGCCATCCGCCAGATCGCCGTTGGTGGTGTTGTTGCCATTGCACAGCAGGATCGGGAAAGCGTCTTTGACCCCTTCCATCCGCACGCTGAAGGTCGAGAGCACGTCGGGCCGGTCAGGGAAGAAAGCGATGCGGCGAAAGCCTTCCGCCTCGCATTGCGTGCACAGCATCCCGTTCGAGGCGTAAAGGCCCATCAAAGCGGTGTTCTGATCGGGCGCGATTTCGGTCTTTACGGTGACGGCGTGCGCGCTGCCGGTGAGCGTGATGACCAGATCAGGCCCGTCCATCTCCCACACATCGCTCGCCTCGCCATCGACCGCGACGCCCAGCGGGGTGAGGCCATCGCCGTTGAGCCGCAATTCGGGGCTCGGCAGCGCCTTGGGATTGCGCTCAACCGTTAGCGTCGCGGTGACGCTGGTTCGTTCCACGCCCAGATCAAAGTGCAGCTTCGTCTCGGGCACCAGCCAAGCGTAGGGCGTGTAATCCTCGCGGCGGATGACGGGGGGTTCGGCCAGCGCAGGGGTATCGGTGGCGGCGACGGGGTCTGATGCGATATCCATGGCAAGACGATTTAGATTGATTTTGCGCTTCGTCCAGCGGCACAGCGCTTCAATATGGCGCATCTGTTCATTTTCGGCCTGGGCTACACAGCGAAACGCGTGAAAGCGGCGGTGGAAGAACGTGGCTGGTCGATCTCGGCCACAGGGAGCGCGGGCGATGTCGACTTTGGTAATGCGGGCGCGGTGAGGGCCGCGATCGAGCGCGCGACGCACATCCTCTCCAGCGTCCCGCCGGATCGGAAGGCTGGAGGAGATCCCGTGCTAGATAGCTATGGCGATGCGCTTCGAGGCCATGAGCTCTATTACCTCTCTTCCACCGGAGTGTACGGCGATGCAGGCGGGGCCTGGGTCGATGAAAGCACGCCAACCGTGGCTGAAACAGGCGCGGGGCGCCGCAACGCGCGCGCGGAAGCGGACAAGGGCTGGTTGGATATGGGCGCGCGCAGCTTTCGCCTGCCGGGGATTTACGGTCCGGGCCGCAGCGCGCTCGACCGGGTGCGCGATGGCCGCGCGCGGCGGATCGATCTCCCGGGGCAGGTCTTCAGCCGCGTGCATGTCGATGACATTGTGAGCGGTGTTGTCGCCGCGATGGTGCAGAAGGCTCAACGAGGCGCCTACAATCTGGGCGATGACCTGCCCGCCAGCGGTAACGCGGTCACAGAGCACGCCTGCCAGTTGCTCGGGATCGAGCCCCCGCCGCTCGAGACGTTGAAAGAGGCGAACCTCTCCGAAATGGCGCGCGGCTTTTACGCAGAGAACCGCCGCGTGGCGAATGGCAAGGCGAAGCGGGTGCTGGGGTGGAAGCCTGCGTATCCGACTTACTTCGACGGCCTAGCGGCGCTCACTTAAAGCGGCGCGCTGCGCCGCAAGGGCGACCGCCCGTCCGCAGCGGGTCCGCAGGCCAAGATTGGCCGGAGGACGTCTAGCGAGGACAAAGCCGCAGATGCGGCTTCCCGAACAAAGACTCCGGTAGGGCGCGCAATCAACGACTCTTCGAACGCAGCGCCAAGATCATCCCCAGCACCGCCAACCCCATCCCGCTCGCGGTCAGCCAGGTCCAGCGATAATCCTCGAACAGGGTCGAGAGCAGCATCGCTACTGAAATCGTCAGGATCGAATTGTACGCCGTGCGCCCCGCGCCAATCTCGCGCACCAGATTGTAGTGCAGCGGGAAGGTCACAACCGATCCGATCAGCGCCAGATAGACGATCCCCGCCCAGTATTCCGGTTGTGTCGGCCACGGTGGCGGCCCAGCTGTCAGCGCAGCAAAGCCCAGATCAAACACCGTCCCGTAGAGCATCGCCCAGGCCAGCAGGCTTACCATTGGCACCGCGCGCCCGGTCTCATTGGCCTGCACGACATTGGCAAAGGACGCGGCGAGAATGCCCAGCATCGCCAGCGCAATGCCCAGCGCCACATTTCCGCCGATCACGCCCGCATCGGGGTTCGCCTGCCATTCGTGGAACAGCAGAAAGGACACGCCCACAATCGCAATTGCGCTGCCAATGACAAACCCCATATGCGCCCGCTCTCCCAGAAAGATCCGTGCGAGCAGCGCGTTAGGCACCATCAGCAGGCCAAACATCATCGCCACGATACCCGACGTCACATAAAGCTCCGCGTGGTAGACGAACAGGAAATTGCCGCTGAATTGGAACACGCCAACCAACGCCGCGAGCCGATGCTCGGGCCCGGTCAGTGCGAGCCGACGCTTCATCAGCGCCGCCACCGCAAAAAGAGCCGGGGTCGCGAGCGCAAAGCGGTAAAACACTGACCACGCCGCAGGCACGCCACCAATCTGGCCGGTGATTACCAGCCAGGTCGACCCCCAGATCGAACCGGTGATCAAAAAGGGCAGGATGACGCGCAAGCGCAGCATCCCAGCGGATGTCTCACTCATAGAGCTGCGATCGCTTTGCCGAGCGCCACCGCGTCTTCATCGCGCGTGTTCCAGGCGGAGACAAAGCGCGCTGCGTCCTCGCCCCAATCGTAGAACTCAAACCCCGTCTCGCGCAGAGCTTCGCGCTCAGAGGCGGAGAGGCGCACAAACAGCTCATTGGCTTCGACAGGGTGCATCAGCCGCTCGCCGCAGCCGAGCGCGATCTCTTGCGCAGCGGCGTTAGCGTGGGCCGCGTTCGTGAGCCACACATCGCCTTCGAGCATGCCCAGGATTTGCGCGGCGAGATAGCGGCCCTTGCACTGCAGATGCCCCGCGCGCTTGCGGCGGTAACGCACGTGATTGGCGGCCTCGGGATCGAACAGGATGACGGCTTCGGCGTTCATCCCGCCATTCTTGATGAACCCAAAGGCAAGGCTGTCGACGCCTCCGCACGCCGCCTGCGCCGCGTCTTGCGCGCTGCCGCCCAGGAATGCCGCGGAATTGGCAAAGCGCGCGCCGTCCATGTGGAGGCCCAACCGCCGTTCTTTGGCAAAAGCGGCAAGGGCTTTGAGCTCTGCGGGCGAATAGCTGCGGCCATATTCAGAGGCTTGCGTGATCGAGATCGCGTGCGGCTGGACCTGGTGCACGTCATCGCGGATCGGATCGATAGTCCGTGCAATTTCGTCAGGCGCAAGCTTCGCCCCGGTCCCCAGAACATGGATCAACTTGGCGCCGTGCAGAAAGAAGCCCGGTGCGCCGCCTTCATCGACTTCGATATGCGACTCTTCGTGGCATACTACGCCTCCATGGGGCGCGCACATCGTGCCAAGCGCCAGGCAGTTGGCCGCGGTTCCCGTCGCCACCCACAGCGCAGCGCATTCGCGCCCGAACAGATCGGTAAAGCGCGCGTCCATCTCAGCCGACAGCGCATCGCCATCATAGGGGTTGTCGGCGTGGTCCGCGGCGCGCATGGCGTCCCACACAGCGGGATGAACAGCGGCGGCGTTGTCGGAGAGAAACTTCGTCATGGTGTCTTCGCCTCTAGCCGCGCTGCTCGCGATGGCAAGCCGGAGACGCTTTATGACGGGAAACGACGCGATCACGCTCACCCACGCGCTGCGCGGCGAGGGCGGGCGCTACACCGCCGAGATCGCAGGCGAGGAGGCTTTCGGCTATCTTGACTGGGAGCGCGGAGACACGCCCGACACGCGCGTTGCCACGCACACGATCGTGCCGCCAGAAATCGGTGGACGCGGGGTTGCCGCGCGGCTTGTCGAACGGCTTGTCGAGGACGCGCGCGCCGAAGGCTTCCGCATCGTCCCGCAATGCTGGTACGTGGCTAAAACGTTCAACGAGCGGGCCGATTGGGCCCCATTCAAGGCTTAGCCCGCGTCCGACGCGCGTTGACTTGCAAGCTGCGAGAAATCGGTTGTCGCAATCGTCTTAAGAACTTCCGCGCGCACCTGGCGCGCCCGTTCAATGGGCACGCCGGGGACGGAAAACTCCCCACCCGCCATGCCCAGGTGCAGCGTCGCGTAACCAAAGCGGCGCGCAAAGGGGCCTTGAGCAATCTCAACCGAGTGGAGCTTCACCCGCGTCGCGATCTTCGTTGTCGGCGCGAGCACTCCGGCGGTGGCGACGATTTGACTGTCATCAAGCGTGTGGCGTTTGAACCGCCAGGAAAGATAGCTCGCAAGCGCGCTCACCACACCAATCGCCACCGGTATGCCCACGGCAAGCGGCAGCCATTCCGGCGCAAACACAGCGGCTACGCCGCCCGCGATACAAGCGATGATCGCGAACACTATGGCATCGCTGACGATGGAAAAGGTCCGATAGGCGGTGGTTGCGCGATGCCATTGCGCGTCGGCGCTGGGTTGATGAAAGCCCGCCGCCTCAACAATCGGATCCAGCTCTGTAAGCTGAGCAAAGGGGGCAACCACATGGTTCGATGAGCCCGCGTCCTGAGCCAGGCTCACGAATTTGAGCGAGTGCCAGCCAAACCGATAGCGGATGAAGCGCGTTCCGATGGCGATCCCTTGAACCCGGTGAATTGGCATTACAACGTCGGTGCGCGTGAACAGACCACGACGGCGGCGAAACCCCCGCGGCGTGCGCTCCAGCAAGAACCCCCATTCGCGACTGAAGGTGCGCACAAGGCCAGTGGCCGAACCGATAAAGAACACCAAAGCCAGACCGGCGACCGCGCTCAGAACCTGTCCATAAGCGCCCAGCTCCAACAGCCAGCCGCCTTGCTCCTCGGCAAGGCCGCGCCAGAAATCCACTTCCCAGATATCGACCTCAAGGAAATTGTCGGCATATTGAAAGAGCCCAGCGAGCACCGCGAAAACCGCAAGGCTGAATTCGAACACGCCGTAGGTGAACAGCCGATAGGGACCCATCGTGAACAGCGTTTCGGTCGTCTCTTGGGCATCGGCAAGCGGCCCTCCGCCGGCTTCTTCAGGGCCCGGGTCGCGTCGCTTAGTCTCGTCTTCGCGGCGTTCGCGCACCAATTCACGCAGCCGCTCGCCCTCGGCTTCCGCAAGATAGGACAGCGCAAGATCATCGGCCCCACCTGCACCCGTTTCGAACTTTACCGCCACCAGACCCAGAATGCGCGGCAGCAGCTTCTGCTCAAGGCTGACATCCTGAATCCGTTCGAACGGGACCGAACGCGCGGATCGGCTCAAGACCCCGCTCTCGACGCGTATATCTTGTTCGCCAATTGTGTATGTAAGCCGGCGCCAGCGGATATAGCTGAACACCGTTCCCACTGTTGCGATGCCGCAACCGACCAACAGGCCGATCAGCAAGCCTGGCCCCGCCAATCCGGTGCCGAAAGCCGCCGCCGCTGCCGGGACAATCGCGTTCTGCAAGCTGGAAAGCGTGCCGACGACAACGCTCAGCGGAGCCGTACGGCGCGGTTCTTGGTTTGGGTCAGACCCATTGGACGACGCCGTTACTGGAACGGAAACCGTAGGCGAGACGCTGTGCGCGTTCACAAGCTGTCCCGCTTGATCCGCTCACGGATCTCCTCGCGCATCTCAACCGCCAGATCGTGTCTCAGACCCGGAAGAAGCACGGACGCGTTGTGGCTCCCTGCCGTGTGCAAGGTCAGCGTTGAGATGCCCAGCGCGCGCTCAATCGGGCCCTGATCCACATCGATATGCTGCACTCTGCCAAAGGGTACGACCGTATCGGAATGCCAGAAAATGCCGCGCACCACGCGCAGCCGGTCTGCGCTCATATGATAGCCCCGCGCCGCCCATCGACGGCCTGGAAGGCGGATAATCAGCGCCAACGCAACGAAAACGGTCAGACCGATTAGCACGCCATAAGGCAAGGGCGAGGCCCCGGCGAGCGCCCCTTCAAGCACCAGCGCTCCGATGCAGAACGGGATGGCGCTGATCGCGGTGCTGATGCGCAAGGCGGTTTTGTAAGCCGGGTCCAGCTTGGTCAGAGCTTCGCCATCATCCAGTTCAGGTGGGGCGTCAGGCGTTGCAAAAGCGGGCGATTGGGTCGCGATGGCGTTGTCCATGTGCGTTACATGAGCAACACACGGCGCGCTTGCAAGTCTTTCGCGCTCAACCGCGCTGGTTAAATCGGCGGCCGACCATAGCGGCGGCGATATTGGTCTTTTGGACATCGATGGCCCCGCCCGCAATGCCCCAGGCGTAGGCGTCGCGCAAACGCTGCTCCATGCCGTACTCTTTGTGATAGCCATAGCCGCCCATCACCTGCATGCCGAGCGCGGTCACTTCGCGCACGATTTCGTTGGCGTAGCACTTGGCCAGGCTCGATTCGTAGACGGTGGGCAGGCCGTCCGCCTGCGCGTCCGCGTTGACGGCGGCGCGGTGAATGAGGAGCCGCGCGGCGTCGACCTTCATCGCCATCTCGGCCAATTTCATCTGCACCGCCTGGAAATCGACGATGGGCTTGCCAAAGGCCTCACGCTCTTGCGTGTATTCGAGCGCCTGCTCCAGCGCCGCGGCGGCCACCGCCAAGGCCTGCGTCGCGTTGCCGCAGCGTTCCAGGCCAAAGGCGCTCATCAGCTTGCCAAAGCCGCCCGCGCCGATGATCACGTTGTCGCCCGGCACCTTTACATCCTGGATCGCGATGTCGGCGGTAGGGATGCCGCGAAAACCCATCAGCTCTTCGCGCTTGCCGAATTCCATGCCCTCCATGTCGCGTTCGAGCAGGATCGCACCGATCCCCTTGGCGCCCGGATCATCGGAAAAGCGCGCATAGGTGACGTAGTAATCAGAGTGTCCGCCGCCGCTAGTCCAGCGCTTGTAGCCGTTGACGACATAGCCATTGCCATCAGGCTGTGCCTTGGTGGTGAGATCGGTGAGCGCCGTGCCCGCATCCGGCTCGGACATCGAGACCGCGACGATCTTCTCGCCCTTGATAACCTCGGGAAGCACGCGGGCTTTCATCTCGTCCGAGCCGAACTTTTCGATCGTGCGCACCGGTCCGGTCAGCGCCACAAACACCAGGAAGACGACCTCGTTGGAAACCTGCGCAAACTCTTCGAGCACCAGCACCGCCTCGAGATGACCGAGGCCCAAGCCGCCATACTCTTCGGGCAGGTTCACCCCCAGAAAGCCCATTTCACCATAGGCTTGGAGCATGTCGTGCGGGACGGGATAGTCCTTGGCCTCCATGTCGCACGCCAGCGCGGGGAGCTCGGCGCGGGCGAATTTGCGGGCGGTGTCCTGCAGCTCGCGCTGTTCGTCAGTCAGTTGAAAGTGCATGGGAGCACAGATACAACGTGCGCGCGCAATGTCATTCCCAATCCTGATAGGGGCCGTACAATGAAATTTCTCGATGGATTGACCGAACCCAGCTACGCCTTGATGCGGCTGTTTGGCGGCCTGTTCTTTGTTCAGCACGGCACCCAAAAGCTGCTCAATTTTCCCGCTGAATATCCCTACGATCTGAACGCCTTGTCGTTGGCGGCGGGTTGGATCGAACTGGTGCTTGGGCTGGCGATCGCCCTTGGTCTTTTCACCCGGATCGCGGCGTTTCTTTCGAGCGGCATGTCCGCGGTGGGATATTGGCTGGCCCATGGATCGAGCGGCTTCTACCCGATCCTCAACGGAGGAGAGCTCATCGCGCTGTATTGCTTTGTGTTCTTGTTTATCGCTTGCAAGGGGGCCGGCGCCTACAGCCTGGACGCGCTGATCTTTAAGCAGCCCGCCGAGACCTGAGCGGCGAGCAAAGCGTGAGCCGGATCCTGGGCGCCATCCTGGCGGGGGGCAGCGCGCGACGCTTTGGCAGCGACAAGGCGTTGGCGCAGTGGCGTGGCAAAAGGCTGATCGACTGGGTGGCTGAGGCGCTCGACGCGCAATGCGAGAGCGTGGCGCTGTGCGGGCGCGAGGAGCCGGGATTTCAGTGTCTCGCCGATATGCCCGAAGCGGGGCTTGGCCCGCTGGGCGGGCTCAACGCGGCGCTGAGCCACGCCGCTGTGAACGGGTTCACCCATACAATGAGCGCAGGCGTCGACGCGCCCAATCTGCCGCACTCGCTTGGGTGGGCGCTTGGCGGGGAAGGCGCAGCGATCGTCGAAAGCCAGCCCGTCATCGGCCTGTGGCCGGTCGCGGTGGCGGGCGACCTCAGCGCGTTCCTGCGCCAGGGCGGACGCTCGCTCTACGGCTTTGCCGAGCGCATCAACGCGCGCCGAGTGACGCTGGATATTGCGCTGATGAATGTAAACCAGCCGGGCGACCTCGCCGGTTAGCGGATCAGGGCGCGGCGGGCTCCCAAAGCTGGATCGGATTGCCCTCCGGATCAGCAAGAGTGGCAAAGCGTCCATTGGGATAGGCCGCCGGGTCGACGTCAACCGCCACGCCGTCAGCGTTTAACTGCGCGACCATTGCGTCGAGATCGGCGACCCGCAGATTGAGCATCCAGCTCTTGTCCTTGGGGATCATACCTTCGGCATCCTCAGGCATAGGCGCGAAAATCGTAGGGCCCGCCTCCTGAACCCAGGGCGTATCGTCGTACCCGGTCGGGACGGGGTTTATACCCAAGTGCTTCTCGTACCAGGCCGTAAGGGCGGCGGGATCTTTCGCGCGGACGAAAAGCCCACCTATGCCAAGGACGGTATGACGCTCCATTGTCGGATCTCCACTGGTCTGAGGTGTATCGGACCGCGCAAGCGCCGGCGCGGTTAGCAGGCTCACAGCGCAAAGGGCATGAAGTGTCCAGAAAGCCTGTCGCATCGTTTCGTCCTCCTCGCGCAGCGGGTAGCGGATTTAGCGTCTCAGAACAACGCGCTGGGCGAAGTATCTAAGAGAGCGTTGTCCGGGCATGCTGTATCGCTTCTTACCAAGACCTGTAGACGAAAGCAGGTATCGACAACGCCGGGTCCTTTGGCCCCAGTCTGCGATCTGGTTTTGTGACAAGCGCCGCCCTTGAAGGGGTATCGCCATGGAAGATCAGCCCGCAAATCGGCCACGCTTCCGACGCCACGCTGCAAAGGTGTGCGTTGGCCTAGAACCAGGCCCTGAGACCCACCAGAAGTTTGAACCCATCCGGGTCCCGGCCCGCTGCGCGCGCCACATCGGCGGTCTCGCCCAGCGCGGCTTCGTATTCGAGGCCGATATAGGGCGCGAACTCCCGCTTGAACTCATAGCGAAGGCGCACGCCGGGCTCGATGGACGTAATGCCTGCGCCCAGACCGCGTTCGGGAATATCTTGCGCGGCTAGCTCCACCTCGATGCGAGGTTGGATGATCAGGAGCTGGGTGATCCGCTGATCATATTCGCCTTCGATCCGCGCGGTGATGTCACCGCGATCCGACAAGAACAGCGCCGCATCCAGTTCAAACATATAGGGCGCAAGGCCCTGCACGCCGACGACAAGGTGGGAACGCGTGTCGGGCTCAGGATCGAAGCGGAGGCCCGCTTGCAGATCGAAGAAAGCGCCGATTGCACGGCTGTAGAGAGCTTGGATCTCGGCGTCCTCTAACGCTCCGCCGAACCGGCCTTCGCCTTCCGTCTTGATCACGAGACGATTGATATCGCCGCCGTAAAAGGCCTGTGCGTCCCACAAATAGCCGTGCTCACCGTTATCTGCGGCTATGCGGGCCTCCAGCCGCTCGACCATGACAAAGCCGGTTTTCATCCCGCCGTTTTCTCGGCCCAGCTTCTCGCGGCTCGACTGCATCGCCGCAGCGCCCCAGATCGCGTCGGCGGCGTGGCGCGGTCCTTCAAAGGCGCGCGCGGGGACCGCGCTTTCGGGCGCAGCGCCCGGTGGGGATTTGTCGATCGCGGCGCGGTGCTGCGCGTGGTCCATTTGTGAGTGGTCCATCTTCGAGTGGTCCGCATTATCGTCCTTGGCGCCGGGCGCCTCGGGCTCAGCCTCTGTCTTGGGCGGGCACTTTTCCGGCGGAGCGTGACCCATGGAGCAGTGGTCCATTGTAGGCGGAGCGTGGCCTTTGTGCGCGCCGTGGTCGGAATGATCCTGCGCGCTCAGCGATGCGCCAAGGGTCGCGCCCAACAGCGCGGCGCCCGCCAGCCGGAAGAAACGCATCAGGCCCCCGCTGACCTTGGCGCGCCTTCGGGGAAGGGCCGCACCGAGACGACCTGCATCATCCCTGCGTGCATGTGATAAAGCAGGTGGCAGTGGAAAGCCCAGTCGCCGGGTTCATTCGCCGTCAGATCAAAGGTCGCGGTGCCGCCCGGCTGCACGATCACCGTGTGCTTTTGCGGTTGGTGCCTATGGTCCGCGCCGTTGACCAGCTCGAAGAAATGACCGTGCAGATGGATCGGGTGCGCCATCATGGTCTGGTTGACCAGCTTCACGCGCACGCGCTCATCATAGCCAAAGCGGATTGGGTCATCGGTGACGGAGGTGAACTTCTTGCCGTCAAAGGACCACATATAGCGCTCCATATTGCCGGTGAGGTGGATCTCCATCCCGCGGTCAACCTCGCGATGCGGGTTCATCCGCTTGGCCTTGAGGTCGGTGTAGCGCAGCACGCGGTGCTCGACTTTATCGAGGCCGAGGCCGGGGAAATCCATCCGGTCGCTCGGCATGGGGGCGACCATATCGATGCCGGGTCCGACCTTCACATCATCGGGCAAGAGCGAGGTGTCGCGCATGTCGTGATCCATCGAGCCCATGTCGCCCATGCCGTGGCCTTCGTGACCCATCGCGGCGTGATCCATCATGCCCATATCGGTCATCGTTAGGGTCGGGATCTCGCGCAGTGCGGGCGGCGTCGCAATATGGCCAGCGTGGCTGGTGAGGCTGGCGACGCCCATACCACTGCGGTCCATCGCCTCGGCGACGATCGCATGGCTGCCATCCTTGGGAGCGACGATCACGTCATAGGTTTCGGCAATTCCGATCTGGAATTCATCGACCTCGACCTCGTCCACATCCTGCCCATCGGCCTGGATCACCGTCATTGGCACGCCCGGAATGCGGATGTTGAAGAAGGTCATCGCTGAGCCGTTGATGATCCGAAGGCGCACACGCTCGCCGGGTTTGAACACCAACTGGAGATCGTCGGCCGGACCATGCCCGTTGATAAGGTAGGTGTAGGTTGCGCCGGTTACATCCGCGATGTCGCGCGGGTTCATCCGCATCTGGCCCCACATGCGCCGCATCTCGCCCGATAAATCGCCCGCGGTGGCGGTGTTCATCTGGCGCTGGAAATAGTGCTCGCCCACCTTCAGCTTGCGCAGGATCGCATGCGGGTGGATCGGCGTGAATTCGGACAGAAGCACAACGTAGTCGCGGTCGTAGCGCGGATCGGGCTCGGCGCTTTCAATGACCAGCGGTCCGTAATGCCCCGCCTGCTCCTGAAGCCCCGAATGCGAATGCCACCAATAGGTGCCGTTCTGGCGGACCGGGAATTCATAAGTGAACGTCTCTCCCGGTTTGATCCCGGGAAAACTGACACCCGGCACGCCGTCATACTGAAACGGAAGCAGCAGACCGTGCCAATGGATCGAGCTGTCTTGGTCGAGCGTGTTGGTGACGTGCAGGCGGACGTCCTGCCCTTCTTTCAGACGGAGCAGGGGCCCGGGCACTGTGCCGTTCACCGCATAGGCGTGGCCCGAGCGGCCACCCGTGGTGAAGTGATGGTCGGCAATCGAGAGGCGGATATCCTCCCCCGACAGTTCACCAAAGCCCTTGTGCGTTTGGGGCATTGAACGCCCTTTGGCCCAGCATGGCATTGGCAATGATGTGGCCGCCGCCAGCGTCGCGGTGCTTGTAATGAGGTTGCGACGGGAGATATTGGCCATCAGAATCGCGCCATAAGTGTTGAACCGGCAAGCGCGACTCTATACCCCCAGGGGGTATTACAATCAAGGATTCTGGACGATGGCCAAAGACACCGCCGCCAAACTCAACCGTCTCAAACGGATCGAAGGCCAGGTGCGCGGCGTCGCGCAAATGGTCGAAAACGACCGCTACTGCATGGACATCCTGCACCAAATCGCCGCGATAAAGTCGGCGCTCGCGAAGGTGGAAACGCAGGTTCTCAAAGATCACGCCGCCTGCTGCGTGGCCGAGGCCATCGCGACCGGCGACGAGGTCGAGCAACGCGAGAAGTTCGAAGAGCTGGTGGACCTGCTTGAGCGTACACGGAAATAGCGCGCCACTCGGTTAGGTACTGGGGTATGAGCTGACGACAGGCATTGTCGTTCGAACCGCCTAAGTCGCGTTCAGAATCTTGATAAACGCTTGAATCTTCTCAGTGCGGTGTATGTCGACATGGGTGACGCGCCAGGAGTCGAGGCTCCAAAATGAAAGGGGTTTCATGACTTCCACGAGATCAGGCATCGCGGTGGCCAAATTATGCGGCACAAATCCGATCCCAAGCCCCGCGTTAATGGCCGAAACGATCCGATGCCCTTCGTTAAACTCAACCTGGATCGCTTCGGCGGGAACATGCCTTCTGAGCCAGACGATGAACGGCAATTCTCGTTGAACCGGGTTCGTTGGTCCGACGAAGTAATGGTCCTTGAGCTCCTCTATTTTGCCAGGTTTCCCATGTTGATTGATGTATGACCGCGATGCGAAAAGGCCAAAGGTCACTTTCGAAAAGGGCACCACCACATTGTCGGGTTCTTCGGGTTTTTTGCCCGGTCTGAACGCTATATCCGCCTCTCCGTATTCAAGCCGTACAATCGCGTCAGTGGTTATGACTTTGGTGCGAACCTCGGGGTATTCTTCAACGAAGCGGATGATGGCTTGAAGCACTTCGGGGAGTAACAGTTCGACCGTGGAAATTATAAACTCGCCTTGGAGTTTTGATCCCCCCAGCCGAGCCACACGATCAAGCTCACGGAAGTTTTCCTCAGCCAGTTCTGTGATACGCTGCACTTCTCGCCCGAGATCGGTCGGCGTGAATCCGCTCCGCGAGCGAATGAAGAGCTTGCCGCCAAACTCGGCTTCCAACACTTCGATGTGACGGTTCACCGTTGCCCGATGAATTCCCCGCTTACGCGCCGCCGCGCTGACGGTCCCCAGCCGAGCCACATAAGCGGCCGTTAGCCTTTCGTCCCAATTCTTCATGCAGCCCCTGGATACATCAGAACTTCAGATCGTACGCTCAATACAAGAATGCCTCAGAGGGTTTCGGTGCAATCCAGTTGCCGGCCTATTGCATACGACAGCCAGGCGGTCGCGGCAATCAAGCGCAAGGTGGATGAGGGATGATGCGCGCGCCGATTTTTGAGGCCATTCGCTTGGTATCTCGTTTGCGCCTGTCTTTACTTTTCGGGATGGATGAAACGGACGGGCTCATAAGATATCGCCTGCGCACGATCAGCGTTTTTGAACTCGAACAGATTTCGCGCAATTCGGGCCACCGCTGCGGGATCTTCGGCGTGAATGAAATGGTTTGCATCGACAATCACGACTCGCCCATTGGGGAGAAGGTCAGCCGAACGAAAGTACTCCTCAAGGCGCTGAGCCGGGTCTCTGGAGCCTTGCAGGATCACAACAGGCATCGTCATCCGGGGTACGGCGTTCTTCATCCGAAACTCGCGCTCGATGTCGAAGCTCGTGCCTTGAAAGGTCCGCGCCGACGCCTCTGCAGTCCCTTTGAAACCCCACTCCCATTCAAGGCGGGCGATCTCGTCCTCAGGGAGTTCAACCGAGGCGTAGTTACTCGCGTAAATGTCTTTGATCAAGGTTTCCGACCGCTGGAACTCCGCCGTTGCCATGGCCGAATGCGGTGGACGCGGCAGGCCATGCGGCTGATCAAAGGATTGCTGCATGCGAAGAAAGGCTGAGATCCGATCACTCATGCCATCGGTCGCGATAAGATGATCGCTGATAACGCTGCCACGATCATGAGTGATCAGGTTGAACGTGTCGACTTCGATGCGGTCCAACAGCTTAATCAGGCTGGCCGCAACCGCAGCGTAGCTCACGTCGATCTCCGCCCCCTTGCTGGATTGGCCATAACCCAGCGTGTCGACAGCTATGACGTGATAGTCATCAGCAAGCGCAGCCATAACCTTGCTATACGCGTACCATGTGTCGGGGTAGCCATGGATGAAGAGGACGACATCCTTTGATGGGTCACCAGCGGTAACAAAATGCCAGGCGGCCCCTTCGACATCCACAAACCAATGCGCCCCAAATACACCGTCGGCGAGATACTCAATCTCACCGTGTCGGTTGACAGTTCCTTCGGGAGGCGTGGTGGCGGGGTATCGCGCAACATCATCGACGTAGTACGGAAATGGATAAGGCTCGTATGAATACTTGGTCCATTCCGGCTCAGGAGAATGGTTTGCGTCCTCGGCTAACGCTATGGGGTTGGCGAACAAGGCAAATCCAACCGCACCTAAAGACGATAGGGCGAGCTTTGAGGCCTTTTTCGACACGCTCATTCTCCTGCTGATCATTGGCACAAAGCCAGCTTGAGGAACTCCGGGCTTTTTTGGCCATAGTCCAAATTGCTGACTGCACCACGCTGTGTGGCACACTCCCCCAAGGTTCAGAACCGCTCCATTCGCGCGCGGGATGTACACGAATTCTACAAGCTGAGGGGGAGCGGGCAGCCCCGTTTGGATCGTCTTTCGGAGCAGGAGGCGTACCTTGACTGTACAAGCCATGCGCCTTTTGGCTCGTGTGCGGACGACCGGCTGAGTGCTAGTTCTTTATCGGCTTCAGAACCCCTCAGGAGGCTTTGGGCGTGCCGCGGTCAGCGGTTCACCCTCGTGTGCGGTCCAGCTCCCAAGCCAGAAAGTAAGCGATGACAATCCAGCGATCTTACGTCGCTCTTCTAATCGGCCTTTCAGCCTTAGCTGCCCCGGCACGATCAGAGGCGAGAACCCCGGTCAATGGAGAAGAAGCGGATGCCCGAACTGAGGAAGCCCAAAGTGAGGCAATCGGCCTAGGCGAGGCCTCCACAGTGCCCGCCCTCACTCCCATAGGAGAGATATTCGACCTCAGTGGCGGACAAGCGTCCGATGGCCTCCTCGATGCCCTCGCCTCAGGGCGGATCACGCTCCGATCCAAACTGCGGTTCTGGGTTGCAAACGCCAGCGATGCAGGAGCGTCACAGGCCTTTTCGCTCGGCGCGCGGCTTGGCTACCTGACTCAGGATTTCAGAGGATTTCAAGCCTTCATCGAAGGCAATCACGTTGAGGTGTTCACGCCCAACGACTTTTTTGATGGGGTCAATGACAACACGGATCTTACGCTTGTCGCTGACGTAGAGCAGACCGAGCTGAACCAAGCCTGGGTCCAGTACGGTCGATCGCGCAAGGACTTCGAGTTTAATCTGCGGGCGGGTCGCCAAGCAACCGCCGCCATCGATCAAAGATTCATCGGGAGCAGCGGCAGTCGACAAGGGGAACAAACCTTTGATGCGATCGCATTTGCGAGCCGATTTGGCGCCGATCGACGCGTCAGCTTTGAGTATGGCTATATCGACAAGGTTCAAAGGATCTTCGACGTCGATGCGCTGGACTATAAGAGCGATTCCCATACACTAAGGCTCGGATATGTGTCCGATGGTATTGGAACGTTGTCAGCGTTTGCTCTGCTGCTGGACTTGAAGGACTCAGCGCCGGAGCTTTCAAACCAAACCTACGGGATCAGCGTTGATCAACGCCGGGTCGCATCTGACCGGGTCAGCGTTGTGTATTCCTTGGGCTTCGCCGTCCAAGCCGACTACGGCTCCAACCCGACCGATTACTCCGCAGCCTCGGTCTACGCGGAAGGCGGAGCCGCTATTCCGGATCTCGGAATCGTCTCTGTGGGCTATGAATTGTCGGGCTCAGACGAAGGCGACGCTTCGTTTCAGTATTCCTTGACGACAGGGCAACGCATTCATCGGCTTTCTGACACATTTATCACCACACCCGATGACGGGCTTGAGGACTTCTTTGTAAACTATGAGCTGCCCAGTTCGCCCTCGGGTCTCATGGGTGAGCTCAATTTTCATTACTACCGATCAGAGGAGGATGGCCGCGATCTTGGAACCGAATACAACCTCAATCTGACGAAGCTGCTGTCTCCCAATCTTTCGGCCACCCTATTGGCGAGCTATTTTGACACCAGCAGCGCGGCTAATCCTAACCTCTTCCTGGCAAATCTGGAACTCAACTTTAGCTTCTAAGTGGAAGCTGAGGGACGACGTCAGGCTAGGTTCGCCCCAAGCCTCGAGCCCAGCGCGTGCCCTTGTAGGAAGGCGCTGGCTGATTGGCAAAAAGCAGAGCTCCTATGCCGGCGAGCTAGCTGGCCTGGTCGATTTCCGAGCAGCCACTGCGCGTTTCTGACCTATTCGAATTCACTGGATTATAGTACCCATTTGACACCTCGAAAACTGGTTGGATTGTTCCGATGGCTATCCCTTTTGCTCGAAGCCTTCTGTCGGCTTTTGCTCTTGCTTCGTTTCCTGCGGTGGCGATTGCGCAAGCGCCTCAATCGGCAACCGTGCTCGAATTTGGCGATGAATCGACCTTGTTCGTTGCCGACAGCGTCGCAGGTTTGATCCATGCCTACAGCTTGCCCGAAGCGCCCGCACAATCGGAATCAAAGCCTTATAATCTAGAAGGAATCAGTCGCTCGCTGGCATCCACTCTGGGTGTGGCTGAGGCGGATATCACTTTCAACGACCTGGCTGTGAACCCCGCAACCCAAATCGCCTTCCTATCTTTGAATGTAGGCAACACCCCGCTTGTGGTGACGGTCACTCAGGATGGGACCATCACACCAATCGATCTGACGAGTTTGTTTTCATCGCGCGCTTCGCTTGGTGGAACTGCGCAAAGCAACGTGACGTTCTGGCGAGACATCCCGGCCCCATCTCTGACGGTGACGGATCTCGATTATTCAGATGGGACGCTATATGTCTCGGGCCTTTCCACCGGCGAATTTGCCTCGACGTTGAAGCAGATCTCTTATCCTTTCGATGGATCCACCAAGAGCAGCAGTGTCGAGATTTATCATGCTGTGCATGATCAGATGGAAACTCGTGCGCCCATTCGTGCCATGGAAATTGTCGATTTGAATGGCGTCAAAACCGTTGTCGCCGCCTACACCTGCACCCCTCTTGTTACTCTGCCAGCGTCGCTACTCAATGACGGTGCCCATGTGCGCGGCAACACGATAGCGGAGCTTGGGTACGGCAACACGCCGTTGGAGGTGCTTTCCTTTGCGGTCTACGATCAAGAAGGGAGAGCGTCCCGGTTCGTGCTTGTGATCAATCGAGAAATGCAGGCCAATTTGGTCTCGTTCGATGCCCTGACAGAGGCGGCCAACTCGCCAGGTTTGGCAGAGCCAGTGGCAATGATGCAGGAAGCCGGATTGGAGACCTCGCAAATCCCGATGAGCGGAGTCTTTCAGGCGGCGGACCAGGATGGACAATTTATCCTGACGCTGAAGCGCAACCTCGACACCGGCGCCATGGACCTCGTCTCTTACCGCAAGGGCGTCTATCTCCGACTGAGCGAGTTTATCTCGGAATATGACTTTCCCGATTATCAGTACGCAGAAACCCCAATGGGCCAAGGCCTGCGAGGCTTTCACAACATGATGAAAGCCGATGAAGGGTTCGCCGAATTGATCGAATAGGGGACAAGACAAGGCGCGGGCTGTTGTACGTCGCATTCGTTTTAGCTCTGCTTGTGGGGGGACCTCTGAACGCCTGCGAAGTGCGGAGCACCGAGGTCGTAACAGTCTATCCATCCGGTGATCAATTGCCGGAAAATCTGCTGCGGTTCTACATCTACTTTTCGGCGCCGATGGGGCAAAAAGATATATTGCCGTCAATCTCGCTGTTCGACGAAGACGGGCAGGAGCTAGAGGGTGTTTTTCTGAGCAACCGGTTCGACCTGTGGTCTGCCGATCGCACCCGTCTCACGCTTCTTTTTGATCCCGGACGAGTAAAGACCGGCTTGACTGCAAACAAGGATTTGGGTCGCGCGCTAACCTCTGGAAGCTCCTATCGCTTGGTGATTGCAGAGTCGGCGCAGGACGCGGATGGTTGCAAGCTTGCCGCGCTCTACAGCGCGGAGTTTCGGGCAGGGCCGGCTGACTTAGCCTCACCGGAGCCAGAGAACTGGGCGTTGGGACTACCCCGCTCTGGAACTCGCGACCCAATCACGATCGTGCTGGATGGCGCTGCAGATCACTTGTCTTTGGCCTATCGCATTCGGGTTATTGGACCAGCCGGAGCCTCTATTCCGGGCAATCTTGAGTTGGACGCTGCCGAGACAATCTGGCGGTTCACGCCCCGCCAGCCATGGGATGGTGCGCAACACACAATCCGGATAGACCCAAGGCTTGAGGATTTGGCCGGCAATCGAATAGGCGTCCCATTCGATCTTGATCTTTCGACGGGCGCCCAGAGTATGAAACGGCCAACCGAGCGCCTGATCTCATTTTCGCCTCTGCCGCTTTAGATCACATCACGGACTCCAAGGAAGCCTCCAGGGTCGATCTGCACCCGCTCTGCCGATAGCAAGTCTATTGTTCACGGCGTTTCGCGGTCTACCTCTTAGTCTCTTTTTGATCCGCAATCCCACTGTTTCGATCCAAATCAACGTGTTGCCGGAAAAGGGTGCTGCCCAAACCGTCAAACGGCCTGCCCGTACCGCTAGGCGCTTCGCTCACCCAATCTCTTTCGGAGATGCCCTAAGCCTCATTACACCAGAATTAGACCAAGAGCCGTCGGAGCCGTCACCAACTGACACCCGGAAGGTAGAAATTGCCTAGGAAATACAATGGTGCGGGTGGCGGGACTCGAACCCGCACGAGCAAAGCTCAGGGGATTTTAAGTCCCCGGCGTCTACCATTCCGCCACACCCGCTTGGCCGCCGCGATAGCTCTGTGAAGCGCGCACGACAACTCGCCGCGTCGACACACCCCTTGCCACTCGCGTCTGTCACCTCCATTTGGCCTTCGTACGGGCAACAAAGCCGACAAGGGAGCAGCGTGTATGGCCGGCGAAAGCGCCCGTGAAATCCTTGAGACCATCCAGCCCGCGATCACGCTTCTCGGGCTTGGCATTGGGGCGGCGCTGGTGAGCCGGGCCTGCCGGCTGAACCCGATTGTCGGCTATCTGGGTCTGGGGCTCGGCATCTCTATCCTCGGCTTCAAGCCGGATTTCAGCGGGCCTGTGGTTGCGACCATGGCCGAGGCGGGCGTCATGTTCCTGCTGTTCAATCTGGGCCTGCATTTCTCGCTTGGGCGAATATGGGCTGAGCGCGGCAATATCTTCGGCTTTGGCAGCCTGCAGATGTTGGTCTCGGGCGGAGCGTTCGCCCTGCTGTTCTTGGCTCTTGGCCTGCCCACACCCTTTGCCATCATTGGCGGCTTTGCCATGGGCCTGTCTTCCACCGCAGTGGTGATCGGTCTGGTGCGCGAGCGGCATCAGGAAGATTGCCCGGTCGGACGCGCGGCGCAATCGATCCTGATCTTTCAGGATATCGCAGCCATCCTCTTGCTGGTCGCTGCAGGCGCCTTGGCAGAGGGCGGAGCGATTGCACCCGCGCTTGGCATTGCCGGGCTCAAGGCGCTCGCCGCCTTTGTCGTTGCGGTGCTGTTTGCGCGCTATCTGACGGGGCCGGTCTTTCGCCTGATTGCACAGGCGGGGAGCAGCGAGGTCTACACCGCCACCGCTTTGTTCATCGCGCTTGCGGCGGGCTGGGCGACCGGGATTGCCGGGCTGTCGCTGACTTTGGGTGCGTTTCTGGGCGGGATGGCGGTGGCCGATTCGCGCTATCGCATCATGGTCCAGACCGAGATCGATGCCTTTCGCGGCCTGTTCCTCAGCTTCTTCTTCATCTCCGTCGGGCTCAGCATCGATCCGGTGCTGCTGGCGGAAAACTGGTTGCTTGTGATAGGGGCGGCGGTGGCGCTGATCGCGCTCAAATGCGGATTCAATGTGCTGGCCGGTCTCGCCAATCGCTGGTCTGTGCCAGGCTCGATCCAGCTCGGATTTTTGCTCGGCCAAGGCAGCGAGTTTGCGCTAGTTTTGTTTGCTCTGCCCGCTTTGGCGGGTCTGGTGGAACCACGCCTCATCTCGATCCTTGTCACCGCCATCGCGATCAGCCTTGCGGTGACACCGATCGTCTCGAATGTCGGCCGCAAACTCGCCGGAAAGCTGCGCCGCGGACCGCCCGATCAGAAGCTGGCGGGTGACAACGCGCCGGTGGTGATCATCGGGCTTGGGGACACCGGTCGAATGGTAGCGGACGCGCTCGCCTACAATGAGATTGAATATATCGGCCTTGAAAGCGGGGACGCCGCCTTCGAAACCGCGCTTGCCGATGGCTATCACGTGCTGCGCGCCAACCCCGCCGACCCGCGCAGTTGGGAGGCGCTGGGAATGGAAAAGCGCGAGGTTCTGGTCATCGCCACCGGAAACGTCACCATCTCACGCGAACTCACTCCGCTGGTGGATGAAAGGCTGCCGGACGTCACCCGGATCCTCGCGGTTCCGAGCGCGAATGAAATCGAAGAGTTTGACGCGCTGGGGATGGTGCCCGTCGATATGAGCGTGTCGGGCGGGACCGAGCGCATTATCGACGCGGTGTTTGCAGCGCTTGATCAAGAACGCCGCTTGCCGGTGCCCAATCTTGCCGATGGAGAAGACCTGGCGCTCGAATACGCGTGAACCGCTCAGGCATGCGCCGTGACGTCAGCCTTGGTTGAGACGTTCGCGAATCTCTTTGCCCGCTTTGAAATAGGGCACGCGTTTGGCTTCCACGCTTACCGCTTCGCCGGTGCGCGGGTTGCGCCCGGTTCGCGCGTCGCGCTCACGCGTTGAAAAAGCGCCAAAGCCGCGCAATTCCACGCGCCCCCCTTCGGCCAAGCGTCGCGCAATCTCATCAAAGAAGATATCGACCACTTGTTCGATTTCCTCAGCGCGAAGTTCCGGATTGCCTTTGTGCAATTCGGCGAGCAGTTCGGATCTGATCATTGCGACCTCCCGATAGGGCACGCAGCGGTTTTGACCGCGTCACGCGCCTCGCTTCCAATCGGGGCAAACTCATTGCGTTGCCCCAGCCCCTGACCACTCTGACCCGAAGAGCAGTGTCTGCGCCAATGTGTGCCAGAAGGAGGGGTATTGGGCAAGCAATCGTGCGGATTTGTGCACTTGGCTTGCAAAGAAGGCTATCAGGACCTTTCGAGGAGCCGCAAGGGATCAAGGCCCAGACGTTCCATGCGCGCGCGAATCTCGGGCCACTCCTCGCTCAGGAACTGGTCGCGTTCGCGTGCGCGCAGTGTGTCTGCTGCGCCCTTGACGACATACATCCCAACCCCGCGCTGCACTTCGACCAGACCATCGTTCTGAAATTGCTGGTAGGCTTTGGCCACCGTAAGCGGATTGGCCCCCTGCTCTGCCGCCAGAGCGCGCACCGAAGGGAGCATCGCGCCTTCCGGGTACACGCCCTCAATAATCGCAGCGGCGATCTGATCGCGCAGCTTGAGATAGACGGGGCGAGCCTGATTCGTGCTAGTGGTGCTCATGGGCGTTAGTCCTATGTGAGGTGCATCAGTGCCATAATACAGCCATGCGCGTCAAGAGCGCGGGCGAACGCGGGCTTGGGCCTGAAAGGCACAAACCGCCCGCTTGCGTGTAACAAAGACTTCACAGACGCAATTTGCTCGTTAGGGTGCAGCGCAGCACTTCGGGGACGCGCCTTAACGGCGCATGCAGCAAATCTGGGATAAAACGACACTATGGCGACACAAGCTCTTCCGCATGGCGACAGCGCGGGCACAATTCTGGGACATCCTAAGGGCCTGTTTGTCCTCTTCTTCGCCGAGATGTGGGAACGCTTTTCCTATTACGGGATGCGCGCGCTGCTCATTTTCTACCTGACCAAGCACTGGCTCTTCAGCGACAGCGAAGCGGGGATCATTTACGGCGCGTATACGGCGCTTGTTTATATCACGCCGGCGGTCGGCGGATACATGGCGGACAAGGTCCTTGGCCAGCGTAAGGCCGTCGCCTTTGGCGCCGTGTTGCTCACGCTCGGCCACTTTTTTATGGCGTTTGAGGGGGAGCCGGCCGCGGGCAACGCGGACAACCCCGTCATTTACGTCTTTTGGCTGGCGCTCGCTCTGATCATCGTGGGATCAGGCTTCCTCAAGGCCAACATCTCCGTTTTGGTGGGACAGCTCTACCCGCGCACCGATGTGCGCCGCGATGGCGCGTACACAATCTTCTACATGGGCATCAATCTGGGCGCTGCGGCGGGCTCGCTGCTGTGCGGCTATATTGGCGAGACCTATGGCTGGGCTTACGGGTTTGGCCTTGCGGGGATCGGCATGCTCGCAGGTCTCCTGGTTTTCACCCTCGGCAAAGGCCTCCTGCTGGGCCGCGGTGAGCCGCCCAAGGCGCTCGCCAAAGGCACAGAATGGGGCATGTACGGTATCGGGTTCGTCCTCGTGGCGGTCTGCTGGGCGCTGATCCAGTATCAGAGCGTGGTCGGCTGGCTGCTCGGCGGCTTTGGCCTCCTGCTGGTTGCCTATGTAATCGGCACCGCCGTGATCAAACTGCCGAGCGAAGACCGCGATCGGATTTTCGCTGCCATGTTCCTGATCGTAACTTCGATCGTGTTCTGGGCGCTGTTCGAGCAAGCGGGTTCATCGCTCAACCTGTTCACCGATCGTCACGTTGACCGCGGCGGCGTGCCCGCCTCGACCTTCCAGTCGATCAACGCGATCTACATTATCCTGCTGGCACCCGTGTTTGCGACTCTTTGGACCTTTATGGGCCAGCGCGGGTTCGAGCCCTCGTCACCCATGAAGTTTGGCCTTGGCGTCGTACAGGTGGGGCTTGGATTCCTGGTGCTGGTGTTCGGCGCGAACAGCGTTGGCATCGATGTGCCGACACCGGTCATCTACATCTTTCTGATCTACCTCCTCCACACGACTGGTGAGCTGTGCCTGTCGCCAGTGGGCCTTTCAGCGATGAACCGCCTGGCTCCCGCGCATATGGCCTCGCTCATCATGGGCACGTGGTTCTTCGCTTCGGCGACCGGCAACTTCGCCGCGGGATTGATCGCGGCGGCCACCGGCGCGGAAGGCGTGGGCGAAGAGGCCGGCAAGCAGGTGGTCCTCAATGTCTACTCCACCGTCGGTCTTTACGCCGTCGGGATCGGTGCGGCGGTCATGCTCGTCAGCCCGCTCATCAAAAAGCTTATGCACCTCGACACTTTGCGCGATGACGACGCAAGCTCGGATGCGGAGCGGGTGTTTGGCGACGCCGAAGCTGGTCTGGAGCCGCATCAGGGCGGTATGCACCCGGAGACCAAGCCAGCGGAGTAATTCGAACTTCGACCAGGCGAAGCGCCCCGGCCCGCCAAGCGCGGTTCGGGGCGCTCCTTTATTCAGGCATGGGCAGAGAGGCCGCCATCAGGCCATTGCCCGCGCGCTTCGCCGTCTTCAAACAGGTGGTCTGAACCCCACTGCGCCATCTCTCGGAACAGCGGGACCAGCGCCTCACCTCTTTCGGTCAGCACATAGCGCGCGCGTTTCCCTTCGGGGGGTTCGCGCCGAATGAGATCGGCTTCCTGGAGTATCTCCAAACGCGAGGTCAGCGCCGCGCGATTGATCCCCATGCGCTCGACAAATTGCTCAAACCGATCCGCTCCCAGAAACGCCTCGCGCAGGATCAGGATCACCCATCGGTCACCCAGCACGCGCGCCGCGCGGCCGATCGGACAGGGGGAACGCGATGGACGATAGCTCTTCATATCCGGCTTTATAGGACACGAGAGCCCTGGTCTGCAAATCAGACTTGCTACGCCGAGCCATCACGATCATAAAGTCTGTGATACAGACTTAGGAGATGCCCTGTGACCCAATCGCGATTTGATAGCCCTGAAGCCTCTCTCGACTATATGCGACGCGTCGCGGTCAAGGGATCCGGGTTCAGCAACTGGCTTAGCGTTGAACCGCTCAAGGTCTGGCAGGGCGAGAGCGAGTTGCTGCTGTCGCTGCGTCCGGAAATGACCCAGCATCACGGCTTCGCACACGGCGCGATTGTGGGGCTCATGGCGGATAACGCCTGCGCTTGGGCGGCGGCCTCCGTGGCAGGCGATGTTGTGACCGGCAGCTACTTGATCAACTTCTTGCGCCCCGGCCAGGGCGAGCGGCTGCGCGCCAAAGGCACGGTGGTAAAGCCAGGCAAGCGCCAGGTGGTCGTGCGCGCGGATGTTTACGCGGAAAGCGACGACGCCGAGCCGATCCACGTCGCCTGCGCCCAAGCCACCGTCATCCCCACTGGCCTCGCGCAATAAGGCGCGCGTGGCGGGCGACTAGAGGCCCAGCTCGGCAAGCCACCGCGCCTGCGCGGTCTGCACTTCGTTATCGAAGGTCAGGTCGTGCTCTTTGCCCGCAAAGCTTTGAAACTCAGCGGTCGGTCCAACCGCTGCGAGCGCGCGGCCATGCGAGATCGGGACGACCGTGTCGGCCGTCCCGTGCTGAACCAGAACCGGCATCGCCGCCTGAGGCAGCTTGGCGCGGTTGTCAAAGGGCTCCGCAATAATCAGTCCCATAGGGAAGATCGGTATTTTCTGCCCCACCAAATCGACGGTCGAAGTGAAGGGCGCGACGAGGATCAGCGCCGCCGCGTCCTGTTCAAGCGCCATGTTCACCGCGGTTCCGCTGCCGATCGAATGGCCTTTGATAATGATGCTCTTGGGCGCGATGGCGCGCTCTTTGAGAAAGGCCAGAGCCGCGCGACCATCTTCGCGAAACCCCTCTTCCGAAGGCTTGCCCGGATTGCCGCCATAGCCGCGATATTCGACCAGTAGCACGCCATAGCCCTGATCCGCGAAGAGCCGATTTTCGCTCGTCGCGCCGCTGAGTGAGCCGGAATTGCCGTGAAAATGGACCAACGTAGGCTTGCCATCCTCGGGCGCGCGCCAATGCGCGGTCAGCGCAAGGCCATCAGCGGTGTTCAGCGTGACCGCCTGATAGCCAGGCGCTGGCGCGTAAACCTCTTGCGGGGCGGGAAAAATAAACCGGCTTTGCTGAAAATAGATCAACGCGGCGAGGCCGACATAGACGACGGTCAAGAAAATCAAGGCGCGCACGGCGATCGTCATCACGGTCATTCTCCTTTGAAATCAGCGGTCCGCCGCTCAAGCAGGGCGGCGACGCCTTCTTCATGGTCCTTGGTTAAATGCATCATCGCCTGCGTGTTCGCGGCCAGTTCGAGCGCGCTGTCATAAGAAAGCTGCTGGCCCTGGCGCAGCAGCATCTTCGCCTGGCGCAGAGCGTGGGGCGGCTGAGCGGAGATCTTGTGGGCGAGGGCCCTGGCTTCCTCAAGCAGTGTGTCCGGCGCGACGACCCGGCTGACCAGCCCCCAATCAAGCGCGGTGTCCGCGTCGATCACATCGCCGGTGTAGAACAATTCGGCCGCGCGCGCGGGGCCAATGATACGCGGCAGGATCCACGTCCCGCCATCGCCGGGAATGATGCCGAGCTTCAGGAATGTGACGCCAAACTTGGCCTTTTCGCTGGCGATGCGGATGTCGCCGAGACACGCCACGTCGCAGCCAAGGCCAATCGCCGGCCCGTTCACCGCCGCGATCAACGGCACGCGCAAACCGTAAAGCGCGCGCAGCATGATATGGATGTTCTCGCGATATCCGTCCGAAATCGCTGGCGGCGTGCCGCCAAAAGTGCCGCTTTTGTCGCGCATCGCCTTCACATCGCCACCCGCCGAGAACGCGCGGCCTGCTCCGGTCAGAACAGTGCACCGAATGTCGGTGTCGCGGTTGATCTCAGAGCAAACCCGCGCAAACGCGTCACCATCGCCCGGATTGCCAAGCGGGTTCATGGTATCAGGTCGGTTGATGGTGAGCGTCGCAACAGGGCCGTCGCGATGAATGTCCAGGAATGCCATATTGGTCTCCTACGATATGTGCCTGGCTGTGACAGATAGCATTTGGTACTGATGTGTAACGCCTAGATCGAAAAAGACGTTGGCGTGCGCGCTGTGGATTGCCAGAATGCAAAAGTGAAGGATTTGAAGGGCCTGAAAGAGCCCGATTCGAAGCGGCCTAGCGGCCGACAACCCCGAAGGTGCGCCCATGCCCAACGCTGCGCTTATTGCGCTGACATCGCCTCTCCTGATCGGAGAGGTTCCGCAGGCGGCTCTCGCCTCAACCGAGACGCCGCTTGGCGAGATCGTAATAGGGATCGATCTTGGCCAGGCGTCGGTCGCTGCGCCCGGCTCGCCGGGATTGCTCAGCCTTGAATGGTCGCTCGTTGCCGCGCAGGCGCAGGAAGGCCCGGTTGACGCCCCGCAGGACGACCAAGAAGAAGAAGCGCCGCAAGACGGCGAAAACGAAATCGTGGTGACGGGCGCTTACGGCCCGCCCGAAAGCGATCCGATGGAACAGATCAACGAGGAAAGTTACCGGATCACGCAGCAACTTGATGAGGTGTTTGTCGAGCCGGTGGCCTACGCCTATCGCGACGGTCTGCCCGGGCCTTTGCGCGATGGCCTGGGCAATGTGGTGCGCAATCTGGGCGAGCCCAACAACGCGCTCAACTTTTTGCTGCAGGGGAAAATTGGCAAGACCTTTGAGACGATGGGCCGGCTGCTGATCAATTCAACACTCGGCCTTGGCGGGTTGATTGACCTGGCGGAGAAGCCAGGGATCGGCCTGCCCTATCGCCGCAACGGCTTTGCCAACACTCTTGGTTTTTATGGAGTGGGATCAGGGCCTTATCTCTATCTGCCGGTGACCGGTGCGACGAGCGCGCGCGATCTGGTGGGCAGTGGGCTGGACCAATTGCTGCTGCCGGTGGCGGTGGGCGCGCCGTTCAACCAGATCGAGTTCACCGCGCCGTATTTCGTGATCAACTCACTCGATTCGCGTCTTGAGGTGGATGAGGAGCTGGAACGGATCGGCGAAACGCTCAACCCCTATGCGGCCCGGCGCGACACCTATCTCTATCGCCGTGCACGCACCATCGCCGAGCTGAAAGGCGAAGAGCCGCCCGAGCCGCCGCTGATCCTGGAGGAGGTTGAGGGTACGGGCGATTTTGCGGATCCGCCAGAGGGGCAAGATCCGTCAGAGACCTCAGCAGCAGCACCGATTGAAAGGCCTGCGCTGGCCGTGATCATCACAAAGTCGCGTTGAAACGGCTAGATAGGCCCCATTTCAAGCCAGCGCCCAAAATTTCGGACGGTTGGGGCCCAGTCGCTCGGCCAATCTTGAAAGTTGCTTTCATGGAAGCCTCGACGCTCTGACCACTCACGCGTCCAGTCCATAGATACGTCATCATCATCAATTTTCAGATCGTCGAAGAGGTGATCGTCTGGGTGTGGAGTTAGCCGCGGCTCCACATAGGACAGGCATTGATCCCATAGGAACTGCGCGATATCCGGCGCGCATTCTTTCTCCATCATCGCGCGGAATTCAGCCTCAGTCAGATTGGGCCGTCGCGCCGCTGTGCGGATATGCGCCTTTCGGATACTCCCATAACCAAAGGCCGTATAGACACACAGACTGAGGGCCACCAAGGCCGTTATGGCCACCCATTCCGGAAGGCCAAACCACTCACCCATCGAAGTTTCACGAAACGCTGGGCGGCGTTACGCCCGCGCTTCCTCGACTCCGCCCGCGTCAACGCCGGCCGAATTGTGATTCAGCGCTGAAAGGGCCTTTGCGACAATCGCATCAGCGTCCAAGCCGGCCAGCTTGTACTGCTTGTCCGGCGAATCCTGATCGATGAAGATATCGGGCAGGCGCATCGTGCGCACCTTCAGCCCTGCATCGGTCAGGCCTTCGTCGGTTGCGTAGGTCAGGACGTGAGCACCCAAACCACCAATCGCGCCTTCCTCGATGGTGATGACCACCTCGTGGGTCTTCATCAAACGCGCGATCAGGTCTTCGTCGAGCGGCTTGGCAAAGCGCATGTCGGCGACCGTGGTCGAGAGCCCCTTGGCCTCCAGCTGGTCGGCGGCCTTTTTGGCCTCTTCCAGACGCGCGCCGAGCGACAGGATTGCGACCTTGCTGCCTTCGCGCACGAGACGGCCTTTGCCGATCTCAAGCTTTTCGAGCGTTTCCGGGATTGGCACACCCGTGCCCGCGCCGCGCGGATAGCGGAAGGCGATGGGACCATCGTCATACTCAGCGGCGGTGTAGGTCATATTGGCAAGCTCGGCTTCGTCCGAGGCCGCCATCACGACGAAATTGGGCAAAGTGGCCAGATAGGTGATGTCGAACGAACCCGCATGGGTCGAACCATCCGCGCCCACAAGCCCCGCGCGGTCGATCGCGAAACGCACCGGGAGGTTCTGGATCGCTACGTCGTGGACCACCTGATCGTACGCGCGCTGGAGGAAGGTCGAATAGATCGCCGCAAACGGACGCATCCCTTGCGCCGCGAGGCCGGCAGCAAAGGTGACGCCGTGCTGTTCCGCGATGCCGACGTCAAAGCTGCGATCGGGATGCGCTTTGGCAAACCGGTCTACTCCGGTACCCGAGGGCATGGCCGCGGTGATCGCGCAAATACGCTTATCGGTGTGCGCCAGATCCGCCAGCGTGTCGCCAAAGACGTTCTGATAGGCCGGAGGACCCGCCGCGCCCTTGGCTTTCTCGCCTGTGATCACGTTGAACTTGGGCACGCCGTGATATTTATCCGCGCTGTTTTCCGCCGGGGCGTAGCCCTTGCCCTTCTCGGTCACGACGTGGATGAGCACCGGGCCTTCGGAGGTGTCGCGCACATTTTCCAGCACCGGGATCAGGTGATCGAGATTGTGCCCATCGATCGGACCAACATAGTAAAAGCCCAGCTCTTCAAACAGGGTTCCGCCGGTCACCATACCGCGCGAATATTCTTCGGCCTTGCGCACGCCTTCGTGCAGGCGGCGGCTCATCTTTTTGATGGCGCGGCTGGCAAGGCTGCGAATGCCGAGATATTCGCTGGAGGACACCATGCGCGCGAGATAGGCCGACAGGCCACCCACCGGCGGCGCGATCGACATATCGTTATCGTTGAGGATCACCACGAGGCGATTGCCCGCTTGGGCGGCGTTGTTCATCGCCTCATAGGCCATGCCCGCGCTCATCGCGCCGTCGCCGATCACCGCGATGCAATCGCCGATCCCATGCTCTGGCGATCCGCCCAGATCGCGCGCCACGGCAAAGCCCAGCGCGGCCGAGATCGAGGTCGATGAATGCGCCGCCCCGAACGGGTCATAGGCGCTTTCCGACCGCTTGGTGAACCCCGACAGCCCGTCCTTCTGGCGCAACGTCCGGATCCGATCCCGCCGCCCGGTCAGGATCTTGTGGGGATAGCACTGGTGGCTCACATCCCAGATGATCCGGTCCTTCGGCGCATCGAACACCGCGTGCAGCGCCACGGTCAGCTCAACCACGCCCAGCCCCGCGCCCAGATGCCCGCCGGTTTCCGACACCGCGCTAATCGTCTCGGCGCGCAGTTCATCGGCCAGTCGGCGCAGGTCGCTGTCGCCAAATACCTTCAGATCCGCAGGCACAGACACGCGGTCCAAAAGCGGGGTGCTGGGTCGTTTGCTCATCGGTCCTCCCGGGCGCCGCTATGACGTGCGCGAGATAACGAAGCGCGCCGCATCCCGCAAGTTTTCAGCCGTCGCGCCATAGGGATCTAGCGCGGTACAGGCATCGTCCACCAGGTCCGCCGCGCGGGACTTGGCCGCATCAAGCCCAAGCAGTGACACAAACGTGGCCTTCCCGGCGTCCGCATCCTTTTGCAACCGCTTCCCGGCGGTGGCGGTGTCACCCTCAACGTCCAGGACGTCGTCCGCAATCTGAAACGCCAACCCCAGCGCCCGCGCATAGACGCGCAAGGGTGCGGGATCCGCCTCGCCCAGGATCGCCCCGGCCTCTGCCGACCACGAAATCAGCGCCCCTGTCTTGTTGCCTTGCAATTCGGCGATCTCGTCCAGCGTTAACGCTCGCCCGGCGGTCTCTGCCGCGATATCCTGCGCCTGGCCCAACACCATGCCTTCCGCCCCCGCCGCCCGCGCCAGCGATCCGATCAGCGCGACCCGCACCTTCGGGCTGTCATGGCAGGCAGGTTCCGACAACAGCTCAAACGCCAGTGTCTGCAGCGCGTCGCCCACCAGAACCGCCGTCGCCTCGTCCCATTTGACATGCACCGTGGGCTGCCCACGCCGCAGATCATCGTCATCCATGCAGGGCAGGTCGTCATGCACCAGCGAATAGGCATGCAGCGCCTCGATCGCGCCCGCGGTGACGACCGATTGTTCCGGCGCGCTGCCAAAGCGCGCGGCGGCCTCGATCACCAGGTACCCGCGCAACCGCTTTCCCCCCGATAGCGCGTGCCTTAGACCCTGTTCCAGCGGAAGATCGCCCTGCGGCAGGCTCGCATCCAGAAACGCCTGGATCGCCCCGGCCCGCGCCGTCAGTCGCTCGTGAAAGCTCACATGCCCTCGACAGGGGTTGTCCCGGTCGGCTGACCATTCTGATCCAGCTTGATCGCGGCCACCTTTTCCTCGGCATCCTTCAGCTTGGCCTCGCAATGGGCCTTGAGCAGCGCGCCGCGTTCATAAAGCGCGATGGACTTCTCCAACTCCACGTTCCCGCTGTCGAGCTGGGTGACGATGGCCTCGAGCTCGCGCATGGCGTCCTCAAAGCTCATCTCTTCGATTTTGGCGTCGCTCATTGCCCCCGCTCCATCAAAACCCGCACATGGGCGGCCACGGAGGCGCCCAGCGCGTTCAGATCATAGCCGCCTTCCAGTGTCGAGACCACGCGCCCGCCCGCATGGGCGTCGGCCACATCGCAGATCGCCTGCGTGACCCAGGCAAAATCCTCTTCGTGCCACAGCAGGTTCGCCAACGGATCGTCCGCATGGGCATCAAACCCGGCCGAGATCAGCACAAGCTCGGGCGCAAAATCATCGAGCGCGGGCAAAACCTCATCGCTATAGGCCCGCTGCATCGCCACCCCGCCGGTCATCGGGGCTAGCGGCAGGTTCATGATGTTGTCATGCGCCCCGGTTTCATGCGTTGCGCCCGTGCCGGGATAAAGCGGCATCTGGTGGGACGAGACAAAGAGGATCCGGGGCGCGTCCCACAACAGAGCCTGCGTGCCATTGCCGTGATGCACATCGAAATCGACCACGGCGACACGGTCCAGCCCATGCACCTCCAGCGCGTATTTCGCCGCAATAGACACCGATCCGC
>CALCCG010000247.1 GCA_937899785.1 uncultured Erythrobacter sp. | reverse complement strand
CCGAAGAGTTCGAAGGCGACACGCTGATCGTCGCGACCGAGCCGCACATCATGCATCAGATGGAAAAGGCTCTGCCGCACAAGACCTTTATCGGCGCGCCGGGCGCGGACGGAAACTGCTCGTGCAATATCTGCCCCTACATGGCCTTGAACACGATGGAGAAGCTCTACGTCGCGCTGCGCGATCTTGAGCCGCGAATCGAAATCGAAGAAGGCCTGCGTGTGCGCGCCAAGGACAGCCTTGATGCGATGCTTGAACTGGCCGAGGGCACGGTGGGTCAGGGCGATCTGGGCCGGGTTCTTTCAAAAGCCGATGCGTAGACAGAACGTGCGGGCGAGCGCTCTGACCGCGGCGTTGGGCGCGCTGGCGAGCGGGGCGGTTCTGCACGCGCAAGAGGACGCGCAACCCGAACAGCAGCCGACATCCAACTTCCACAGCGTGGGATTTGATGTCGACACCAGTGATATTGACGCGTTCCGGAAGTCCATCCTTACCTACGTTCGGACCTGCGAATGGATCGAGATCGACACGGACGATGTGGCCTGCCGCCAGCAGAACGAAAAGGGCGGCCAGCTCTGGATCGGTTTGCGGATGGTCGATGATGTGGCCGAGTATGTCACCGCCAATCCCGGCTATATTGGAAAGAGCGCCTTTCCCGTTCGCGTGGAAGGTGTGCAGTCCGACCCGGATTGGGAGCCGTTCGAATACCGTCTCGCGGTGCGCTTTTCCGAGATGGACATCCCGCTCCTGGTCGAACTCGCCGACCCGCGCGAGGCCGCGCGCTTTGCCGATCTGGCGGAACCGGAAGAGCTGATTCTCGACCTTACCGCCTTCACCTTCAACCCCGAGATTTTCGCCGACAAAGACGCGTTCACCGCCGCGCAGGAGCGGCTGGGCGAGGATGTGACCTACGCTCCCGATTTCTTCATCCCCACAGGGCTGTTCGGCGACGAGACAAGCGCGCGCGCCAGCTTTGCCGGCGAGATTTTAGAAGCGGAGCGGGTCACAACCGCCAGCGCTGCGAGCCATTGGCGCACTCTGGTCAAGGTGCAGGGCGGCGGTACGGTCAATGTGGTGTTCGACGATGTCTGGCCCGACCTTTCCCCCGAGCCTGGCCAGATCATCAGCGGCGCTTTCTGGCTAAGCGCGCAGATTCCCAAGGCCCTATAAGACACACTTCCAGCGCGCCGCCCGCCGGGCCAATCCCGACCTGTCATCGGATCAGAGGCTTGTGTTTTTATTGGCCCTTCAAACACAAATGGAAATAGATTAGTATCGCCTGAAATGTGGGGGTGAGCGGTGATGTATTCGGACAAGTCCAATGGTGAGCGTTATTTTGACAATTCGCTCCACACATTCATTTTCCTAAGCATTTTGTTCTTTTTCTGGGTCGCTTTTTCGGCTGCCTCTTTGCAGACATCGATCATGAAACGGATCACCGATTCTGAATTCACCGGCTACAGCTATTATTCGATCGTCTCGACAATCACCCAGGTGAGCGAGAAAAACAGCGAAATCAAAGCCAGCGAAAAGCGCATCAACGACCTCAACTCGGACTACAAAAGTGTCTTCACCGGAAACGCCGAGCTTAATCAGGCGAGCCGGTTGGTTGACCGCCTTCGCCGCGATGCGTTTCGAGAGCTGCTGATTGGCGCCGGCCCTCGTCTCGTGCCGAGCCAAACGCGCCTTACCAATCGCACGCAAGATGATGGCGCAACGGTAGCGCGCGTGGACTTTGTGCTCAGTCGCGAACAGGAGGCCGCCCCGCCCGCCGCCTCCGAAGCGACCGCTCTCGCATTGGGAGCCGCGGTTGAACAAGACGGATCAAGCGTCGCTCGCGCGTGCGAGAAAGCGCAGCAGGTGAGCGGGCGATACACCAATTTGGGGGAGGAAATCCCCACAGAAGTGATCAACGCCACGGTGGAAGGCTGTTTGCTTTCAAACCGAACAGCGGGCCTTAGTGACGAAACGAGCGACAAGCTCAACACCGCGAAGCAGGCCCTGTTTGAGAAGGTCGACCAGAGCCAGGGGATTAAGGATGAGCTTGCCGAAATCGAGGCGGCGATCCGCTTTGAGCAAAATGAAATTGCTGTGATCGAGGCCGAAATCCGCGACAACACGGATCTGCCAACAAACGCGGATGCGCGCACCCCTTTGGAGATCTTTCGTCTCTTTCCTGAGGTCGTACATTATGAGCGGCTTGGCTTTGGCTGGGGCGACGATCTGCTCATGCTCCAGCACGAACTTATCCTTGGCCTGTTGACCGCGCTTGCGGGCGCTGTGGGGGGCTTGAGCAAGTTCTTCCTGCGCCGCTACACACGCGGTCCAGACAGCACGGCGGTGGGCGAAGACAAACCGCGCATGGCCGACGAATTCCTCCCGACCAGCCTTGCCGGATCATTTGCCGGCCTTTCGGTCTTCCTCATTCTGTTTGGCGGATTGGCGGTGTTCCAGATCGGCGGTGCGGAATCGGGCGCGACCGCCAATTACTCCTCCTTTGCCGCTTTTGGCTTTCTGGCGGGCATGTTCTCGGATCGCGTGAACGCGTGGCTCGAATCGATCGCGGGCCGGGTCTTTTCGCAGGCGGAAAAGGAAGAAGAAGCCAACGCGCGGCGCGACCTCGACGAGCTTGCCGAGGCCTTAGCCAACAAGGATCAGGCCAAGATCGACGCGATCCTTAAGAAACGCGAAGAGGAGAAGAAGCGCGAAGAGGAGGACGCCGCTGCTGCCAGGGAGACACCAACGTCCCCGCCAGAGGCCGTCTAGGGTAGAGGCCCTCCCTGCTCCCAAATTTGCGCTTAGGAACAACAGAGTACGACACAAAACCATGCCCGATGACAAGCGAAAGTCCTTGGACGCTTTGGACCAATACGAAAAGATCGATCTGGTCCTCAAGTGCGTTGAGCGGGAAGACACGCTGTGCCACCACCGTCTGACTTGGGCGCTTCAGGTCAATATTGCGATTGTTGCGTTTATCTTTTTGTACAACGCGCAGTCGGATGGATCGCCTGAAACGCTCAATCTGGTGATTGGCTCGCTGGTGGGCTTTGTGTTCACCCTATTCTCAGGATTGGCCATTCGCGAAGCCACGCAGCAGCTCAAATACCTCAAGCGGTTTCTGAATCGGGAAATCACACAAGTGGATTGGCCGACGCGCGACGACTTCGAAAAGAAGAGCGGCATGGCCCTGCCCTATGGCCGCCAGCGGAGCTTTCCATCGGCGGTGACGACGCCGCTTGCCTATTGCGGGGTGATCATGTTCGTGTGGGCCGTCGTGTTCCTGCAGGCCGCGCTTCCCGCTATCCCTTCCGAACCGCCCGCGCCACCACCAGAGCGGAGCCAAGAAGAGCCATCCCCGCCACATCCAGCCAGGTGAGCGCTTCACTAAAGACGCCCCACCCGATCGCCGCGGCAATCGCGGGCTGGGTGAGCAGCGCAAGGCCGATCACCAGCGGCGGGAAGTGCCCCAGCGAATAGACCATCAGCCCCTGCCCAATGAGCTGGCTGGACACAAACAGCACCACCACCGGCGTCCAGTCGGTCGGCCAGACGGGTTCACCCAGCGCCAAGGCTGTCGCGAGCAGCACCGGGCAGGCAAAAACGCTTACCCAAACGAGCAGGCTCCAGGATCCGAATTGACCGCGCTCGCCCTGTAAGGTCAACAGATACACCGCGTAGAGCAGACCCGCGGTGATGCAAAACAGATCTCCGACAAAGGTCGTGGTCGAGATATCGCGGCTGCGCCCCAGCAAAATCCCGGCCCCCGCCAGCGCAAAGACAATCGCGAGCCACTCGGTTCCGCGCGGGAGGGCGCGCGCGATGATGAAGCCCCAGAACAGCAGAACGATCGATCCCGCATTGCCGAACAAGGTCGCGTTGCCCAGTCGGGTCATACCGATCCCAATATGCCAGCTCGCCAGATCGCCGGCGAACGCCACCGCCCCCAACGCCACCAGCGCGAGCGTCTTGAAAGGGAGCCCGCCCAGCCGCTGATCCGCCAGGCGCGCGAACACGACAAGGAAGGGCAGCGCCAGGAACATCCGCCAAAACGCCGCGCTCACCGCGCCGGTGTCGGTCAGGCGCACCAGCCATGGGCCAAGCGCCAGCGCGACATTCCCGCCAAGCAGCGCAGCCAGCAAAAGCGCCCCGCGAAGCCGCGAGGGGGGACGGGCAAGATTTCCTTGATGCGCCTCAGCCTTTTCCATGCTTGCGCCCTAAACGCGCTTGGCCCAAGTGCAATCCCAAGCGAGAAACAGGAGGAGGAATTTTCCGATGCACCACGAAGCTTTGTTCCAGCCGCTCACCATGGGGGCGCTCGAAGCCAAAAATCGCATTTTCATGGCTCCGCTGACCCGAGGTCGCGCGGCCGATCCGGTGTTCACGCCCAACGCCATGATGAAAACCTATTACGAGCAGCGCGCCGGGTCTGGCCTCATCCTCACCGAGGCAACGGGGATCAGCCGCGAAGGGCTGGGATGGCCAAGTGCGCCGGGCATTTGGTCGGACGAACAGGTCGAAGCGTGGCAACCGATCACCGAGGCGGTCCACGCCAAGGGTGGCCTGATCGCGATGCAGCTGTGGCATATGGGGCGGCTGGTGCACCCGTTCTTCCTTGATGGCGAACCCGCCTTCTCCGCCAGCGCCACCACCGCGCCGGGCCACGCACACACACCCGAAGGTCGCAAGGATTACGAACAAGCGCGCGAGATGACCAAAGAGGACATCGAACGCACAATCGGCGACTATCGTAAGGCGGCCGAGAACGCGAAAGCCGCCGGTTTCGACGCGGTCCAGTTGCACGGTGCGAATGGCTATCTGATCGACCAGTTCTTGCGCGAATCCACCAATCTGCGCACCGATGAATATGGCGGTCCGGTGGAGAACCGAGTGCGCTTTATGCGCGAGGTTCTGGAAGCGCTGGTTGATGTCTGGGGGGCGGACCGTGTAGGCATTCGCCTGTCGCCCAATGGCGAGACGCAAGGGGCCGATGACAGCGATCCCGCATCGATCTTTGGCGAGGCAACCCGCGTGATTGAAGAAATGGGCCTCGCCTTTCTCGAACTGCGCGAACCGGGGCCCGACGGCACCTTTGGTCGCACCGATGTTCCCAAGCAAAGCCCGATGATACGCGGCATTTACACCGGGCCGTTGATCCTCAATTCCGATTACACCGGCGCCGAGGCCGACGCCGATGTGACCAGCGGCAAATGCGACGCGGTGAGCTTTGGCCGCCCGTACATCTCCAACCCTGATCTCGAAAAGCGGATCGCGGCTGGCGCGCATCTTAACGAGAATGTCAACGTGCCGATCAGCTGGTACTTCCCGACAGCCGAAGGGTATATCGACTATCCCACTCTCGAAGAAGAAGAGCAGCAGGCCGCCGAGTAAGGCGCGAAACCCGGGGAGCTATTGAGGGGGCGCGGCGTCAGACGACGGGGCGCCCTCTTCGTTTGCAGCGGGGGGTTCGCCAGTGGAGGCAGCGGCCGGCGAAGAAACCGGCGCTTCGGGTGCCGACGGCGCTGATGCCTCTTCCTCATTGGGCTGGCTTGGCGCGGCGCGAGCGGCCGGGGGCGATTGCGATTGGAGCGATTCCAGCGGGATCATCGCATCGCTGATCGTGCCGCCCAAAACCTCGCCCGAAACCTGGCCACCCTGCTCGTTTGGCGTTTGCGTCTGTGCCGGTTCTGCCTCGCCACTGCACGCTGCCAAGGCGCCGATCAGCGCGACAAGACTTACCCACCGCATGCGCTGCGCCCCGTGTTCTCAAGCGTCTCAAAAAAGCCCGGAGCCCGGGCCATGAGCGCCTCATCCCATTGCGCGGCCGAAACCGGCTTGCCCAACCTGGCCAGGCTGGTGACGCCAAACTCGTTAATCCCGCACGGGATGATCCCGCCGAAATGCGAAAGGTCCGGGTCCAGATTCACAGAGACGCCATGCATCGTGACCCAGCGCCTCACGCGCACGCCGATTGCGCCAATCTTAGCCTCGCGTCCATCAATGTCTTCACACCAAATACCAACGCGGCCTTGAGCCGCCCAAGCCTCAACCCCGAAATCGGCAAGCGTCGCGATAACCCAGCCTTCGATCGCATGGACAAAGCAGCGTACATCCTTGCCGCGCTCTGCCAGGTTGAGCATCAGGTATGCGACGCGCTGGCCCGGTCCGTGATAGGTGTAGCGCCCGCCGCGCCCGGTTTTCACCACATCAAAGCGCGGGTCGATCAATTCGGCGGGGTCCGCGCTGGTGCCCGCGGTGTAGACCGGTGGGTGTTCGAGCAGCCAGATCTGCTCCGCCGCCGCGCCCGCATGGACCGCGACGTTGCGTTCTTCCATCGCCGCCAGCGCCTGCGCGTAGGGGACAGCGGCGTCCTCGCGCCGCCATTCGAGCGCTTCGGCGTCAAACTCCGGTCTTAAAGCTTTGCTTGCCATGCCCCTTGGGTGGGGGCATTGACGCAGCATATCAAGGGCCGAAATGCACGAATTGGGGGCAAAGGGCGGCATGAAATTCAACATGGATCAAGCTTGGTCACGGGCGATAGATCTCGTCAAAGATAGTTTCCAACTGCTGCTCGTCATCGCAGCGGTTTTTCTGCTTCTCCCCAGTATCGGGGTGTATTTGTTTATGCCCGATTTTGCCACGCTGGCCCAACCGGGCGCGGAGCCGGAGCAGGTGCTGGCCGTTTTTCAGGAGAATTTGGCCACGATCGTTTTGGTCAGCGGGGCGGCGATGATTGTCCAGTTTGCTGGCCAAGGCGCCATCATCGCGATGATTGGGGGCAAACGGCCCACCGTGGGCGAAGCCATCGCCACCGGTTTTCGGGTGACGCCCAGCACGCTGGCGATCTTTGTGCTCTATTTTGTGCTCTATTTTGTCGCTGCCATTGTGGTCGCGATTCCACTGGTCCTGATCGCGGCGCTTGTGGGGCAGGCTGCGGGCGCTTTGGTCGGTGTGATAGCGGGCTTCCCGAGCCTGTTCGTTTCGGTCTATCTCGCCGCGCGCCTGTCGATGAGCCTTCCGGTGCTGGTGCTGGAGGGCACGCTCAATCCGTTTTCCGCGATGATGCGATCGTTCAAGCTGACGCATAAGCGGCAATGGTCGATCCTGATTTTCTGGTCGATCCTGTTTGTCGTCTACATGGTTATCGCGCTGCTGTTTTCCAGCGGGTTTGGCGTGATTGCGGCGCTGGCGGGCGGCGGCACGGCAACGGCGTTGATCCTGGGGTTCGCAGACGGTCTTATGGAGATAGCCACCAGCCTTATCATCTGCGGCCTGGCGGTGGCGATTTTTGAACAATTGCGCGGCCCTGACGAGGATGAGGTCTCCTCCGTCTTCGAATAGGGTGCCCGCCTTGCGCGGCTGTTTGTCCGATTGCCCCACTGCCTGATTGCCACTGCACGCGGCCTGCCCTAGCGCACGGGGCATGGGCCGAACCGATCCCTCTCTCCATGCAAGCGCGCCGCCGATCCCCAATTCGCGCATGGCGCTGTTGTTTGTTGTCATGCTCGTGACAGCCGCCGGCAACACCGCGATGCAATCGGTGATGCCGTCGATTGGCACGGCTCTGGGCGTTCGGGACTTCTGGATCAGCCTCGCCTACAGCTGGTCCGCGCTGTTGTGGGTGGTGTGCGCGCCGATCTGGGCTCGGCGCTCTGACAAGCGCGGACGCAAATCGATGCTGGCGCTGGGGTTGACCGGCTTTATTCTTTCGATGGGGCTGTGCGGATTGGTGTTGTGGGCGGGCCTTGCGGGCTATCTCGGTGCGCTCGCCACGCTTATAACCTTTGCCGCCGCGCGCAGCTTGTACGGCTTGTTTGGCAGCGCTGCGCCGCCGGCGGTGCAAGCCTATGTCGCCGCGCGCACACCCCGGTCTGAGCGCACCAACGCCTTGTCGCTCATCGCATCAAGCTTTGGCCTGGGCACAGTGATCGGTCCGGTTCTGGCACCGCTGTTGGTCTTCTCTTTCTTGGGCATCGGGCTTACCGGACCGTTCATCAGCTTTGCGCTGATTGGCATGATCGCGCTGATCCTGCTGCGGCTGCGCTTGCCCGATGACGAACCGCAATACGCCGCGCGCGGCCAGGCGGTTCCCTATTCGGGCAGCTCTGATGCCTCGGCCGGGGCGGACGCCGACTACGAACCCGATGCTCACACCGAAACCGCCGAAGAGCCCGGACGCCTCAGCTGGTTTGACCCGCGCTTAAGGGCCTGGGTGCTGGCGGGCCTTGTCGGCGGGCACGCGCAAGCGATGGTCATGGGGATTGCCGGTTTCCTAGTGCTCGACCGTCTCGGGCTCCGCAGCCAACCTGAGGAGGGCGCGGCGCTGGTCAGCCTGGTGTTGGTGTTCGGAGCGCTCGCGACCTTGTTGGCGCAATGGGGCCTGATCCCGCGCTTTCGCATCGGCCCGCGCGCCGCGACCTTGTCGGGGATGATAGTGGCGGCTTTGGGTACGGCGTTGCTGGGCGTCGCGGACGACATCTCTTCCCTTTCGCTGGGTTTTGCGATTGCGTCGCTTGGGTTTGGCCTGTTCCGCCCGGGTACCACCGCCGGCACATCGCTTTCCGTGACGCGCGCTGAGCAAGGGCAGGCCTCCGGGATTGTCGCAAGCGTCGCAGGCGCGAGCTTTGTCTACGCGCCCGCTGTCGGCGTGTGGCTCTATAACACCGACGCGCCCATGGCGTTTGGCCTGATCGTCGCGTTTTGCCTTGCCGTGGTCGGCTTTGGCTGGCGCGGGCTCGCCAGCGACGCAGAGATGACCCGCGACCGCTAGGCCCTGGGCCTAGAGGAGCTTAAGGACCACATCCTGCGGGCGGCACAGCGCGACACCCTTCTCGGTTTCGACGAGAGGACGGTTGATGAGGATCGGGTCAGCCACCATCGCATCCAAGATCGTGTCGCCATCGGCGTCAGGCAGCCCGCGCTCCTCAGTGTCGGTGCCACGCAGCCGCAAGCCCTCTTGCGGTGTGATACCCGCGTCGGCGTAAAGCTGCACCAGCTTTTCACGCGTGGGCGGATTCTTGAGATATTCGATCACGGTCACATCGACCTTTGAGAGGTTCTCCAGGATCGCCAGCGTCTTGCGCGACGTCCCGCATTTGGGGTTGTGCCAGATCGTTGCTTTCATGATTTGCGCCTCCCGCGAGATGTGGTGCGGCCCTAGCGCGTCCAGGGCGGAAAATCGCGGCAAAAATGACACAAAATCGCGAGATTCCAAAAAATCAGAACCGTGAGCGAAACACTACTTGTTAGTGAGAGTAATTCGCATTAGCGGCGCGTCACGGCGATTGCGCCACACCTGCACAGAGAAAGATCCATCTATGAAAACCCGTTTTGCGCGTTTCGCGCTGCTCGCTACCACCGCGATGATGGCGGCCCCTGCCCTTGCCCAGGACGACGCGCCCGAGCGCGATGAGAACGACGAAATCATCGTTCCAGGCGAAGTGCTCTATTCCAATCAGATCGCAGCGCTCAAAACGCCAACCGAGATCATCGATGTGCCGCAAAGCCTCACGATCACGACGCAGGATGAGATTCTTCAACGCGGTTGGACCAGCATCGGCCAGATTGTCGACTACACGCCAGGCGTGAACAATTCCCAGGGCGAAGGCCACCGCGACGCCATCGTGTTCCGGGGCGTGCGCTCCACGGCGGACTTCTTCATCGACGGCGTGCGCGATGACGTTCAGTATTATCGCGGCCTCTACAATCTTGAGCAGGTTGAGATTCTGCGCGGCCCGAACGCGCTGTTGTTCGGACGCGGCGGTACTGGCGGCATCCTGAACCGCGTGACCAAGAAGGGCACTATTGGCGAAACCTTTGGCGCCGGCCAGGTCGCGATCGACACGTTCGGCGAGTTCCTTGTGCAGGGCGACATCAATCTCGCCGCGGGCGACAACGCCGCTTTCCGCCTCAACGCTGTGTACGAAAGTCTCAACAACCACCGCGACTTCTATGACGGTGAGCGCATCGGCATCAACCCGACCGGTCGCCTTCAACTTGGCGAAGGAACGGTCCTCGATTTATCCTACGAATACGCCGACCATGAGCGATTCATCGATCGCGGCATCCCGACCGGTGCCGATGGCCGTCCGGTGGAAGAGTTTGAAGACATCACCTTTGGCGATGCGGAGCTCAACTTCACAAAGCTCGAAGCGCATCTGCTGCGTGCCAATCTCAGCCATGAATTCAGTGAAAACCTGAAGGGCAATTTTGCGGCGTTCTATGGCGATTACGACAAGGTGTATTCGAATTTCTACGCGTCGGGCTACAACGAATTGCTGACGCCGGATGAAGTTACGACCGATGGCTATATCGACACGACCCAGCGCCAGAATCTGATCCTGTCAGGCAATCTGGTTGGCGAATTTGAGACGGGCGCCATCACGCACACGCTCATCTTCGGCGGTGAGTATATCAACACCTCATCGGATCAGGATCGTATCAACCCGGTCTGGGACCAGACCAACGACGACAACGAAATTTTCCTGATCGAGCGCCCCTTGAACTTCCGCAACGGCATCGGCGTCAACGCATCGGGCAATGTCACGACGGTGGCGTTTGACCCGGCGGTGAGCCTCAACGATGACACGCGCGTCGATATCGACGTGTTCTCGCTCTACATTCAGGATGAGATCAAGGTCACCGATTGGCTGAACCTGGTTGTGGGCGGGCGCTTTGACAGCTTCGACATCGAGGTCAACAACGTGCCCCTCGCCGAGATCCGCACCCGCACAGACGAAGAGTTCTCACCGCGTGGCGGCATCATCTTCAAGCCGCTTGAAAACATCTCGATCTATGCGAGTTACTCGGAAAGCTTCCTGCCGCGTTCCGGCGAGCAATTCGCCAACATCAACGGCGACAACAACGCGCTGGACCCCGACACCTTCACCAATCTGGAAGCGGGCATTAAGTGGGACTTTGACCAAGGCTTGAGCCTGACGGCCGCGGTGTTCGATATCGAGCAATCCTCGCCTCAGCCCAGCGACAACGATCCCGAAACGCTGGATGTGATCGACAGCAATATTCAGGGCTTCGAATTGCAATTGCAGGGCCAGGTTCTGCCCGGTTGGTTCATTTCGGCTGGCTATAGCTATCTCGACGGCGCGCAGGTTGACGAGTTTGGCAATGAAGGCCTGCGTCCGCGCGAGCTGCCCGAGAATATGTTCTCTGTGTGGAACAACGTTGCGGTCACGGATCGCTTCGGCGTTGGGCTCGGCCTGACCCACCAGAGCGACAGCTTCATCACCAACGGCAACGTGACCTACGACACACCGAGCGGTGACAGCGTTACAACCCGCGCGGTTCTGCCCGCTTACACCCGGATCGACGCCGCCGCCTATTACAATGTTTCGGACCAGCTGCGTCTGCAGGTCAACATCGAGAACCTGACCGATACGCTGTACTTCCCCAACTCGCACTCGACGCACCAGGCGACCGTGGGAGCGCCGCTCAACGCGCGCTTTGCGGTAACCGCACGGTTCTAAAACAGACCGTTATCTCAGTCCCGGGGGCTCTGCACTTCCTCCGGGACTGATAGGGCGGGAACCGCCGCCGCCGCGTCTTCGGGGCTTATGCCCGGAGCGGGCGCGGCGCTGATACTCTCGCGCCGCTGCGCCACGCGGCCCGCGCGCTGGATCGCGGTGATCAGGCGGGGATAGACCCCGCAACGGCACAGATTGGGAACGGCGGCTTCGATCTCTTCGCGGCTGGGCGCGGTGTTGCGTTGGATCAGCGCGGCCGCTGCGATCACCATACCCGGCGTGCAAAAGCCGCACTGGATCGCCTGTTCGGCCACCATTGCCTGTTGCACGGGATGCGAGCGGTCCGCGCTTAGCCCCTCGATCGTGGTGATCAGCCGGCCCTCAGCCTCTGCCAGAGTGATCCGGCACGAGCGCAAGGCCACCCCATCGACCAGCACCATGCACACCCCGCACGAACAATCCTCTTGCCCGCCGCCACTCTTCGTGCCGGTCAGGTTAGCCGCTTCGCGCAGCGCGTAAAGCAGCGGGGTGCGCGGGTCGAGATCGAACTCAACCGGCGCGCCGTTGATGGTCATGCGCGAAATGCCAAATTCTCCTTGGCGCTCGCCTTAAATTGTCGCGATTACGAACGCCAGCTGTCGTCGATCTTGGAAACGCGGCGCTTCCACGCTTCGAAATCGAAGATGCCTGCGCCGCCCTGGCTCTGCATCACGGCGAGATCGCGCTGGTGCACATCGATCACCTCTTGTGGAACGACTTGCGGATCGCCCATGCCGACGGTCGCGACCTGAATTTCGCAGGCGCGCTGCAGCGACCACATTTTGACGAACATGCCCTGGATCGTCTTGTCCATCACAACCGGACCGTGATTGCGCAGCATCAGAATCGACTTACCGCCCAGATTTTCGACCAGACGCTCGCCTTCTTCTTCGCGCACCGTGACGCCTTCAAAGTCGTGATAGCCCATCTGATTCTGGAAACTGCAGGCGTAAAAATTGGTCGGCATCAGGCCGTCTTTGTGGCTGCACACCGCCATCGTCGCGGTTGTGTGCACGTGGCAGATCGCGTCCGCGCGCTCGCCCAGATGTTTGTGAAAATAGGCGTGCTGGGTGAAGCCCGCTTTGTTGACCATATATTGCGACGGGCCAACATTGTTGCCTTCGACATCGATCTTGACGAGGTTGGACGCGGTCACTTCGTCATAGAGCAGGCCAAACGGGTTGATCAGAAAGGTGTCTTCCTCTCCGGGGACCTTCACAGAGATGTGGTTATAGATCGACTCCGACCAGCCCAGATGATCAAAGATGCGATAGCATGCGGCCAGATCCAGACGGGCCTGCCATTCTTCGGGGCTGCATTCGATAGTGGGCTTCAACTGGGTGGCCATGGGAACCGGTCCTCTCTTCTCGTGTCCTGCTCTTGGGTGGCTGTATCGCATGGCTTGGGGCCAGGCGACAAGACATTCCGCGCTGGATCAGACACACGGCGATCAGCGGAACCGCGCATAGTCCCGGATCGTTGAAACCCAAGATATCCGCGCTGTCCTCCATTCAAGGTATTTTGTTTTGCGCCTGTGCCTCCTTGCGTCTAGGCGCGCGGCTTCATGACCGCTCCCTCCCCCACAATCGATTCCGCTGACACAGCGGACGCGCGCTTTGCGCAAATGGCGCCTCTTACAACCGGCCCGATCACCAGACATCTTGTGGGCCAGACGCTTCCCGGAATTGTCGGCGTCGCCGCGATCATGTCGATCGGGCTGATCGACGCCTATTTCATCGGCCAACTGGGGGGCGAGGCGCTGGCGGCGATCTCCTTCATCTTCCCGATCACCATTGCGCTAGGATCGCTGGGTGTGGGCGTGATGGTGGGGATCAATTCGATGGTCAGCCGCGCTTTGGGCGAAGGCGATGAGGTCAAAGCGGCGCGGCGCGCGACCTTTGGTGTCGTCTTCTCGCTGGTGGCGGGGTTGACCATCGGCCTGGGCGTCTACGCCCTGATCGATCCGCTGTTCGACCTTATGAACGCGCCCGCCGATCTCTTGCCTCTGATAAAGCTCTACATGGCGCCCTTTGCGCTGGGTTTTCCGCTGCAGATCGGGATCATGGGGTTTTCAGGCGTGCTGCGCGCGCAAGGCGAGGCGGGCAAATCGAGCGCGATCAATGTCAGCTTCGCGGCGGTCAACTGGATCCTTGATCCGATCCTCATCACCGGCGCCTTTGGGTTTGAGGGTTGGGGGATCACCGGAGCGGCCTACGCCACCATATCGGGATGGGCGGCGGGGTTTGTGTTCGCCATTTTCATGGTGCGCCGCGCCGCCATCCGCATCGACCTTGGCCTGCTGCGGCGCGGGCAACTGGTCGACCCGGCGGTCGCCATCCTGCGCGTCGGAGGGCCCGCCGCCTTTTCCAACGCGATCAACCCGATCGGCCTCTCGATCCTGACCGCGCTGATCGCGGCGCAGGGGCACGACGCGCTGGCGGGCTTTGGCGCAGCGGGCCGGTTACAAAGCTTTGCAACGGTGCCGCTGCTCGCGCTCTCGGGTTCAATCGGCGCGATTGTCGGCCAGAACTGGGGCGCACGCAAATACGATCGTGCGCGCGAGGCGGCGGTCTGGGCGGGCGGCTTTTGCCTCGTCTGGGGCCTCGGCACCGCGGTCCTGCTGTTTGCTGCGGGCGAATGGTTTGCGCGCCTCTTCACCGACAACCCCGCCGTCATCCGGGAGTTTGCGCTCTACATCAACATCGCTGCGTGGGGCTATGCGGGCTTTGGCCTGCTGATTGTCGCCAACGGTGTTCTGAACGCGGTCGACCGCGCCTCCTTTGCGCTGACCCAGTCAATCCTGCGCGTGTTCCTTGTGATGCTGCCTTTCGCGCTTTTGTTTGATCAGGCGCTGGGCTCTTCGGCGATCTATGGAGCGGAGCTGGCCGCCAACATCTTTGGCGCAGTAACCGGTGTGGCGCTGATCTGGTGGGTCCTGGGCCGCCGGGTCAAGCGCGCCCATCCCTGAGCGCTTGGAAGGCCTACGGTAGGCCTTCATTAACCATCGCGCGCCATAGAGGCTGGACGTAACTTCGTTCGAGAACCCCTGGGGGCCAAAGCGCAATATGGACGACCTGCTGGCCGATTTCGTCGCCGAGACACGCGAAATGCTCGAGGCGAGCGAAGGCGAGATCATCGCCTGGGAAGCCAACCCGGCCGACGGATCGCGCATTGATGCGATCTTCCGCTTTGTCCACACGGTGAAGGGCAATTGCGGCTTTTTCGATTTTCCCCGCCTCGCCAGCCTCAGCCACGCGGCCGAAGACGCGCTCGCCGATGTGCGGGCCGGGCGCCGCGAACCGGACGCCGCGCTGGTCTCCGCCGCGCTGGCAGTGATTGATCGGATCGTCGAACTGGTCGACGCGATCGAGACCGACGGGACATGCCCGGAGGGCGATGATGCGGACCTGATCGCCGCGCTTGGAGAGGGCGCGCCGGTCCCCGACCTGACGATCGAGGACGACGTCCCAAAGGGTTTGGAAGAGTCCGAAACGGCGCAAAGGCCCGGCCACACGTCCGCCGCCCCGGCGCCGGCCAACCCGACAGCACAGCGCACCATCCGCCTGCCGGTCGACCTGCTCGATCGGGTGATGAGCGGTGTCTCGGACATGGTGCTGGCGCGCAATGACCTGGCCCACCGCCTGCGCCAGGCGGGGAATCAGCCGACCATTGATGGCCCGTTCGAACGCCTCACCAGCATCCTGTCTGATGTGCGCGACGCCATCACCCGGATGCGCATGCAACGGATCGAAACCCTGTTCGGCGCCCTGCCGCGACTGGTGCGCGATTTATCAGCCGAACTTGGCAAACAGGTGCTGATCGATCTGGAAGGCGGCGATGTTGAACTCGACCGCGAAATGATCGAGATGATCCGCGATCCTGTTACCCACATCATCCGCAACGCGATCGATCACGGGGTTGAGACCCCGCATGAACGCCTGGCGAAGGGCAAGCGTGAGACCGCCTTCCTCTCAATCGCTGCGCGCCAATCGGGCAACACGATCTCGATCGTGGTCAGCGATGATGGGCGCGGTATCGAGGAAGAAAGGATTGCGGCCAAGGCCATCTCAACCGGCCTGATCACCCCGGCTGAACGCGCTGAGATGGACCGTGAGAAGATCCTCCAGCTGATCTTCGAACCCGGCTTCTCCACGGCCGAAACGGTCTCCAATGTCTCGGGACGCGGCGTCGGGCTCGACGTGGTGCGCGAGAATTTGGAGAAAGTCGGCGGCAGCATCAAAGTGTCGAGCACAACCGGAGTGGGCACGCTCTTCACGCTGCAAATCCCGCTCACGCTCAGCATCATTGCCGGCCTCACGGTCGAAGTCGGCCCACAGCGCTTTGCGATCCCGCAAAGCTATGTCGAAGAGATCATCCACGCGTCGGCCAAATCGCTAGATTACACTCAGATCGGCGAGACCGCGCTGGTCACCTTCCGGGGCCAGCGTGTGCCCTGCCTGGTGCTGGCTGATGTGCTTGACCTGCCGCCTGATGCGGGGGACGGAGCCGATCGTTCGATGGTGATGCTGCGGCTGGCAAGCGGCGATCTGTTCGCGCTCGCGGTCGACGCCATTCACAGCCACGGCGATATTGTCGTCAAGCCGCTGGCGCCTGCGGTCATGAAGAGCCGTCTTTACGCCGGTTCGACCTTGCTGGACGATGGCCAGCCGGTTCTGCTGCTCGACGTGACCAACATCGCCTCGATTTACAACCTCATGTCGGATGCGCGCACACGCGTTCTGGCCGACGCTCTGGAAGAGGACACGCGCCGCGCCGACATCGTCCAGCGCGCCATGCTTTTCACCGATTTCGAAGATCGCCGCCGAGCGGTGCGTCTGGAGCTGGTGCAACGCATTGAGACCACGCCCGCCGACGCGATCGACCGCAGCTCGACCAGCCCACGCGCGGTGATTGACGGGGTGATCCTGCCGTTGATCGGTTTGCCCGACGGCCCGCTCCCCGCGGACAAAATTCGTCTTCTGCGCCTCAGCGATGGAGCCACCGAACTCCTCCTAGCGGTGCGCGAGATCGACGACGCCGTCGCGCTTAGCGACGATCTGAAGCCCGTTACCGACGACCCGCTGATCGAAGCGGTCACCCTGGTGGGCGGGAGCACGGTTTCGCTGATCGATGGGCATCAGGTCTTTTCCCGCTACGCAGAGACTCCCAATCAAGTGGCGCGCCCGAAATGCCGCCTTCCCAAAGGCGAATGGGCCGACACGATCCTGTCTCCGCTGGTGGCCTCGGCCGGATACGATGTGGTCCCGCACAACGAAGCCGACAGTGAAGCGGCGCTTTCGATCTGGTTCGAGGACGAATACGAATCCGCCAGCGCGCTGGACCTGCCAATTGCCGAACCGCTTATCCGCCTGCGCGATCACCCCGATGGCGCGCGTGGGAGCGAGTCCATCTACCGCTATGACCGTGAAGGCCTGCTCGAGGCGCTTCGCCAAGCGCGCGCCGGTACGATTGCCAACGCCGCCAAGGCGACACGCAGCGGGCCCGATGCCGAAGGAGAAGCCGCGTGAACGACCTGCTCGTCATGGCCCAGATCGCCGGACGTCGCTGCGCGCTGCACGCGCATGACGTGAAGTCGGTCATCGAGCTGGGCGCCATCACGCCAGTGCCGCGCAGTCCAAGCTTCATTGCGGGCATCACCGCCCTGCGCAGTCAGGCGTTGACCGTAATTGATTGCCGTCTTGCTTTGGGGTTCTCCGACGTCAAGTGGGCAACCGATCACCGCGCTGCGGTGGTGGCCGTGGGTGGACACTCCTACGCGCTCATGGTCGACGCAATCGAGGATATCGCCATCGGACGGTCCTCGCCGGAAAGCGTGCCGGGCGGTTTTGGTCCGGAATGGACACGGCTCGCGACGGGTATGATCGAAACGGCGATCGGTCCGGCGTTGATGATCGATCTCGAAGCGCTGATCGCTGGCCCCGAAGCGGGCACCCACAGCGCTGGCGGGTTGCAAAGCGCCAGCGCGTAACGCGACAATGGGAGCACGGGCTTAATCCAATAGTTACCGCTTCCCTCTACGATTTGGTCGCCACAACAAGGGTGATCCATGAAAACCTGTCTAATCGTCGATGATTCGCGCGTGATCCGAAAAGTGTCGAGGCACATCCTCGAATCTTTGGGATTCACCGTCGACGAGGCGGAAAACGGCCAAGAGGGCCTCAACGCGTGCGACAAGGCGATGCCGGACGTCGTCCTGCTCGATTGGAACATGCCGGTGATGACCGGGATCGAGTTCATCATCCAGCTGCGCAAGCGTCCCGGCGGCGATAAGCCCAAGGTCGTGTTCTGCACCACCGAAAACGACGTCGCCCATATTCGCGAGGCGATTTCCGCCGGCGCTGACGAATATGTGATGAAACCGTTTGACCACGAAACGCTGCAGATCAAACTGCAATTGGTGGGCTTCGCGTGAACGCACCCCTTTCGTCTTCGACATCGGCCGCGCCCGGAGGGTCGACGCCATCCGCTGCGCACCAGGCGGCGATCCGGGTGATGATCGTCGACGATTCGCTCACGGTGCGCACGATCTTCAAGCGTATGGTCGAAAGCGATCGCGCCATGCGGGTGACTGACACCGCCAGCAGCGCTGAACGCGCCATCGCTCAGCTTGAGAAAGCGCCCGCCGATGTGATCCTGCTTGATCTGGAGATGCCCGGCATGGGCGGTCTGGAAGCGCTGCCCGCGATCCTTGAACGCGCGCGCGGCGGCCAGGTTCTGGTGGTCTCCTCGCTCACTCAGGACGGCGCGGAGCACACGATCTCTGCGCTCTCCATGGGCGCGGCGGACACGATGCTCAAGCCACGACCGGGCGGTTTTGATGAAAGCTATCGCGCGCAATTGCTGAGCAAGATCCGCGCGCTGGGTGAGCCTGCCATCGGCGCCAACGTCGCCAGTGAAACCGGCGCAGAGACCGCACCGCGTGGAGGCCAAGCCACCAGCACCCCCACCCTTCTCAAGACGCCAGCCGCCAAAGCGACGTCCTCCGCACCACCTGAGGTGATCGCCATCGGCGCATCGACCGGCGGAATCCATGCGCTCAACATCCTGCTGCGCGGCCTCCCGCCTGAATTTGACCTGCCGATCCTGATTACCCAGCACCTCCCCCCTTCGTTCATCCCGGTTTTCGCCCGCCAGGTGGAAATGGCCTGCGCGCGCCGCGCGGTGATCGCTGATGACGGCACCGAAGTCCGCCGCGGCGAAGTCGCGATCGCGACCGGCCACGGCCATATGGTCGTGCGCCGGAGGGGCGATCGACTGATCGCGCGCATTTCCGCGGAGCCGGCGCGCAGCGGATGCCTGCCTTCGGTCGATCCGATGTTCGCCAGCCTCGCCGAGGTCTGCGAGGGCCGGGTGCTAGGGGTCGTGTTGTCAGGTATGGGACGCGACGGGCTCGAGGGCGCGCAGGCGCTGGTTGCAGCGGGCGGCACAATCATCGCACAAGACGCCGAGACAAGCGCGGTCTGGGGCATGCCCGGCGCGGTGACAAAGGCGGGGCTGAGCAGCCTAGTGGCCGCTCCGCAAGAGCTCGCCGCGCGTGTGATCGAAGCCGGGCAACGCGTCGCGAGCGCTGAGCGCGGGTAAGCCACTATCACACCATGGACGCGCATCACGCCTCCCACCAGATCATCGCTGACCTCCTGGCCGAACGCACTGGCCAGCATCTCACCGAAAGCCGCCGCTGGCGCGTCTCCACTGCGCTTGCGGGTGTCTTTCGCGAGCAAGGCATCAGCAATGTCGATCAGCTCGTCTGCTTGCTCGAAGGACAGGAAACCCGCGCCGCCAAGCGCGCTCTGGCGCAGCAGGTGGTTGAAGCCTTGCTCAATAACGAAACCTATTTCTTCCGCGACAAGCCGACTTTTGATCAGCTGTCCGAACATGTCCTGCCAAACCTCGCCCGCAAGCGAGCGGACACGCGCCGCATCTCGATCTGGTGCGCCGGTTGCTCGACCGGGCAGGAAGTGCACAGCCTGGCCATGGCCTTTGCCGACAATCCCGAGCGCTGGCATGGCTGGACTATCGACCTTTTGGGCACCGATGTTTCAGCGCGCGTGATCGAGGCGGCGCGCAGCGGGCTCTACAGCCAATTCGAAGTTCAGCGCGGGCTTGGCGTCATCGAAATGCTGCGCCATTTTGATGAAACACCGGCGGGCTGGAAGGTTAAGGACACCACCCGCCAAATCACTCGGTTTCAAGCGCACAATGTGTTGGATGAACCGCCGGCCCGCGCGCGTTTTGATTTGGTCCTGTGCCGCAACGTGCTGCTCTACTTTGATCAGGCGACGCGCGAAAAAGCCTTCGCCCGGCTCGCCAGCGCGATGAACGCCGACGGCTTCTTGATGCTGGGCGCGGGTGAGACCGTGGTGGGCCAGACCAGCGCCTTTGCCCCTATGCCCGAACGCGCAAGCCTCTACCAGCTCAAGTCGGTCAGCCCGGCGAGCCAACCCGCTCAACGCGCTTTGCCCGCCGACGCCTGAACCGCACACGCTGAGTTAACGACGCGCGCTCTGACGCACCCGAAGGCGGTGAGCCGCAAACCCGCCGCTTTGCAGCGACCTTCCGCGCTAGAGCCCAGCCCATTTTACTCTTATTTAGCCATTGCTCTTTAGGAAAAGACGACGCGCAAGCGCCAGCGTAAAACGACCAATCAAGGTTCGCAAATCGGGGAATAACGGGTGAGTGACACTAGCCAACCACTGCGCTTGACCCCGTTCGGTGTGGTGGGCGTTCCGCTGGCCACTGTAAGCCTTGTCTTCGCGCTTATTGTTATGGTCGTGATCGCCAGCGATCAGATAGAGTTCAAGTCACCAGCCCCCTTGTTGATCGCCAGCGCGCTGGTTTACGCTGCAACCGTGTTTTTCCTTGCGCGCAGCGGCTTTGCTAACGTCCGCGAATTGGCCACAATCGGCGCGACCGACCAGTTGAGCCAGCTCCCCAATCGCCGTTCGCTGCACGCCGATATCGACACCTTTTCGCGCGGCGAGGACGAAGTCGCTATTGCGCTTATCGATCTCGACAGTTTCAAACAGGTCAACGACCACTACGGGCACGCGGTAGGCGATCAGCTGATCCGTTCGTGCGCCGCCCTGCTGAGCGAAGCGTGCGGTGCGGAGGCGCGGTGCTATCGCCTTGGCGGTGATGAATTTGCAGCGGTTATGGGGGGCACCGCCGCCGGGACGATTCTGGAAGGCATCTGCCGCAACCTGCTTGATCGGCTGGGCAGCCCCTTCACCATCGGATCGCGCCGGATCACGGTTGGCGCCAGCATCGGTCTTGCGCGCAGCACCCACGACAATCGCCTGCCCTCCTCTGAAATGCTGCGCCGCGCCGATGTGTCGATGTACATGTCCAAGCGTGGCGGGAAAATGCGCTGCACCTGGTTCAACCAGACCTTTGATCAACGCCGCGAAGCGGTGCGCGAGATCGAAGACGAGCTGCGCGAGGGACTGGCCAACGATGAATTCGATCTGGCCTATCAGCCTCTCGTGGACGCGGACACGGGCAAGATTGTCGCGGTGGAAGCGCTGTTGCGCTGGAACCGGCTCAATGGCGAAACGGTCTGCCCCAATGTTTTTATCCCGGTGGCCGAGGAATCCGGGCTCATCAATCCGATCGGGCTGTGGGTACTGCGCAAATCCATGTGCGATGCCTCGCGCTGGGGCGATATCACCTTGTCGGTCAATATCTCCGCCGCGCAGCTGCGCAACCCGGAATTCCCGATCAAGCTGGGCGAGCTTCTGGAAGAGACCGGCTTTGAACCCTCGCGGCTCGAGCTTGAGATCACCGAAACCTGTCTCGTGCTTGACCCCGTCGTCGCCGAGCGCAGCCTCGATGTCATCCGCGGATTTGGCGTCAACATTTCGCTCGACGATTTTGGCACCGGATACGCCTCAATCGGGTTTTTGCGTCAGTTCCGCTTTGAAAAACTCAAACTTGATCGCAGCCTTGTGGTGCACGCGGGCGAGGACGATGGGAGCCGCGCGATGATGCTTTCCAGCATCGCCATGGCGCGGGCGATGAAGATGAGCGTGACCGCCGAAGGGGTGGAGACGCACGAGCAAGCCGACATGGTCCGCGTGGCTGGCGCTGATCAATTGCAAGGCTGGCTGTATTACAAAGCGTTGCCGGAACACGAAATCGATCAACTCTACGCCGTCCAACTGGGCGCCGATAGGGCCTCGCGCTCATCCGACGCACAGCCAGCACGCGCACGTATCGCCGCCGTAGACGCGGATCGCAAAGGGGGAGAGGCGGCATGAACGCCTTACAGGAAATCGCGGTGGATCTCGCCGCAGAGCGCGCCACACGAGACGCCGACGACGGCGCCGGGCGCGAACCGCGGCAAACGACCGGGGCAATGGGGACAACCGGAGCAACGGGTTGGCTTGCCTGGTTCGAAGGCCTTTCGATCGGTCGCAAGATCCAGGTTTTCTTCATGGGAAACCTCGCATTTGCTCTGATTGCGGGGCTCTTTATCGTTGCGGGCTATATCCAACTGGGCGAGCGCACCGACCAGATCGCGTACGAGCACGATCTGGCGCTCGACGCGGAACGCCTGGTCGCGGTGCTGAGCGAGGCGCAGCGCCATTCGGAATTGCTGGTGGCGCGGGGCGAGAACATTCGGGTCGACGCGGCGCTTGATCGCCTCGACATCGCCGATAAGGCCGTATCCGAATTGCGGATCAAGGTCGAAGGCGTGGACAGCGCATCCTCAGACCAGCTTGCCTTGATCCAGTCGGGCGTGGACGATTTCCGGCGCGAAGTGCGCGGATTTGAGCCCGCAAGCACCGACGTCATCCGCCGCGAAACCAAGGCCAGCGAATTGCAGGCCACGGGCAGTCTGGTGCTCGAAGCCGCACGCGACGTGGCAGCGCGACTGAGCCAAAACGCCAAGATGATGTCCGATTCCGGGTCCGCTCTTATCTGGACGCTTATGGTTTCGCTGATCGTCTTCACAGCGATGCTGACAACGCTCTCGCTTCTCGCGCAGCGCTATTTTGATCGTAATGTCGGTGGCGCGATCAAGGCCATGACGGCGGAAATGAACAAGCTTGCCTCCGGCGATAGCGAACTGCGCATTTCGGGCCGCAGACGCCGCGATGAAATCGGCGAAATGGCGCGCGCGATGATGATCTTCCACAGCGCGGGCAAGCGGCTTGAGCGGCTCGCCCGCGAACGGGCCGAAAAGGCCAAGGCTGAGCTTGAAGAGCAAAACCGTCTGCAAGAACAAAAAGAAGAAGCCCGGCGTGAAAGAGAGCGTATGCTGAGCGACGTGGCCGCTCAGTTCGAGCGCACCGTTGGCGATGTTGCCAGCGGCGTGGCCGAAGCCTCAACCCAGCTCCAGACGACCTCGCAGATGATGGCCAAAACCGCGGAGCAATCGAGCCAACGCGCCGGTGAAGTCAGCGCTTCTATGACCGACGCCAATGCGGGAGCGACCGCCGCCGCCGCGGCGAGCGACGAATTCGCGATGTCGATCGGCGAGATAAGCCGCCAGGCTGCGTCTTCGGCCGAGCTCGCGCGCAAGGCGACCGATTCCGCCACCCAGGCCGACACAACGATCTCGGCGCTGTCTGAAAGCGCGCAGCAGGTCGGGCAGATCGTCGAGCTGATCCAGACCATCGCCCAGCGCACCAATCTGCTGGCCTTGAACGCGTCGATTGAAGCCGCGCGAGGTGGCGAAGCGGGGCGCGGCTTTGCGGTGGTGGCGAGCGAGGTCAAAGAACTCGCCATGCAAACCAGCCGCGCGACCGAACAGGTAGCCGAACAGATCCGCGCCATGCAGGACACAACAGGCGCCAGCGTTTCCGCGCTGCGCTCAATCGCGTCACAAGTGCAGGAACTGGAAACAACCGCGACCTCCATCGCCAGCGCGGTCGACCAGCAATCGGTCGCGGGTCAGGATCTGGCGCGCAGCATTGATCTCGCCGCGCGCGGCACCGAACAGGTGACCGGCCACATCGCCGATGTGCGCGATCTCTCGCTGTCAACCGGGTCAGCCGCCAGCCAGGTGCTCTCCAGCGCGACCAATCTCGAAGGCCAGGCCGCCGTCTTGCGCGGCCAGGTGGACGCGTTTCTGAACAAGGTTCGCGCCTCGTGAAACGGCGCCTTTCAAAGGGGCGCTCTAAGGGCCCTTTGAAAGGCGTTGTTAACGATTTTCGTTCAGGGATTAGCGCGGCTCTTTGAGCGGCTTTTGGGGAATGCGGGCATGAACATGATGAAGGTTCAGGAGGAGCGCGAGGAACACTCAGTGCCTGCCTTCGCGCTCGATGGCAGCGCCGACTTCCCCCAACGCGACCCGCTGGACCACTTCGCCGAGGAAGAAGAGCACGGCTTTTTCGCCCGCCGTTTGGCGTGGATCCGCGATCAGCGCATCGCATCAAAGATCAACGGCATCTTTGGCTGCTTCTTCGCACTGGGTCTGGCGGTGATCCTGCTCGTCAGCTTTGGCCTCACCGAGCTTTACCTGCGGTACAACACCGCCAACGAAGTCCAGCGCGCCACGGTTACGTCCAGCGATTTGCGCGGCACAATCGGGGAACTGCGCTACAACACGTCGCGCTATCTGTTCGAACAGGAACCCGCGATCCTGCAGCGCCAGCGCGACGCCTATCAGCTCGCCCGCAAGCAGTTGGATATGATGAGTGGCACGCTTGCCAACCACGCGCCCGAGATGGTTGTACGGATCGATAAGCTGCGCACCGATCTCGACGGCTACAACGATACGTTCAACGCGACGATGGCCGAATTTCGCGCAGCGGGCCGAACTTCGACCGCCGAGACGCTTGCCTATGAAATTTCGGACCGAGGCGATGCGCTCTTCGACGACGCACAGACCTTTGCCGGCGACGCATCGAACCTTGCCGAAGCGATGCGTGAGGCGAGGGTAGATTATCTCTTCACGGTGATCCGCGGGGCCGTGGCGCTGGCGCTGGTCGCCGCGCTGGTGCTGGTCGCGGGCTTCGCCTTCCTCTCGCGTGACCTTGCGCGCAAAATCCGAGAGATCACGCAAGGGATGACCCGGCTCGCCAATGGCGATCGCAGCTTTGAGATCAAAGGGGACGAGCGCAAGGACGAGATCGGCGAGATGCTGCGCGCGCTGACTATGTTCAAGCGCGCCAACCGGCAGCTGGAAATGTGGGCGCGCGAACGCTCAGACCACGCTGAAAAGGAAATCCGCGCTCAAAAGGAACGCGCGCGCGAACGCGAGGAAGCCGAAGAGCGCCGGGTTGCCCTGATCGCCGATGTCGCCAACAGTTTTGAACGCACCGTGGGCGAAGTGGTGGGCAAGGTCACCTCTGCCTCCAGCGAGCTGCAAAGCACCGCGACCCGGATGGCGGAGACCGCCGACCAGGCCGCCGGACGCACCAGCGAGCTCACCGACAGCATGAGCGAAGCCAACGCCGGCGCAACCTCGGCGGCGGCCGCAAGCGACGAGTTTGCCCTGTCCATCGGCGAAATCAGCCGCCAGGCCGCTTCGTCAAGCGAACTGGCGCGGCTTGCAACCGACGCGACGAGCGAAGCGGACACGACAATCTCGGCGCTTTCGGCCTCAGCCGACGAGGTCGGCCAGGTGGTCGAGCTGATCCAGACCATCGCCCAGCGCACCAATCTGCTGGCCTTGAACGCGTCGATTGAAGCCGCGCGAGGTGGCGAAGCGGGGCGCGGCTTTGCGGTGGTGGCGAGCGAGGTCAAAGAACTCGCCATGCAAACCAGCCGCGCGACCGAACAGGTAGCCGAACAGATCCGCGCCATGCAGGACACAACAGGCGCCAGCGTTTCCGCGCTGCGTTCGATTGCCGGGCAGGTCAAGGAGCTGGAAAGCACGGCGGTCTCGATCGCAAGCGCAGTCGACCAGCAATCGGTCGCGGGCCAGGATCTGGCGCGCAGCATCGATCTCGCCGCCAACGGCACGCAGGCGGTGGCCAGCCACATCAACGATGTGCGCGATCTGTCGCTGTCAACCGGCGCGGCGGCCGGCCAGGTGCTGACCAGCGCGACCGACCTTGAACAGCAAGCCGCGACGCTGAACGCTCAGGTTCAGGCCTTCCTCACCAAGGTGCGCACCAGCTGATCCTCAGGCGTTTTCGCGCGGCCCTGTCACATCATGGCCAAACACATGTCATGTACACGCAAGGCTAGGGTGCAAAAGCGGCCATGATGGTGGTTGCCTTGTGCCATGCGAGTCTTTTGCAAAACGTGCGCGGAGTATGACCGGCCCGCCGCCTTCGGACGCAGGCCTTATCCTTGAGCCGGAAGCGATCCAGGGCGATCACAGCCAAGCCGCGCGCTTTATACGCGGCTTTCTGGAAGCGGGTACGGGCCGACTTGTCACCAATGCGCGTTCGCGTGTGGGGCTGGCGACCTATGGCCAACTGCGCCTGCCGGTGACGGTTGAAGATGGCCGCTATGGGGACACTTATGTCGCCAGCCCGCACAGCGCCTATGTCCTCTACGCTCGCGATGAAATCGACATCCTCGGGCTCACGGGACTGGCAAAGACCGGAGCTCAGATGTCGCTGGCCGCGCTGGACCGCTGGTTAAGGGCGCTTGCGATCAACCGCACCGTCCATATCGATAATTGGATGTTCTCGACCAGCCTGCACGGGCGCTGGGACGGAACCGGCCTTGCCGCCATGCGACGCGCGGTAACGGAGGCCTTTCCCGATCATCTCCCGGTTGTCCGCTGCGTCGATCCGTGGAGCTGCCCGGCGCTTGTGTCCAGCCTCAAATCCGATGGCTGGTCGTTGCTTCCTTCGCGCCAGATCTGGGTGACGGACGATCTGGAAGGCCGGTGGCATCCGCGCAGCCATACGAAGAGCGATCGCCGCGCCATGCGCAGGTCCAGCCTGGTGGTCGAAGAGCTGGAGGTGATGAGCGATGCCGACGCCGGTCGGCTCGCTGATCTCTACGCGCAGCTCTATCTGGGCCGCTATTCCGCGCTCAACCCCGCCTACACACCGGCTTTCGTCAAACACGCTTGCGACAGCGGCGCGCTGCGATTCCGGGTGGCGCGCGACGCCAAGGGCGTGATCATGGCCTCAGCGGGTATGCGCGTGGCCGGGGACCTGGTGACCGTGCCCATGCTCGGTTACGACACCACTCGGCCTAAGTCCGAAGCGCTGTATCGGATTGCAAGCCTTTTGAGCAGCGAATGGGCGATGGAGCGTGGCTATCGCCATCACGGATCATCGGGCGCGGGCGAGTTCAAGAGCAATCGCGGCGCGCGCGGGCAGATCGAATATCTCGCGATCCACGCCAGTCATTGGCCGCGCGGGCGGCGGATGGGGCTCAGACTGCTTACCGAAACGTTGGAGCGCACAATGGTGCCCGCGCTTAAACGGCAGGGCTGTTAGGCGAGGAGGAGCGGCGGCCCTGCGCGCTTCACCAAAAGCCGCGCCCGGCCCCTTTGGCAAGGCTGGCGTCGTCACCATCGGCCTTGATCTCATCAAAGAACCGCTCCAGCGCCCGATCACCAAACCATGTCCGCTTTTCAAGGCTTTCGCCAAGACTCTCCGAGAACGCCTCCCACCAGGTCTCCTTATCATTGGCCTCCAGCGCCTCCACTTTCGCGAGCGTGGTTTCCCCCGCCACAGCGGACAGCGCAACGGCCTGTTCCTGATAGGCCTCCGCGCGAAGCCAGCGATAAAAGTCGGGCCAGCGGAGCATCAGGATCACCCAATTGCGCAATTGCGCGATCGTTGGCGCGCCCTGGTCAAACTCTTCGCGCGCGGCGCGCAGGTTCATGTAGAAGCGGAACACATTGGCGAGCCGTTTGAGCGCGCGCGGATTGTTGGAAAAGTGAATCTTGGCCTTCTCCAGAGCGAGCCGGACGTTATCGCCCTCGCGCGCTTGCTGGTCGCTGCGAGCCCTGATTAGGCGCCGCCGTTCTTCGGTATCGATTGACGTGGCGGTGTTGTTGGCCGGTGGGTCGTCGGGGTGCGGATCGGGGCGTGGGTCTTCCCCAAGCGCTTGGTTGCCATTGGTTTCGGCCTCAACCAGCCAATCCAGATAACGCTCCACCTGCTCCGGGCTAATCGAGGGAACAACGAAAGGCAATTGGACAAATTTGTCCATATAGCGCCACCCTAGGGTCGCCGCGCCCATATCCGTCTCCAGATGCTTAAAGATGTCAGCGTGCGTCTTTTGCAGGGAGGCTGCAACAATCTCGCTGTCCATGCCAAGGATGATGATGCAATTGGGAAATTCACCGGCAAGGAAGAGGTTGATCGCTTCGAACAGCTCGGCAATCTTGGGCGGCGGGCAGCGATCAAGGTCGTCGATGAAGATCACGATGGGCTTGGGGTGGGACGTACCGCCTACCTCTTCTAGCGGCACCAGCTTGAGGGCCTTTCTCAAGTCCTCCGAGACATCATAGGTAAAGCCTCTTTCCGATTTGTAGTCGGGAACGGCGAAATATTTGTCGAGCTTCACATCGGCCGGTTGCGAAAGGGCATCCTTCCATTTGAGGAACAGGCTGGCGCCAAATCCCAAGGCGCCGCCCACACCCACTCCAATCGCAGACACGCCGTCAGGGACCAGAAAGCCGACCGGGGATGGCGATTCGACCAGAACCCTGCCGACATTCGCAAGGACATAGCCCGCTCCACCAAGCATCAGCGTCAGCATCAACCAGCCGCCTTTGAGCACAAACGAGAACAGCTGGCTGATCAGGTAGCGGTGAATTGCGTCGCGAACCGCCGACCGGTCAATCCGCTGCAAGTTGAGCGACAAGCGGAAGCTCTCACGCTCGGCGGCGGGCAGGCGATTGCTTAACCCTTCGATGATCGCCGTGCCTAACCCGGCCCAAATCTGATTGTGGTTCTGGAATGTCCAGGCGTTGAACCAGATCGTCGGAATGTCGGTTTCCTCGATCCGCAGTGCGGGACTGTCGTTAGACGATGTTGAGGTCAGCGCTCCAGAAGGTGCAGCCTGGATCGGCGCTTGCAACCGCGCTTCGACCTCGCCGAACGTGAGTTTTGCGCCGTCCGCACTGTGCGCGCCGGTCGAGGATGTATCCTCTTCGCTCGTTTCGCTGGCGCGCTTTTCAATGAGATCCGGCGCGCCGGGATCGATAAGCTCCTGGATCATCCGCATCAGCGAGGTCTTACCCCCGCCCCAAGGCGCTTGAATGGAAATTGTCATCGGCGCTTTGGTTCTGGAATCCTTCAGAAAATTCTCAAAGGCGCACGCATAGTCGAAATAGCCAAGCTGATCTTTGGTGGTCCAGCAATCCTGCTCGACATGCGGTGAGGTGCCGGAGATGACCGCCGCGAGCAGCTGCTCTCCGGCCTCGAGAACGGCTGGGAGGCGATCCCAAAGATAGCCGCCGCTTCCTCCGTGCTTCAGAATCTGGCGCACCACCGTCTGCAGCAACAAAAGCAGCCGTATCTGAGTGGAACGCGTCTGCGCGCAAGCTCGCAGCACGGTCTTCACGCTGGGCGACAGATTTCCCTTTTCGGGGAGATAGGTCGGGCGATCGGGATCGAGATCGAGCACACCGATAGAATATTCGCGCAAAGCGGCGTCGTAGGCGTCGTCGCCGGCGGCCAGATCGGCCACCTTCTTCGAAAACAGCAACAGCTCGCGCGGGAGGTCTTCCTGGCCTTGCATCCGTCCCCATTCGCACGCCGCGAAAAACACGCTGGAGACGCTGATGTCGCCTTCGTTGGTTTTCTTGGCCTTGCTCACCTGAGCCGCGACGTTGAGCAGGCGCTCAGCGTCTTCGCTCAACGGTGTGGGGAGTTCGAGCTCCTCCACAAGCTCAAACACGGTCCTCAGCCCATCGCCAAAATCGAGTGGAGGCGCCGGAAGCTCATCTTCCTCGAACAGTTTTTTGAGTTCGACCGCCTGATCCGCACCGCACCGGTGGTTGGCCCCAACCGCGCCGCCCCTTTTAAAGAGCGAATGTCGTCCCATATAGCTGCCGTTTTTCACTCGGTTACGAGCGATCGGCGCACGCAGCAGGATGCGCGTATCGACCCTGATCCGCCAGTTGCCGGGTTCCGGCTCATGCGCGGCTTGGATGATCTTGCCCCACCCTTCCAGCCCGCCTCGTGCTCCCGATTGCCAGAAAAACGCGATATCGCCCTCGCGCATTTCCCGGAAATAGCGGCTGACGGTCCAGGGTTCGACATGGCCGCTGACGTCGACAAAATTCGCCTTGGTGTCGGCAAAGGCTGCCGAAATGGTCTCGCGCGACAGCCAGTCGAAACGGTCGGGATTGCGCTGGAAAATCCAGCATTGCTGCGTTGATTTATCGTCCATCGTGACGTTGCCCTTTCAACTGGATCTCGCGCTCTTGACCCGCTCCAGACGCGCGGCGTTGCGCGCGCTGACAAAAGCCTGGATGGCGGACGCGACCCAGAACAACAGGACAAGGAGGATGGGGAGGACAAAGGGGCGTAGCCAAAGCGCCCAGCCGTGCGTCGCGGGATAGTCGGGAATATGAAAGAGGCCCCAGCCAGACACAAAGGCGACAGATGCGAACACAATCGCAAGGGACGCAGCGCCAAGCAGGCGGTTCACCCGCAGGCTGAATGTTGCGGCTTCGCGCGTTGCGGTGAGCTCAACGATCTTCCTCTCATCGGTTGGCACAGACGGGTCCAACAGCGAAATGTCATAATCGATCGGCTGTATATCCGCTTTGGTCTCCGTGCCCTTTCGGTAGAGGCCGAGGAAATACACGCTTGCCGCGACAAGGGTCAGCAGCAACAGGCCCCATCCGAACATCGCCCGCAACCAGCCGAAGGTTACCTCTGACCAGTTCACGGCCACGCCCAGCCAAACAAGCGTTTGGTCCAGATAGATCAGGACGGCCTTCAAAGGTCCTGGAAACGTAGAGAACTCAGGCAGGGTGGGAAACGAATAGGCCAGCGGTTCGGAGAGGCCAAAGGCCCAAAGCGGCAAGCCCACAATCGCAAAGCACAGGAGAAACAGGCCCGTCGTCACCCAGGCTGAGCTGCGGAAACGCTGCCGGTCATGCACGAGCGGGTCCGCGATCGATGTCACCGGCGTGCGTGGTTTGTCCACGCGACGCGTCAATTGCGCCATGACGTCGTCATAGAAGTCCGCGTAAGGGCTGGGCTGGTAGGCGCGCTCCTTGTTTCCCTTGATCCGCGCAATCAGTCCGTCGCGCGTCTGGCTGACAAAATAGGCGATATGCGAAAGGCCAAAAGGCGCAGAGGTGGGGCGGCGCAAATCGAAGGCGTGCGGCAAGTCAGCTTTGTCCTTTCCGCGCACCCAAAAACTGTACCGGTCGAGCAGCCCGGAAACGGGATCCGTGCCCGAAACGATGTTCATCCACTTGGTGTTGGCAAAGACGCCGCGGCGTCCGACGCCTTGCTCAAAGGCAACAATCCGCGGCCAGATCGCCGCAAAAGTACCCAAGGGGCTGCCATAGGTCACAAAATTGGTGAGGTTGCCGAACAGCTTTGTCTTGTTGATGCAATCCTCATGGCTGAGCCAGGCTGGCCGCGCGGGCATCATGTTTTCCGGATCGTCGCGCGTTGGGCAATCGGCGTCTCGCGTCAAATCGCCTGGGAGCGTGTCCCAGAGCTCCTGGTCGCAATAATTGGGCAGAGCGTGGCCGATCTCGCCGATCCCGTTAAAGGCGACGATGGATCCCAAACTGTGCGCGAGGATGCTCCAGCTTTCATAATCGCGCGCTCCCATGGCAACCATCTCGGTGACCATTCTGCGCCGGATCGCGACCCGTTTGGGAAGGCCAGGATCGCTGGCCTCGCCCTCCCCCGGTTTGCCGCGCTGCTGGTACACCTCAACATCGCCAAGATAGTCGACGATCAGGTCGGTCGACGCCTTGGTACCGGTCAGAAAGCTGACCAGGCGCAGCACCACGGACAAGGTCACGGTGATCATCGTGGCGGCGATACCAGCCCAGGCGAGGCTCAGTCGGGTGGCGATCTGCGTGCGCGGCTGCTTGCCAACCGAAATCGGCAGGTGCACTTTTGGCCCCTGATCACGTTCCGCCGACGCGTCCAGCTTGCTCGCGTCGCGCGTCGCGTAGATCGGCGCCCCCCATTGGCCAAGGCCCCAAGCCCAGAACGTGAAAGCCTCAACCAGGCCGCGACGCTTGCCCAGATCCGCCCACCAGACCTCGTGGCATTCAAAGTCAATCGCACCATCCGCGTGCGGTGCGCGGTACTGGATCACGATTGGCGCGCGTTCGGGTGGGGCGATTTCGGGGGCACCAGCCAAAGCGCTCCACCCCTGCGTGTGATCGACAAGATTGACGCTTGCGTTCCGGTTGGGGTGATCCTTGAGCAATTGCGCTAAGCGTGTGGCGGCTCCGCGCGTGTGTTCCCAGCGCTCTTGCTCGCCGATGCCGTGCACAAATAAGAGGCCAACGCGCCGGGGGGTTACGATGTCCGACCCGCCTGGCGCGGCCTGTGCAGCCGCCTCGTTCGCTTTGGTCTCCATACGCCCTACCCCTTCCTTTGCGCTCCGGCCGCTGGATTGGAGCGGTGCCCCGTTCTCTTTTGATCAGGCCGTTACGCGCACCGCGACGCAGGGCCGCTGCGCGCTGCGATCGATCAGATAATTGTCGGCTCCTTCGCGTCGCCCAGTTGCATCGTCAGCTGGAGCATGGAGACTGGCGGATTGGGCTCAAGCGGCAACGCCATGGCGTCGATAAACGCAACAAGTTCGCTCCGATCCGAGGGCAGAATGCCCCGCTCAAGCGCCATGAAAATATGCAGAATGGTGAGCATCACCGGGTGCAGCTCACCGCTTACAATATTGGCCTTAGTCTTGATCCACAGCGCAGCCGCATCGGCAATATCCTGCTGCTTCTCGCGGTAATCCTCGATCGTCCAGCCATCCTGGAACGCCGTCTTGGGCAAGGCGGCGTGGGTCTCGTGGAGGCTGATGAAGATCGTGGCGAGGCCTTCGAACAGCTTCGCGTTGGTCTTGAGCGGTTTAAGCGATCGCCAAACGCGGTCTCTTTCGCCGCCATAGCGTCCGGGTTTCAGCGACGAAAGGTTAGCCCAGTATAGATCGAGCTGGGCTTCAAACTCATCAGCGCCTGTAAACCGCTTGAGCGCTCTGCCCAATCTCAGCGGGTCGGTGTTGTGTGTCTCGATCATCATGCGCGCCGCAAGTTTGAACAGCGCACCTTCGACCTCGGAGCGCTCCTTCGCCGCACCGCCGATTTCCAAAAGCCTTTTGAGCTGAACCGGCGACAGTTCCATGCGAAAGCCAACCGCGCCGTTGACTTTGCCACCACCAAGGATGGTTTCCTGCAACAGATCGCGTGCCGCCTTTGCGCGAGGCTCTGAAATGAGGTTGTGCTCGCTGAGGCCCTTAAGAAAGGTGTCGAGCTCTTTCTTCTCGATCTTGTCGTCTTTGCGCAGGAACTCGATCGACAGATCAACCGAACGCGCGTTCTTGCCGGTCTTGAACTGTTGAAGTTCGACCACGCTGAGAAAGCTCGATGTGCGGGTCGGACCGAAGGAGGCGTTGAGGCGCTTGGCTTCGGCCATGGCTTTGACGGTGATCTCACCGTCTTGAAAGCGGATCTCCGCCTTGCCGGTGGTGGTGACTTGCACTTTGAACACCTCGCCCAACGCATCGATGGAGAGGGCCCGGCCACGGACCGATTGGGAGGTGAGCGTAAGCGAGCTTTGCGGGCCAAGAATAAAGCCAGCGGGCGCAAGGCTGGGGTCAAGCAGCATGCGCTCTATCGCCTGCAACCGGCCCAGCGCGAGCTCGTGCCACAGCTCGGCCGTATCGTCGTTCACCTCGGTGATGGTGCCCACCACTTCGTAATGGGCGGATTCGCTCTTTGAGTAGGACGCTTCAAGCTTGATTTCGATTTCGGTCTTGGCCAGCTGTTCAAGCGTCTCACGCGCTTTCTTGACATAGCCTTCATAGGCCACGACCAGATCTTTGACCTTGGCTGCGGCGTTGTTGGCTTTGTTGGCGCCCGACTTCACCTGCGCGCCAATAGACGCCAGCTCATCAACCAGATCATCGGTCCGGCCCTTGGTTTTCACCAGATCCTTGGCGGTGTCTTCAAAGTTCCCGATCAGTTTCTTGACCAGCTTGCCAACCTCGTCTGTGCCCTTCTTCTTGAGATCGCCAACAAGCAGATCAGGCACTTTGGCCACAAGGCTGGCGATGGTTTCGTCGGTGAAGTCTGTCACGGTGCGCGTAACCCCACCGGTAACCTCGTCCATGGAAGCGGTCAGCTTGTCCTTGAGTGCGGTCTCCAGGGCGAGCTGATCGCCCGGCTTATCGCCCAACAGCAGGCCCAAATCCTCCTTGAGCGCTTTGGCGAGCTTGTCGTCGTCTAAGAGCTGATCGACAGCGTTGTCCACCAGCTTATCGAGTTTCTCGAGCGCGTAGGTACCGGGCGAAAGGAATGGCTTGATTTCCTTTAAGGCTGGCCCGGTGAAATCGGTCACCTGATCGAGCGCCTTGTTGGCTTTTTGCGCCAGTTCAGAGACATCAACGGTCAAACCAGCGCCGACTTTCCATCCGCGCTCGCTCGCTTTGAGGCGGCTGAGAACGACATCGTATCCAGCGGGAACTTTGCGCAGCGACAAGGCCCATTTCGATTGCCGTGCGTAGCTGACAGAGCCGGTCAGCCCAAGCTTGAGCCCGACATCGCCCAGGGCCAGGCTCTGCCCCAGATCAACCTCAGCTTTGCCCGAAGCTGACCCGTCAATCAGCATCACAACGCCTTCAAGAGTGTTGTACGCCATCGCGTTGGCCAGCGCCTGGAGGTTGGCCGGGCTTGCAAGGCCGTTGAAGGCGGGCTTTACGGTGTCGAAGAACAAAGAGGATGGTTTGGGGCGGTAGAAATAGCTCAGCTCCGCCTTTGCCTCGGCGTCAAATTGACCACCGATCGACGCCCAGGTGGCAACGGGCGCCTTGGCGCCGGCTTCGACGCCCAGTTCCCCGCGCGCGCCAAGCCTGAGCAGGCCCGGCGCAACCTCGTCCGATTGAAACGGCCAGCGCGCGCCCGCTTCCACTTCCAGCGCGGCCGCGGCGGAAAGACCCAGGGTTAGGTCCATCTTGCCCAGCTTTGTCGCCCCTGATGTCGTTTTTTTGGGGATCGCCAGCGCGATCAAACCTTCATCAGTGCCGCGGTTGAAAGGGATGGGTTCGTCGGTCTTTGGAAGGTAGGCTTCTTGCAGATCTTCGACCGGCTTGAGCAGCTTGCTCCATTGCGATTCCTGGTAATCAGCCTTGATTTTCTGTAACTTAGGCGCGAGCGTATCGTCGATGCTGTCAAGGACTGTCGTCACCGCCGGATCGGAAAGATTTTCGAGCACGAAGGTAAAGAGACCGCCCGGCGTCTCAAGGCTCTCCGCCGATTTCCCAAGCTCGATCAGGCTTTGGCCAATCGTTATTGTGTTCTTCGCGAAATCGCTGATCGGATCAATCAGCTCGGTAAATTCGCCTAGGTCGATCGCCTTGGTGCCGCTGATGATCCAGCTTTGTATCAATGTCATTTTGCCCTCACCCTTTGAACTCCCCAGCGGGCCTCTTCGCTCCGCCGCCGGCCCGTTGGTCGCACCGCGCAAGCGCTGCGCCCCATCCGTGCGGCCGTCCACTTCTTGAGACTTTGCTTTCTCAAAGCCCCGCACGCTTTTTCGCCAAACCTGAAACTCGCTCAGACTTGATGAAATCTAAGTTAGCTATGTGAGTTTATAGCCAGCTTCCATTACTGGCGAATCAGACATCCACAGCCCACAAATTCTTTGCAAAAAGAAAGATTGCAAATTGCGCATTTGATGTAAAACTAAAATCGAAAGACTCCGGATCAACCTGTCCTTTGGTTCTCAAATGAAAGGCAGTTGGTTCCCAAGAAAGGAGAAGCGTTTCGCCGAAAAAACGGTGAACCGTCTTCATCCTCCGGAGCGGTCTATCGGGCGCGGCTCACGCATTTCATGCGCTTTGAGAGGGGACTAAGATGGCAATCTTCCAGACGCACCTTGTGCAATCCGGCGACACGCTCAACGATCTTGCACAAACCCATAATGTGAGCGTGGCCGACCTCATTCGATGGAACGAATTGGCCAGCGCCGAAGCCATCAGTGTGGGGCAGACGCTCAAAGTCAAACCTTTGAGCGACACGTTCTACACCGTGCGATCGGGCGACACCTTGACCGCGATTGCGGCGCGCCACGCGGTCACCGTGGGACAGATTGTTAGCGCCAACGGCCTGCCCAACGCGAACAGGATTGATGTCGGGCAAAGGCTCCTCATCCCCGCGGCGGGATCGGCGACAACCGCTTCTTCGATCAGTCCGCTGCGCGCGCTCGGCAATCTGTCCAAGAAATACGAAGTGGGCAATCGCGGGCCCGGCACGGTTTCGGGCGGGCATGGCGATCCCGGCGGTGTATCCTATGGCAGCTATCAGCTCGCCTCCAAGTTCGGGAACGCGCGCAAATTCCTCGCGGATGAAGGCGAGATATGGGAAGCGGAATTTGCCGGTCTTGAAGAGGGCACTCCGTCGTTCAGCGCGGTCTGGAAAGCGATCGCTCAGCGCGAGCCCACCCTTTTTCATGACGCCCAACATGACTTTATCCAGCGCACGCATTTCGCGCCGCAAGTGGCTAAAATCCAATCGCTGAGCGGGATCGACGTGATGACCCGCAGCCACGCGCTGATGGATGTTACCTGGTCGGTCGCGGTGCAGCATGGAGCCAATTCGAGCCTGATCGGGCGGGTTCTGGCCTCGCTTGAAGGAGCGCTAGACGCCCCCGATTACGACCAGCGCGCGATCAAGGCGATCTATGGCGAGCGGGGCCGAACCAACGCGGCGGGCAATCTGGTCCATTTCTCAAGCGCGAGCGCAGCGGTGCAGCGCGGGGTGGCGCGGCGCTTTCGCAACGAATTGAACGACGCGCTGGATATGCTGGCGGCTGAGGCGACGCTGTCGGTCATCACACCGCCGGTCGACGCGTCGCGCGAGGAAAGCTCCGATCTGCTGGCCAAGGCGCAGCGCACGCTGACCGACGACGAAGTGCACACGCTGATCGAAAAATACGGCGACCTCGAAGCGAAAAACAACTTCCTTGGCGGGCAGAAGGTGGTGATTGCGCTGCGCAATCCGACCGACAGCAAGGGGTTCCTGCGCGGCACTTTTGACGACCCGTTCCTCATGGTCTGGCGCGAAGGCGATGGGGCGGTGCGGCTCAAGCGCTATATGGGCAACACCGAGCCCGCACGGATTTACGCCTGGGGCGAGGCCAAGGCAGACAAGGGCTCCTCAGTCGATCTTGATGGAGACGGACGCAACGATCTGGGTCGGCTGCGGGCGGGCACGTATCACTACGGACCGCGTCTTGAGGGGCCGTTTCTGGGCGCCAAGGCGTTTCGCGCGCGCAATGTGCAGGTGGCGATGCGCGATGTGAACCATGACGGCGTGTTCTCAATCCTCGATGGCGACGCGTTTGATCCGACCGGGGCGGGTCGAACCATGCTGCTGCACCGCGGCGGTTCGGGCGATGACACGTGGTCCGCCGGGTGCCAGACGATCACCAATGTCGACTATTGGCGCTTCTTGCGAGACCTCGGCAACCAAGACCACTTCAGCTACATCCTGATCAATGTTGAACCCGGCGGCTAAACGAAGACGGTGGACAGCTCTTGCGCTGGTGGGGACGCTCTGCGGGTGTGGGCCCGGGTCGCCAGAGCCACCCCTACAGACCGCGCCGTCCGAGGCCATAAGCGCGCAGACACCAGCGCCCGAGCGCGCGGCTTTGTCGCCCACGCGGATTGCTGGAGGCTGGCGCGTGGTCTCAAGCTCGCGCGAGGGATCACCCCTGATCGGAGCGATCGCGGAAATCCATCCGGAATCGGTGACGTGGTCCTATCTGCCCGCTCCTATAAGCGCGCAACGCCAGCTGTGCCGGGAACCGGTCTTGGAGGATCTGGGCGCGGAGCGTTCGGATCTTGCAAGGCGCGCCTTCGCGGCTCGCCTGCTCAAGGGCACACGCGAGACGGCCCGTTCAAACCCCCACGAATTGCGCTGCGCGATGGGTGGTCAGTGGGGTCCGGACAGCGGCACCGAGATTCTTCTAAGCCAAAGCGGCGCGTTGCTGATCGGCTGGGAGGGCGAAGAAGTTCTAACGCTGGAGCGCCTCAACCGACCGGCGGCCAAAGAGCCGATGGAGCCCCACGATTACGAGGCGGATCGCGCGCGCTGAGAGGCGATTTCAGAGTGCTGGTTTATGATGAGGGCTGGTTGCGGGAGTTGGATTTGAACCAACGACCTTCAGGTTATGAGCCTGACGAGCTACCGGACTGCTCCATCCCGCGATACCTTGCCTTGCCTCAAGCGCCGGCACCGACATCCGTCGGCTTGGCTGTCGCGCTAACTGCGCGGCGGCCGGTCGGCCTTGCGAAGTCTTCGACTTCGAACGGCTTGTGCCAAAAGCGTCTCCTGGCACGCACAACTCCTCGGGTCATGACCCCTGGGAGGCGGCTTCTCCAGCGCAAAAAGCTCCAGAGACGCCAAAAGGGCCAACCTGATTAGGCTAGCCCTTTGACTATGAATGGGTTTTTGCTTTTCCCCTTTGCGGGGCGCTTCCACAAGCTGCAATGCCTGGCGGCGACCTACTCTTCCATGCCTTAAGACATAGTACCATCG
>CALCCG010000246.1 GCA_937899785.1 uncultured Erythrobacter sp. | reverse complement strand
TGCTTGCGCCGGTGGTTGAGGCAAATTCAGGGCCGGCGTTAGGGCCGGGTTTGATGCGGTTGTTGAGGCTGGGGTTGAGGCTTGGGGTGAGTCTGGGGTTGAGGCTGGGGTTGCGGCGGGGGTCGGCGTGGGAGCAGGCGTGAGCGCTGGTGTGGTTTCGGGCGCGGTGGTGGGCTGTGCCACGGGACGGGGCGCTTGCGGCAAAACCGGTTCGGGCGATATCGTGCGCGGCGCAATCCGCACTCCGGAGCGTTCGTCCAGCGGACCTTGCGCCTGCGGGCTCGGCGTGGGTGTGGGGGTCGCTGGCGGTAGCGAAAAGTTGGCCGGTCTGTCCTGGCGGTTTGCGTGCAGCGGCTCGTCTGCTGCCAGACCCACAACCCCAAACGCTGCGAGGCGGCCTATAGCGAGGCGCGAAGGGCGGGCATTTCGAGGCAGGCGAAGGCGCATTACGGGGTATCGGTTCTTGTACTCGATCGGGTGGTAAGGCCTGAGCGCGGACGCATCGACCGTCTGCAAGCCATAGCAAACTCATAGAGCGCCGCTCATGAGCGTCCACCTCCTCGCTTGCGCAAAGCCCGCTTTCGCGGCAACAGCGCGGCATGGAAACAACACCCGAAAGCCCCGCTGGCGAGCCCGCTTTTCTGGGCAAGGATACGCCGCTGCCGACCTCTCCCGATGAAGCGGTGCTCGACTACGTGCCCAATCCGCGGGCCGGTGCGCTCTTTCTGGTGCGCTTTGCCGCGCCGGAATTCACGTCGCTGTGCCCGGTCACCGATCAGCCCGATTTTGCGCATCTTGTGATCGATTACGCGCCCGACAAAACCATCGTTGAGTCCAAGAGCCTCAAGCTGTTTTTGGGCAGCTTTCGCAACCATAACGGCTTTCATGAAGACGTGACGGTCGGGATCGGTCAACGGCTGTTTGAAGAGATGAAACCGCGATGGCTGCGCATCGGCGGCTATTGGTATCCGCGCGGCGGAATTCCGATCGATGTCTTCTGGCAATCGGGCCCCGCGCCGGACGGGTTATGGTTACCCGATCAGGGGGTCCAGCCCTATCGCGGCCGGGGTTAACCTCCTTTAACATTTGGTTATCAGAGGGTTACGTATACCAAATTGCAACCTCTCGGTGGCAGGTCACGTCATACGTTTTAGTTTATCCGGCTGCAAAGACACCGGCGTGAACGCGTGATGGCGCTGGGGTGCGCTGTTAGACTTACTTGACCACAAGTCTTGCGCCCTCGGTTTTTCGCGCGTTTGCGAGTCCCACCGAGAGGCCACTGATGGACACTAAATCTGTACGATCGCTCCGCGCGCTAGGCGGTGTTTCGACGGTCGCCCTGAGCGTTGGAATGGCGCCCATGGCGCTTGCGCAAGATGCGCCGCCCCCTCCGCCCACGCCCACTCCAGTTCCGTTTCCCATACCGGTGATTCCGGACGCTCCGCTCAACGTGCAAGAGTGCGCCTTCGATGTGGCTCCGACCCCTTCAACCTTGGTTTGCGCGCCAGGCACCGACGCGGATGGCTTTCAGCAAAACGCTGATGGTGTGGACGTAACGGTTGAGGCGGGTGCGCAGGTTCAGGGCGAGATCCAGCTTGGCGATTCGGTCTTCATCCAGATCGACGGCGATATCGTCAACGCCAGTGGGAGCAACGCGCTAGACTTCGGCGATGACGCCACGATCGTCAACAACGGCCTTGTCAACGCGAGCCCCTTCTTTGACGCGATCATCTCGGTCGACGAGCGCGCCGATCTAACCAATAACGGCACGATCAATTCGGTCGGCAACGACTTCGTTGCTGGCGTGATCGTGGGTTCGGACAGCGTTATCGTCAACGACGGCCTGATTGCGCTGGATGGCAACGGGAATGTCGGCATTCTGGGCGGAATTGGTCCCGCCAGCACCGGTGTAAGCGTCACCAACACCGCCGACGGCCAGATTATCATGGACGGGCGCGACACCGGCATCGCGGTCGCCATCGGTATAAGCGATGACGCGGTTGTCGTGAACGAAGGCCTGATCCAGGTCGAGGGCCCGCTGTCGGGCGGCGTTTTGGTGGGTGAGAACTCCAGCGTCACCAATTCGGGCGACATTCTGGTGAACGGGGACACCTCGATCGCCGTGATCGGTGTGGACGCGCTGGTTCTGGACAATTCCGGTTTCATCGTTGCAACCGGCGACGACAGCCGCGCGGTAGAGGCCGAGAACGGTCTGACCCTGACCAACACCGGCGCGATTGAGGCCACAGGTATCGCCATCGACACGCGCGACAGCGCCTCAATCACGAACGAGTTGGACGCCTTCATCACCACCACGGGCGATGGCGATACGATCCAGGCTGGCGACAGTCTTACGCTTTTGAACAACGGCACGATCCGCAATGACGGGTCCGGCACCAACGGCGTTGACGCTGGCGAGGGTCTCAACCTCACCAACACCGGCGCGATTCTGGCGAGCGGCGACGGTGCGAACGCGGTTCGCGGTGGCGCGAGTATGGCGCTGACCAATTCCGGCGCGATCACAGCGCAAGGCGCCAACGGCGTCACGGTCGACACCGGTGCAGGCTCCACGATCGACAATTCGGGCACCATTGCGTCCACCGGCGATGCGGGCGTCGCGGTTATCCTGGCTGATACTAGCGCGCTGCTGAACGCGTCGGACGCCAGCGTGACTGTGTCCGGCTTGGACGCGATTGCCGTGCTGGCCGCGAACGACACCGTGATCACCAACTCCGGGACGATTGAAGCGACGGGCGACACCTCGCAAGCGATCCGTGCCGCCGGCGACTTCACGCTGACAAACACCGGCTTCATCGCGGCGACCGGGGGTGCGGTGGATGTGGTTGGTGTGGCCGATATCACGAACGAAGAAGGCGGGGCGATCACTGCGGGCGGGGCCTATGGCGTGCGCTTCAACGCCGGATCGTCGCTAACCAACCGTGGCGAGATTTCGGGCGCTACCGGCGTGATCGGCAGTGCGGGTGACGACTTTGTGGCCAACTTTGGCGCGATCACCGGCACCGCCAACGGCGTTTCGCTCGGCGAGGGCGAGGACGAGTTCCAGCAATGGACCGGAGCCAGCGTGGCGGGCAATGTTGCGCTTGGAGGCGGCAACGACACCTTCGTCCTTGAAGGCGCCAGCTCTTCTATCGCCGGGGTAATCGATGGCGGTGCGGGATCGGACCGCGCGATCCTTGCGGGTGTCTTTGACAGCGACAATTTTGTCGGCTTTGAAACCTATCAGCTGGGTTCGACCTTGGGCGGCACTCTGGATGATGTCGACATTGATGGCGCGCGCACGCTGGATGGGGACGTGGTCCAAACCGGCGTCGTCAACATCGACCTGGGCGTCGACACTCTGACCGCCACCGGCTCGATCACGCTAGAGGAAACCGCGGTGATCAACATCGCGACTCCGCTCGACGAAGAGCTTGTCGGGCAGGAAGTCCTCGTCCTTCAGGAGGGCACGACCTTCACCGATAACGGCGCCACGATCAACATCATCGATGACGATCTGCTGCTTGATTACACAGTGGTTTTTGGCTCGCTCAGCGTGCAGGTCGATTTCGTCGATCCGATCCTTGAAACCAACACAAGCGATGTGAACATCACCCGCTTTGGTAACGCGGTCGAAGAGGCCTATGCCACCGGCACTTTGGGAGCCGTCAATTTCGCCGCGCTTAACGCGCAGCCCGACGTTCAGGCCTACACTGTGGCGCTTGCCGAAGGTCTGCCTTCGCTCAGCGATGGCGTCGCGCGCGAGATCTTCGAAAGCGGCAGCCTGGCAACCCAGGGGCTTGAACGCCACCTCGCCGGAGACGAACCGGGCGCGTGGGGCCAGATCGCGGTGCGCGGCGCGCATCAAGACGCGCGCGGGGAAAGCATTGATGGCTATGACAGCGATCAGACGGTCTTCACTATCGGCAGCGACATCATGCCGGGCGACAGCTTCCGGTTTGGTGTGCTCGCAAGCTACGCCGAAATCGATGTGGAGGACGAAACCGCAACCGGCGCGCTGACCAACGATCAAAGCGTCGAGAGCTATCGCATTGGCGGCTATCTGTCCTTCAAACTGGGCGAGCGAGGCTTTTCGAACACCGAGGTCTCCTACCTCACCGGCTCGGTCGACTCCACGCGCAGCGGCGCGCTGGGAACGATCCGATCCAGCTACGATTTCGACGGGGTCGCGGCGCGTTCGGTGTTTGGATACGATGTTTTGCCGGATGAGAACGTGTCGCTTACCCCGACTGTTGGCTTCAACGCGGCGCATATCAACTTTGACGACCTGGTCGAGGCGGGTGGTTTCAATTTCGAGATCGCACAAGGCGATGCGCGCTTCTTCGAGGCGCGGATCGGGGCCGAGCTTGCCGCGCAAATGTCGGAAAAGGTCAGCGGGTTCATCCAGGGCACGGTCGTGCACGACCTTGAGGACAGCGCGCGTTCGCTGCGCCTTGATTCGGCCGAACTGCGCTCGTTCTTCGTCACGCAGCCGGTGCGCGAACGCGACCGGTTTGAACTGTCCGCCGGCGCCAACATCGATGTCAGCGATAGCTTCTCGATCGAGGTTGGCTATCTCGGCGACTTTAACGACGGCTATAGCGGGCACTCGGCCCGCGCGAGCGCGCGCATCGCGTTTTGATTGTCCGCAAGTGGGCACAGGGGAGGGGTCGGCTTTGAAAGCGGCCGGCCCCTAGTTCAATGAAAAGTTGATCGAAAAGGAGTTCGCGGGTGCGGGGGGCGTCGTGGCAGAGCGCTGCGTTCGGGTGAGCGCTGGTGCCGGCTGCAGGATTCGAACCCGCGGCCCCCTGATTACAAATCAGGTGCTCTACCAACTGAGCTAAGCCGGCTATCCGTCGCGCGCGAGCGCCGATGCCTCACAGCGCGCCAAAAGTCCACCCTTCCGTCCAGGCGATCTCTGCCGTCAAAAAGCGCGGCTCCCACCGTTTCGTTTCGGGCGCCACCTTACGCATCCAGGCTGCGGTCAACAACGCGTCGGAAGAATGGTCGTCGATTTCGCCCAGCGCATCCACTGGCGGGCAATCCAGAACCGAAAGCGCAGCGTTGAGGTCCGCATAGGTAAGCAGCTTTGTGCGCGCGCCCAGATCGGCGGTCTCGCGGCTGGCCAGCCCGGTGTAGATCTCCACCAGAACGCTTCCCTTTTGCCGGCTCCAGCGGCCCGGAACCGGGTCCATCGGCCACACATTCAGCGCGCCGCGCAGCTGGTGGAGCATGCGCATGCCTGAAAGCGAGCTCTTGCCAACCTGCGCGGCACCCACGAGGTTGAAATTGCTCACCGGGCGGCATTTCTGCGCGCGTTGGGCCGCTTCGGCGACGCGGAACCGGCCTTCCTTGGTGATCGCGCCAGGCAGCAGAAAGCGATCGCCTTCGCGGTTCTTTCCATGGCGGAAATAGCGTGCGGCCTGGGGGTGCTCGGTAAAGCTGTGCACGCCCAGATGCGGATCATCGGCGCACATAGCATCGATCATCGCCCACAGCTTCTTGGCGCTGCGTGGGGACGCGTCCCAACCGGGAAAGAAGCCGCCGGCGTCCTGATAGGGCAGGCTGATGCCGAGATCCGCGCCGACGAGCGTTCTGGGCGGCAATTCGTCGCGCAACAGCGCCATCACCTCGGTACGCGACCAGCCGCGTGCAGGCGGCTTAACGAGGACGGGCGGGCCGCCTTGCGCCTCGGCCAGCGCCAGCGCGATGCCCTTGTGCCGCTCGCCCTTGGCGCCCGACCAGTCAATGGCGAGGAAATGGTCGAAAGATGGGGCCTTCACGCGCGTCTCTCGCGCCGCAGCCGGTCCCAATAGTCCATGCGTTCCTTGATCTTGCGCTCAAAGCCGCGCTCTACCGGGGCGTAGAACGCCCGCTCGGCCATCCCTTCGGGCCAGTAATTCGCGCCGGAAAACCCCTCGTTCTCGTCGTGATCATAGGCGTAGCCTTCGCCATAGCCGATATCCTTCATCAGCTTGGTCGGCGCGTTCAGGATGTTGGCGGGCGGCGTCAGGCTGCCGGTTTCCTTCGCCGCCTTGAACGCGGCCTTTTGCGCGGCGTAGGCGGCGTTCGATTTGGGCGCGGTGGCGAGGTAGAGACAGGCCTGGACGATGGCGAGCGCGCCTGCGGGGCTACCGAGAAACGCATACGCGTCTTTCGCGGCGAGGCACTGGGTCAGCGCTTGCGGATCAGCCAGGCCAATGTCTTCGCTGGCAAAGCGCACCAGGCGGCGCAGCACATAAAGCGGTTCTTCGCCCGCGGTCAGCATGCGGGCAAGGTAGTAAAGCGCGGCCTGCGGATCGGACCCGCGCAGCGATTTGTGGAGCGCGCTGATCAGGTTGTAGTGTCCGTCGCGATCCTTGTCGTAAACCGCCACGCGGCGTTGGAGAAAGGCGCCGAGCGCTTGGGGGTCCAGCGGGGCGTCAAGCTGCGCGTTGTACAAGGTTTCGGCTTGTCCCAGCAGAAAACGCCCATCGCCGTCCGCGCTCGCCACCAGCGCTTTGCGGGCTTCGGGTGTAAGGGGAAGGGGGCCTTCGAGCGCTGCGGCGCGGTCGAGCAAGGCATCGAGAGCGGTATGGCCCAATCGCTCTAGGATCAGAACCTGCGCGCGGCTGAGCAGAGCGGCGTTGAGCGCAAAGCTGGGATTCTCTGTCGTCGCGCCCACCAGCGTAATCGTGCCGCGTTCGACGAAAGGCAAAAAGCCATCCTGCTGCGCGCGGTTGAAGCGGTGGATCTCATCCACAAAGAGGAGGGTCTTTTGCCCCGCATCCGCCATTGTGTCGGCCTCGGCAAAGGCCTTTTTCAGGTCCGCCACGCCCGAAAACACCGCGCTGATCGAGGTGAAACGCATTCCCACGGATTGGGCCAGCAGCCGGGCGATGCTGGTCTTGCCGGTGCCGGGTGGTCCCCACAAGATCATGCTGGCAAGTCTGCCCGCCGCGACCATCCGCCCGATCGCGCCTTCGGGGCCGGTCAGATGCTCTTGCCCGATCACCTCGTCCAGCGCGCGCGGACGCAAACGGTCTGCCAGCGGCGCGGCTTCGCGCGGACTATCCCGGCGCTCCCGGGTCGGGGGCGCGTCCTCTCCAAACAGGTCAGCCATTGGTGGAGCGTGATAGGCCGCTCATGGAAAAATTGCACCGGATAACGCGTGAACCCTTGAAACGATAGCGCTAAGATATATCTTTTGGTCCATCTGAACTATCGAAAGGTGCAAAAATGACGTGGAGGAAGTACGGTGGCGGTTGGAACAATTTCGGCCCGATGATCGCCATGATGGCCGCGCAGGCGGCGAGCGAATGGGACGAAGACGCCAAGCGCGACCGCGCGCGCGCCCGCCGCAACTGGAAAGACAACACCCGCTCGCGCAAGCGCCGTGGTCGGATGTTCGGCCAGGGCGAATTGCGTCTCGCGCTGCTCGCCCTGATCAACGAGGAGCCGCGCCACGGCTATGAGCTGATCAAAGCGATCGAGGATATGACCGGCGGCGCCTACGCGCCCAGCCCTGGTGCGGTCTACCCGACGCTGCAAATGCTTGAAGAGGAAGGTCTGATCAAGCAGACCAAGCCCAAAGCCTCGGATGAGGATGGCGAGACGGGCGGTAAGAAGCCGTTCAAGGCGACCAAAGCGGGCAAGGCCGAACTGGCGGACCGCGACGACGAAGTCGAAGCGCTGATGGGGCGTCTGGGCGAACACGGCGAACGCGCCGAGAAAGTCAAGGAAAAGTCCCCCGATCTCTTCCGCGCGATGGGCAATCTGGCGAGTGTGCTCAAAAACCGCGCCAACGCCGGAAAGCTCGACAAGGCGACGATCGACGAGATTGTCGATATCATTGACGAGGTCGCCAAGCGCATCGAGCGGCTCTAACCCCCGCACAGAGCCCATCGACTGGCCCCCGCGCCCCCGCAAGCCCGCTTGTGGAGACGCGGGGGTTTAGCGTATGCTTTCCGCAAGGGAGAGCACGCGCATGAATGGTCGCATCATCGGGGCGCCTAAAACGCC
>CALCCG010000245.1 GCA_937899785.1 uncultured Erythrobacter sp. | reverse complement strand
TCGCCGAGGCGGCGGTGGTGGGCTACCCGCACGACATCAAGGGGCAGGGCATCTATTGCTATGTCACCTTGAACGCCGGAGAAGAGGGTTCGGACGATCTCTATGCAGAGCTACGCGCCTGGGTGCGCAAAGAGATCGGCCCGATCGCAACGCCTGACCATCTTCAATTCACCGACGGCCTGCCCAAGACCCGTTCGGGCAAGATCATGCGCCGCATCTTGCGCAAAGTGGCCGAGAACGAGTTTGGCTCGCTTGGCGACACCTCCACTTTGGCTGATCCTTCGCTGGTCGACCGCCTGATTGAGGGCCGGCAGAATCGCTGAGCGGTGGCTATTCGAGCCCGAGTTCAGTCAGATTCATGGTCGCTGCAGAATAGCTCGCCGCCGCGAGCCGGCCGGTTAGGTCGGCCCGGATTGCGCGGATCTGGGCATCGGCGGCGTCTTCCTCGCGCACATTGACGAGGAAGAAATTGCCCGCGCCCAAGGCAAAGCGTTTGCGTTCCGCTTCAACCATCGTGTTGCGCTGGGTTACCTCGTCATTGGCCAGGCTCGCAAGGCGCAAGGAGGCGTTGAGATTGGCCAGAATGTTGTCGAGCTCCACTCGAATCTGGTCCGCTGTGCGCTGCTCTTGCCGTTCAATCGCGCGCAATTCGGCTTCGGCGCGTTGGACGGCGCCGCGCGCGGCCCGGCGTTGGAGCGGCACCGTAAAGGTCAGGCCGATGATCGTATCGGTGGAATCGAAACTCGGTCCGCCATCGCCGATCGGCCCGAAATCGCGGCTCAATTCAACCGTCGCGTCGAGCGTTGGCTTGAGATCGTTGCGCTGCAGCTCCACCTTGTTGCGGGCGCGTTCCAGCTGAAGGCGGAAATTGCGCAGTTCGGGCCGCTGGTCGAGAATGTCGCTGCGGGCCATCGCCAAAAGCGATTGCATGCTGGGCAGAACGGCCAATTGCTCGGTTGCGGGCAGCTGCTCACGCAAGGGGACGATCAATTCGCCGCTTTCATCGCGCAGATAAAAGGAGAGTGAGTTGGCCGCGGTGACAAATGTGCGCTTGGCTTCTTCAAGCAGGCTCTTGCGGCGGATCAGGTTCTGTTCGTTCTCGGTAAGAGCGATCTCGGGCGTCGCTCCCGCTTCGACCTGACGCGCCAGACCGATGGCGCGCGCCTCGGCGATCTCAAGGAGGCCTTCGTAAACTCGCACCTCGCCGCCAGCGGCGACCCAGCGCCAATAGGCGCGCAAGGCCTCGAACTGGACGTTGAGCTGCACTAAAAGGACATCCAGTCGCGCCTGGCTCGCGGCAAGCCGTGTGTCTTCCACCGCAAAACGGCGTTGGTCGATCCGCCGATTGCGCAACAGCGAAAACAGCGCGCCCACCTTGAACTCGCCCAGTTCATTGGTGTTGTAGATGTTCTCGTAGATCGGAAAATCGCCGTCAGACAGGCGATAGCTGCCGAAAATCTCGCCTCCGAAGGGCGCGATGGGCTGCGTGATCTTGCCCTCCGCATATCCGCCTGAAAAGGTCCCAGTGTAGCGGTCGTAATACTCAGCGTTGAGGATCAGGTCGAAGGCTCCGTCAGCGGCAAGCTGATCGGAGCGCGAGGCCGCTTCGCGCTCAAACGCTTCAAGGATGCTGGGGAAGGTCAAGGCCGACGAGCGCAGGACCGCCTCGGGCAGCAACGTCTCCTCGCGCAAGGACGCGGCCAGCGGCTGGGCGTTCGGCTCGATATCTTGCGCGCGCGCCGGAGCATGAGCCCAGCTGAACGCGAAAGCGAGCAAGCCCAGCCCTGCGAGCATGACGCCTCTCATGGCGGAAGGGCTCACGGTCAGCCGCTCTGCTGGCTCGCGGACCGCGGCGCGGCCGCGCTCGCCGGATTGGTCTCAACCGGAAGTTCGGGCGGGAAGTTGTTGAGCTGACGCCAGATCTCATAGCCCACCGGAACGGTCTCAAGCAGCACCCAGGCCTGGCCCACCGCGCCGAAGCGGACATAACGTTCATCGGGCCAAACCTCCTGGCCCTCGATGATCTTCTCGCGGATCAGCACGCGAAAGCGACCATCGATCTGCGCCGACTGGTCAACCGCGACGACTTCGCCGGCAAAGGTGCCGACCGCAACCGAGGGCCATCCGCTGAACTGGACTGCGGGCCACCCTTCGAACTGGACGCGGGCGGGTGCGCCGATTTCAACAAGACCGACATCGCGGCCGTCAAGAAAGACCTCGATCACGCGCTCGGAATTCTCGGGAACAAACGTCGCAAGGATGTCACCGGCGCTGATAAAGGTCGCGGCGTCGCCCCCATTGATCGATTGAATAAAGCCGTCGCGCGGCGCTGTGACCAGCTGGTTTGACTGGCGCGAGAGGCTGACATTTGTGCGGGCCAGATTGGCCTGCGCTTCGGCCACGCTGCCGCGCATCTGATCAACGCGGATCTGCGCCTGTTCGTAATCGCGGCGGGCCACCAGGCCGGCCTGAAACAGCTCCTGCATCCGGCGAAGATCAATTTCGGCGGTGGCCTGCGCGCTCTTTGCGGCTTGCAATTGCACCTCAACTTGCGAACGTTCGGCCTCAAGGCGTTGTATCAATTGAGGGTCTATGTCCGCGATGCGCGCGATGGGATCCCCTTTCTTGACCGCGCTGCCATCGCGCACGAACCATTCTTCGATCCGTCCTGAAACGAGCGCGTTGATATCCTGTTGGCGCTCGTTGGGATTGAGCGTGGTGATCACGCCGCGACCGCCCACATTCTGCACCCAGGGCACATAAATCAGAAAGGCAACCGCCGCGAGAAAAGCGGCCAGCAGCAGCATAAAGGTCGTGCGGAAAATGCGCGGTAGTTTCACATCGCGCAGCGCCGTAAAATGCGCCATATCCTGTTCGAGCGCCGCCATGCCTACTCCGCTGCCCCCAAGAGGCTGGTCGAAAGCGGTCGTGGGCCACCCGGCATACGCGGTGGCTTGTTGTTCACGGCCAGACAGAAATCATCAAACCCATCATAATAGCGCTGTTGTCCCGCTTCGAGGTGGAGGAAGCTGTCAAAGCCAAGATCGATCCGACGGTTGGAAAAGTAGATCACCGTTGAATAGGCCTGTTCGCGCAATTCCGTGATCGACGCGGCGAGATTGTCTTCGTCGATCAGGTCGAACAGCTTGCTGAGCACCAAGATACGCGGCTGTTCGAGCAGCGCGTTGGCGAGCTTGAGCTGCTGCAACTCAACCGAAGACAGGGGCCAACCCGTCGCCGCAAATGGAGTGTCGAGCCCATTGTCAAAGGTCGAGATTGTGTCGATCAGACCCACCGTTTCGAGCGCGCCAACCATGCGTTTGCTCGCGGTCTCCTTGCACGACAGACCAAGATATTCGCGCACCGTCATGCCGACAAAGCTTGCACGGTCGAGGACATGCACATCCTTGCGCAGATTGTGCGCCTCAATGTCCTGGAAGTCGACGCCGCCCAGAGTTGCAAATCCCGTTTCGGGCAGGACATGCATTTTGAGGATATTGGTGAAGAGACGCTGCACGCCATGATGGCTGGCGCTGGCCATGACGATGGCGCCGCTGGGAATTTCGAGGTTGAACTCAGCCGCTTCGTGACGGGCGTGCCCGCGCACACCATTGAGCACCAGCGTGTGCTCGGTCACGTTGATCGGATCATCGCCAGCGGGCTCTTCCTGCTCGACGTCGTAGAACAGCGAGATCTCTTCGATCGCGGCGCACAAGTCGTAGAAATAGGTGAGATACGTGCCCAGCTGCGCGACGCCGAAGAACGCGGTGGAAAGCACAAGTTCCGCCGCCACCAATTGGCCAAGCGTCAGCTCGTTGTTGATAACCAGCCAGCCACCAAGCCCAAGGAGCGCGGCGCTGGCGGCCGCGTACAGCGTCAGAAACGCGATCGTTTGGCCAAAGTGATTGCGGAAATGGCGTTTGCGCTCTTCGATATAGGTTCCGGTGTGCGCGTTGCTTTGCTTGAAAGCGTAATCGATCCGGCGCTGCGATTTGAAAAAGCCGTTGGATTCTCCGATCGTCTCCAGCCAGGCTGCGGTGTCGTGTTTGGCGTGGCTCAGATCGATCCCCGTGCGCACCGCCCGCGCGCCCCAGATCAGCCAGATCAGCCAGATCGTCGCCGAGGTCACGATCGTGAAAAGCAGGAAGTAGGGGTGGTAGAGCGATACGAGAATGAAGCCTGTGAAGACCTGCAAGACCACAGTGAAGCCGCCGACGAACAAGATCGGGATAGCCTTTTCGACATTGACCACATCGAAGTAGCGGTTGAACAGCGAGCTCTTGCGCGCGTCACCAAAGAAAGGGTTTTTGGCGTAGACCGACAGCAGCGAAATTTCCGCCACCATGCGGGCGTAGAAACGCCGGGAAAACAGCTCCATCAGATGGATGCGAAGCGCATAAAGCAGCGCAAACATCATCAAAAGACCAAAGAGGGTCGCCGTCAGAACCGCCAAGGGAGTGGCCATCGCCGTGTTGGCCACTGTGTTGATCAGCATCTGGACGGAAATCGGCGTCGCGAGGCTCAAAAGGCTGATGCCGACGCCATACACCAAAGCGAGCCAATAGAAGTTGGCTTCGGGCCGCAAGATATTGAAGAATGTCCGGAAAAAGTCCGGCAGCGATACGCGATCGCCATATGTCGTCTTCTTCATGGCCATGGCCGTTTACGATCCAATCGGCGCTGGGGGGCGCCATAAACGCGGTGCGGGTGTTGCGTGCAGCGTCCACTGATCCCTTGCGGACGCACGTCAAGCGTATCGCAAATCCAACGCCATCGCGTGTCGAAGGTTCCACAGTCTCGTGCAAAAAGGGCAAGTGCCAAAACGCGCCCGCGCGGGTGGGAAGGGAGATATCCGGGCACGGCGCGCGGCTGTATGGGAGCCAACCTGACTTGCACTTGAACGCAAGGCGGCGCAGTTGGCACGCACGCACTCCAATAAGAAAGCGCCTGGCTATGAGCTCTCACAACGCGGACCCCTTGCTTGCGAGGCTCGAAAGGGCGCCGATCGTGCCGTTAATCTCCGAGGACGATCCCGCCCGCGCGGTTGATGTGGCCTTGGCGTTGAAGGCGGGTGGGCTTTGCGTTGTTGAGGTGGTGCTGCGCAACGAGAACGCGCTTGCGGGTCTTGCCGCGATCCGCCGTGCCGATGAAAGCCTGACCGTGGGCGCCGGGACGGTCTTGACGCTTGAGCACCTTGACGCGGCCCGAGAAAACGGAGCGCAGTTCATTGTCTCGCCCGGATTGGTGGACGCTCTTGTCGAACGGAGCCTTCGTTGCGACCTGCCGATCTTGCCGGGCACGATGACCGCCGGCGAAGTTCAACGCGCCTATGCGCTGGGGCTGCGGGCGGTAAAGTTCTTCCCCGCGCTGCAATCGGGCGGTGTGCCCATGATCAAGACCTTGGCCACGGTGTTTCGGGATATGCGCTTCATGCCAACCGGCGGCGTATCGGCGAGCAATCTTGCGGATTTTCTGGCCTTGCCGAGTGTGCTGGCGTGCGGCGGCAGCTGGCTTACACCAAAGGGCGCAGAGCCCGCTGCGATCGAAACACTCGCGCGCGAAGCGTTAGCCATAGCCTCCAGCGTGCGCGGGTGAGCGGTTCACGCGCCGACATCGTGCTGGTTGGCGGGGGTCACGCCCATGTGGCGGTCTTGGCAGACTGGGCGCAACTTGGCGTTCCTGCGCGCCGGGCAACCCTGCTCACCCCCCACCCGGTTTTGCGCTATTCCGGCATGCTCCCAGGTTGGATTGCGGGCGAGCATTCGCGCGATGCGGGGACCGTGGATCTTCGCGCTCTTGCTCGCGCAGCGGGGGTGGAACTGGTGCTTGATCGATGCGTCGCGATCGATCCGCAGACCCGATCCGTGCTCACGCTGGAAAATGGCGTGGTTCGGTTTGAGCACGCTTCCATCGATGTTGGCGGTGTGGGGAGATCGGCCAAAGCTCTGGGCGACGACTCGCGACTGATCGACATAAGGCCGATCCATCGCTTCGTGGCTGAGCTTGAGCAAGGCGATAGGGCGAGCTCGAGGATCGCCGTTATCGGCGGTGGGGCCGGCGGGGTGGAGCTAGCCTTTGCCCTGCGCAACCGGGAAGGCCACAGGTCACCGCCGCCGCTCGTCCTGATCGCCGGGGAGCAGGGTCTCTTGCCCGGCTTTTCGTCGGCTGTCCGCCGCAAGGTGCGGGTCGAACTTGGCCGCCAGGGCATCCGCCTTCTTGAAGTCGATGGCTGGCTGGAGCGCGGCGTTCTCATGGCGGGTGAGGAGGAAATCGCTGCGGATCAGATTGTCGCTGCGCTCGGTTCGATGGCACCCGATTGGCCGCGCGCTGGTGGGCTGGCTGTGGATGAAGGTGGATTTATTACGGTCGATCCGTTTCAGCGCTCCACCTCGCACCCCCACATATTTGCCGCTGGAGACTGCGCCCGGCGCGTGGATAGAAAGGTTCCGCATTCCGGATTGCACGCTGTGCATACAGGGCCGGTGCTGGCGGCAAATCTTCGCGCGGCGCTTCTTGGTGGGATACCGCGCCGATCCTATTGGCCGCGGCCCGTCAGTCTTTACCTGCTGTCGACAGGCCAGGGCGAGGCCATCGCAAGCTATGGTTCGCTCGCCGCGCAGGGGCGCTGGGTGTCCCGGCTCAAAGCGTGGATCGACAAACGCTGGATCGCATCCTACGCCAAGCTAAGCGAAGGCGCGTGACCAACACAGAATCGCTCGCGAACGCTCCGGTGAATGGGGTCGCAAGAAGGGGCATCATGAAGAAGATCATCATTATTGCGGCGATTGCCGCGCTGATCGCAGCCTATTTTGTCTTCGATCTGGGCACCTATCTGACGCTCGATGGGATCAAGCAGGTCGCGGCTGAAGCCTCGGGCTTTTACGCTGAAAATCCCGCGCTGGTTCTGGCGGCGTTCTTCCTGATTTATGTGGCTGTTACGGCCGCCTCGCTCCCTGGCGCGGCCATTATGACCTTGGCCGCCGGGGCGCTGTTCGGCCTTGTGACGGGGACGATCCTGGTCTCCTTCGCCTCAACTCTTGGCGCGACCTTGGCCTTTCTGGCTTCGCGTTATGTCCTGCAAGACACGATGGAGAGCCGCTTTGGCGAGCGGCTGAAGGGTATCAATGAAGGGCTGGAGCGTGATGGGGCGTTCTACCTCTTCACCGTAAGGATGATCCCTTACATCCCGTTCTTCGTCGTCAATCTCGTATTCGGCCTCACGCGTATCAAGACGGTGACCTTTGCTCTGGTTAGCCAGGTGGGGATGCTGCTTGGCACCATCGTTTACGTGAACGCGGGCACCCGCTTGGCCGAGGTGAACAATCCGGGCGATCTGCTTTCCCCGGCCTTGCTCGCATCTTTCCTGCTCCTCGCGCTTGTCCCATGGATCGCCAAGGGCATCATCGGCTGGATCAAGGCGCGCAAGGTATATGCGGGCTACACCCGGCCCAAAAGCTTTGACCGCAACCTGATTGTTATCGGCGCAGGGTCCGCTGGCCTTGTATCGTCGCTCATCGCGGCGACGGTGAAGGCTAAGGTCACACTGGTCGAAGCGGGCGATATGGGAGGCGATTGCCTCAACACCGGATGCGTCCCATCCAAGGCGCTGATCAAGAGCGCCAAAGTCGCGGCAACGATGCGCCACGCCGACAAATACGGTATCGCTCCGCACGAACCGCACGTGCCCTTCAAACAAACCATCGCGCGCGTCATGGACGTGATCAAGACGATTGAACCGCATGACAGCGTGGAGCGTTACACAGGCCTTGGTGTCGATGTGATCAAGGGGTACGCAAAGCTCATCGATCCGTGGACTGTCGAGATTGCCCTCAACGAAGGCGGCACTCAGCGCCTGACCGCTCGCAGCGTTGTGATTGCAACCGGGGCAGAACCGGTCGTGCCCCCGATCGAAGGGATCGAAGCTTCCGGCTATCTGACCAGCGAGACTATGTGGCAGGGGCTGGGCGATTTTGATGCGCCACCTGGACGGGTTGCCGTTTTGGGTGGCGGGCCGATCGGGTGCGAGATTTCTCAAGCCCTTGCGCGGCTTGGCTCGGATGTGACTCAAGTCGAAATGGCCGATCGCGTCCTGGGACGAGAGGATGAGGATGTCTCAGAGCTCGCCAAGGCCTCTCTGGAAGGATCCGGTGTCACCGTGCTGACAGGGCACAAGGCGGTTCGGGTGGCCGATGGCGTTTTGTTTGCGGAAGCGGGTGGTGAGAGCCGGGCAATTCCCTTCGACGCGCTGATCGTGGCCGTGGGGCGCAAGGCGCGTTTGACGGGATTTGGTTTGGAAGAACTGGGCGTCGAAACCGACCGCACCATGGTCACCGATGAGTTTCTTGCGACCAAGTTCCCCAATATCTACGCCGCTGGCGATGTGGCCGGGCCTTACCAGTTTACGCACACGGCCAGCCACCAGGCGTGGTTTGCCAGCGTCAACGCGCTGTTCGGACAGTTCAAGCGCTTTAAGGCCGATTACCGCGTGATCCCGGCGGTGACCTTTCTGGACCCCGAGGTCGCGCGCGTGGGCATTAATGAGACCGAAGCGGTCGAGCAGGGCATCGCCTATGACGTCACCCGCTATGACCTTGATGACCTGGACCGTGCGATCACTGAGAGCGAAACCGCAGGCTTTGTCAAAGTGCTCACCCCGCCCGGCAAAGATACGATTTTGGGCGCGACGATCGTGGGCGCGCATGCCGGTGAGCTGTTGGCGGAGTATGTTCTGGCGATGAAATACAAGATCGGCCTAAACAAGATCCTTGGCACGATCCATTCCTACCCGACGATGGCGGAGGCAAACAAGTTCGCGGCTGGCAATTGGAAGAAGGCGAACAAGCCCGAAGGGCTGCTTGTTTGGGTCGAGCGCTTCTTCAACTGGCAGCGTGGATAGGCTTTGGACTGGTTTGACCAGCTGCGCCCGATCCTCGGGATTGCGGTCCTCGTGGCGCTCGCGTTCGCGCTGAGCGAGAACCGCGATGCGCGGCCAAGCGCTAAGTGGATTGCTGGCGCGCTGGGTTTGCAGGCGGCTTTGGCGCTGCTCATCATCCGCGTGCCGTTTGTTTGGACCGCGATGAGCTATCTGAACAAGGGCGTTTCCGCGATTGAGCGCGCGACCCTCAAGGGCTCCTCCTACATGTTCGGCTATCTGGGGGGCGCGCCTTTGCCTTTCGAACTGAAGGAGGGGCTGGACCCGCCGCTGGTCATCGCCTTCCAGATCCTCCCCCTGGTGATCGTGTTTTCCGCGCTGGCGGCGCTGCTGTGGCATTGGGGCGTGCTGCGCGCGGCGGTGAACGGGCTCTCTTTCCTTTTGCGCCGGACCTTGGGTGTGAGCGGGGTTGTCGGCCTTGCGGGCGGGGCGAATATGTTCCTGGGCGTTGTCGAGAGCCCGCTGGCGGTGCGCGCCTACTTTGCCCGGATAAGCCGTGCCGAATTGTTTCAGATCATGGTGCTGGCCATGGCGACGATTTCGGGCGCGATCCTGATCCTTTACGCCACAACCCTGCGCGAGACCATCAGCAACGCGGTGGGGCATATGATCGCGGCCTCGCTGGTATCCCTGCCGGCCGCCCTGTTGATCGCCAAGCTGATGGTGCCCGGTCAGCCCGATGACGAGGCCACCGCGACCGAAACGGGTGAGCGCGGCCTGACATACGAATCCAGCATCGACGCCATCGTCAAAGGGACCATGGACGGGATGCAGCTCTTCCTTGCTGTCATTGCGATTATCATCGTGGTGTTCGCTCTGGTCGCCTTGGCGGACGAAGCCTTGGGCCTGCTGCCGCTGGTTGGGGAAGAGCCGCTGACCCTCAAGCGGCTCTTTGGTTGGCTGTTCGCGCCGCTTATGTGGTTGATCGGCGTGCCATGGGGGGAAGCGGCCGTTGCAGGCGGGCTGATGGGCACCAAGGCCATCCTCAACGAATATGTCGCCTATCTCGAACTGGCCGCGTTGCCTGATACGGCCTTGGGCGATCGCAGCCTTCTGATCGTAACCTACGCGCTGTGCGGGGTCGCCAATCTCGCCAGCGTCGGCCTCCTCGTTTCGACCATCGGCACCTTGTGCCCAGAGCGCCGCGCTGAGGGCGCAGGGCGCGGTATCAAGAGCTGGATCGCGGGCTATATCGCCACCGCCATGACGGGGGCGTGGATTGGCCTGCTGACTTTCGCGGGCTAAGCCAGCGCCATGTTCGACGCCCGATTGCGCCCGCTGATCGATCCGCCGCTCAACGCGATGGCGCGGGTGATTACGAAAACCGGCGTTAGCGCGAACACGCTCACTTTTGTCGGACTCGCTCTGGGCCTTGGTGGCGCGACGGCCATTGCTTTTGATGCGCTATGGCTTGGCCTTGCTCTGATCGTTGCAAACCGCGTTTTCGACGGGCTGGATGGCGCGGTCGCCAGAGCAACCGGGCCGACCGCGCTCGGAGGCTATTTCGACATCGTCGCCGATTTTGCCTTCTATGTCTCGGTGCCGCTTGGATTTGGTGCGCTTTCTCCGGCCAACACGCTTCCCGCGCTGGTGTTGGTCGCAAGCTTTGTGCTGACCGGGGTGAGCTTCCTTGCCTTCGCCGTTGTCGCCGCCGAGCGCGGCAAGAGCACCCAGGCGCACGGCAAGAAGAGCTTCTTCTACTCGACCGGATTGGCCGAAGGGACCGAGACCATAGCGGTGTTCCTTGCCATGTGTCTGCTGCCTGGCTGGTTTGCGGCGATCGCCTATGCCTACGCCGCGCTTTGCGTTCTGACGGTGTTTCAGCGCAGCGCAGTGGCGGTCTTCGTCTTTCGCGATTGAAGCCTAGAGCTTGAGCGTCTTCGCGACGCGCGCCCGAAGGTCCAAAATCCGCTTGGCGTTTGCGCCCAGATCGCTGCGACCGACGCGGCTGATCGAGCGCACGTCAATCTTGCCTTCGCTCACACGGGCAACAACATCATCCTTGAAACCGAACCAGAAGGTCTCCGCAAGGCCCTCTACGGTGCCCGCGTCTTCGTTGTAGCGAATGCCGGTTAGACCCATCTCGGCCATGGCCAATTGCACCGCGTTGACGGCGGCGTTGGTGTCCGTGTCGCCGATATCGAGCGGAGCGAGCTCTGGGTAGTTGGCGGCAATGATATCGGCGTAGGTCTGTTCTGAAAGGGGTGGCGGGGCTTCGGCAAATTGCTCGATCTGGCCAAGCGGGATATCATAGCCGTTGATCGGATTGGCTTCAGCCGCGGCGCGATCCGCGAGCGCTTTTGCCGAAAGGGCGGGCGGGTCTGCGGTGTCGGTGGCGATGTCGTGGATCGGGTGCGATCCGGCGCCCGCAAGCGATACCATCACGAAGCCCATGATCGCGCCAGGAATAAGCAAGCCGGCCAGCGCGGAACGCCAACCGAGCTTTGGCGTGCGGCGCAGGCATAGGATGAGCGAAATCAACCCCATCAGCGCGGCGGCCCCGATAACGATCAAGCCGCCTTGAGCCGTGAGGGTCAAAAGCCCGAACTGCCAACTCCAAAGGCCAAACTTTGTCCCAAGCGCGGCGATGGCGAAATAAACCGGAAGTAAGAGGCTCAGGATAAGAGCGAGGCGGGCATACCAAGGGGCTGAGTTTTGCATGAATTGGGTCTTTAACGGCTCGCTTTCAGAGCGCAACCAAACGCGGTCTCTGGATCGTCATCTTCGGGCAGGGGACGCGGGCCTTCCGCTCTGGATCGACGTTTAAAACATCGCCTTTGGAAACCACCGCTCGTTTGCGCGTTTAGACCCGTGCATGGTCCGATGACGTTGCGTCCAGGCCGACCAATGGACGCTTTCCATGCCTTGGAAACTGGTTTATGGCCCGCAGCGTCGCGGGAGGATGTAAGTTATTCAAAGGGAAGACACATATGAAGCGTAATGTTCTGATGAGCGCTGTTGCGTTCGCAAGTCTCGCCACGCTGGCCGCGTGCGGCGGTGGACAAGCTCCGGCTGAAGACGCACCCGCTGAAGAAGCCGCCCCGGTTGAAGAAGCGACGACCGAGGAAGTCGTTGAAGAAGCTCCGGCGGAAGAGGTTGTTGAGGCGGCTCCGGAAGTCGAAGCCAACGGCACCGTTATCGAGATCAACATGTACACCAAGGATCCCGACGATTCGAGCGCGCTTCAAGTGTACAAGCCGCGCCTGGTAACCGCCCAGGTTGGCGATACGATCAAGTTCGTCGCCACCAACCCGACCCACCAATCCTCCTCGATTGACGGCATGATCCCCGAAGGCGTGGAAGGCTGGGAAGGCAAGATCAACGAAGAAGTGTCCTATGTCATCCCGAAGGCCGGTGTGTACGGCTATAAGTGCGTGCCGCACTACGCTGCGGGAATGGTTGGCCTGATCGTTGTGGAAGGCGGCGACAACGTCGAAGCGGCCAAGGCGGTCAGCCACCCCGGTCTCGCAGGCCGTGAGTTCGGCGAAATCTTCGAAGAAGCCGGCCTCTACACCGGGCGGTCTTATCCGATTACACGAAGGGCGGCGTGGGATGCCACGCCGCCCTTTTTCGTCTGTCGGGTAGAGTGTGTATCAGGCCGCCGAGGCCAGGCGTGCCAATTCGCACTGTGACCAAATCTCGCTCAACGCCGTGACCAGCCGATTGATGTCGCCATCGGTGTGCACCGGTGAAGGCGTGATGCGCAGCCGCTCGGTGCCGACGGGCACGGTCGGATAGTTGATCGGCTGCACATAGATACCGTGATTGTCCATCAGCCAATCGCTGATCATTTTGCACTTCTTGGCGTCGCCCACCATCACGGGGATGATGTGGCTTGGATTGGCCAGATGCGGGATGCCCAAAATGTCGAGCTGTCGCCGGACCTGGTCGACGCGTTCGCGCTGCAATTCGCGTTCGCGATCGCTGATCTTGAGGTGACGGATGCTCGCCGCCGCGCCCGCGGCCACAGCCGGAGGCAGGGCGGTGGAGAAGATGAACCCGCTCGCAAAGCTGCGCACAAAGTCCACCAAATTGCGCGAGGCTGCAATATAGCCTCCCATCACGCCGTAAGCCTTGCCGAGCGTGCCTTCGATGACATCGATCCGGTCCATCAGCCCTTCGCGTTCGGCAATGCCGCCTCCGCGCGGGCCATACAGCCCAACCGCGTGCACTTCGTCGATATACGAAAGCGCGCCGTGCTTTTCACAGACATCAAGAATCTCGGCGATGGGGGCAATATCGCCGTCCATCGAGTAGACGCTTTCGAACGCCACGAGTTTGGGCCGCTCGGCGTCGAATTCGCTTAAGTGCCGGTCCAGGTCTTCCGGGTCGTTGTGCTTCCAGATACGGCGCTCGGCCTTGGAATAGCGGATGCCCTCGATCATCGAGGCGTGATTCAATTCGTCGGAGAACACCGCGCAATTCGGAATGCGCGCCGCGAGCGTGCCGATGCCGGCCCAGTTCGAGACATATCCGCTCGTAAAGAGCAGCGCGCTCTCCTTGCGATGCAGGTCGGCAAGCTCGGCTTCAAGCTCGACATGATAGTGATTGGTGCCCGAAATGTTGCGCGTTCCACCCGCGCCTGCGCCGCATTCATCGATGGTTTCGTGCATGGCTTTGAGGACGGCGGGGTGTTGGCCCATGCCGAGATAATCGTTCGAGCACCACACGGTCACTGCCTGGGTTTCCGCGTCCTCAAGGAACCGTGTGGCGTGGGGGAATCGCCCGCGATGGCGTTTGATGTCGGTGAAGACACGGTACCGCCCTTCGTCACGAACACAGGCCAGTTCGTCCGCGAAAAACCCTTCATAATCCATGTGTGTTCCCCCTCCAGGGCGCTTGCTCTTCATTTCAGTCATGGCGTTCCATGATATTCGGTTTATGGGCTATCGCCCGTTTGGCCGGGCGAAACGCCCAGCCCCACAGCATGCCATCGCGAAACGGCAGCGCGAGGAACAGATGCTCCAACGCGCCCAGCAGGCACAAAGTGGTGAGCAGGCTCGCGCCGACCATTTCCGCGCTGCCCAGCGGTGCAGACCATGCGAGCGATCCAAACCACAGCGCGACCCAGCCGATCGCCGCGATTGAGCCCGCCAGCAGCAATGTCATGCGGTTTCGGCCAAAATACGTCTTGAGATAACTCAGATGCGGCGGCAGCATTTCTGCGGTCGAATTGGGGACGCCGACGAACATGTTGATCTTGGCTGAAAGCCGCAGGCCAAACAGCAGGACGAAAACGGTCGCCCCGATCTGGTTCGGCATGGTCCACGAAAGCGAGATCAGCAACAAAGCGGTGAGCGCAAGCATGACTTCGTGATGGATAAGCGTCGCGGTTGCCTCGGCAAGGCGCTCCACCCCGCGCACGCCGGGTGAGGCCGGTTCGCGCCGGGGTCCAGCCGCTGCGCCGGTGAGAAATCCTATCTCGTGCCATCCCCACACCATCAGCGCGCCAACAAACGCAGCGTAGACGGCGAAGACCGAAACGGTTTGCGAGACCGTGAGGATCACCAGAAGCCCGGCAATCCCGCCAATCCCTCCAATCATCAGGCTCTTGGGGAAGGTGGCGCGGTCGCGATTGTCGGCCCACGCGACGAGCCCGGTCGCCACGAACCAGATCATCACCGTCACGATAAACGGCACAATATGACCATCCCAGCTTACCATGTAGGCTGGAGCCGGATCGTTGCGGGAAGCGCGTTGGGCTTCGTGCGGTGGAAGTACATGCGGGCAAAGGCCCAGCCTGCGCCCACTGCGCCACCGAGGCGTTTGAACACACCACCAACGCCGCCCTGCTCTTTGCCGTCTTCGATCCGGCCGGCAGCCAGGCGCAGATTTTCCATCTGGCGGCGGAAGAACGGATCATCGATGTCGAGCTCAACCGGATAGACCTGGCGTGCGATCTGATTGCAGATCTTGAAGACCTCATAATCGTATTCGGTCGGATCCACACCCAGCGCCTTGTGGAACACGGGCCGATCGTGATCGCGCACATACATCGTGGCGTAGACCGAGAGCAGGAAGAAGCGGATCCACAGCGTGTTGCGGCCTTTCAGAAGGTCGGGATCCGCGCGCATCAGCATCGCGAAGGCTTCGCCGTGGCGGAACTCATCGTTGCACCATTCCTCGAACCAATCGAAGATCGGGTGGAATTTGTTTTCCGGGTGTTTTTCCAGGTGCCGGTAAATTGTGATGTAGCGCGCGTATCCGATCTTCTCGGACAGATAGACCGCGTACCAGATGAATTTCGGCTGGAAATAGGTGTACTTCTTGGTCCTTGTCAGGAAGCCCAAATCCACACCAATGCCGGCGTCCTTGAGGCTCTCATTTATGAAACCGGCGTGCCGGCTCTCATCGCGCGCGAGCAGCTTGAAGAGCTGTTTCACATCGGGGTTCTTGGTGCGTTTGGCGATCTCGGCGTACAGAACGCAACCCGAAAACTCTGAGGTCATCGAGCTGACGAGGAAGTCGGTGAACTCGGCGCGCAGTTCGGGCTCAAGGCCCTCAATGATGCCAGCAAAATCGCCCTTCTGGCGAAAATGCGTCTTGTTGGGATCGCCGATCATGTCCGCGATCAACTGGTCCCATTCCTCGCGCACCAGGCTCACATCGATCGAGTCGAGCGCGTCGAAATCGGTGGTGTAGAAGCGCGGCGTAAGGACGGTGTCCTGCGTCGCCAGCGCCATCGCTTCTTCGCTGGTCATCATGGCGTGACCGGGGTCAGCCTTCACCTGAATTTGCGCGTTCATTTGATCCTCCCGGCGTTGAAGCTGACTTCATAGAGTTCGGCGAGGTCAAAATAGGCCGCAGCCTTTACCAGTGCGCGCTTGAAGAGACCGGCGCGCGTCACGGTTGCGGTGCGCTGGAAGACCTCGCGGCTGCCAAACGGAATGGAGATCGGATCGCCATGAACCCGCACCTTATCGCCTGGCTCCATCTCGATATCGTCGGGCAAATCGACATGAGCGTGAAAATGCTCGGGACTTTGCTCAACGGTAATGGTGCACGATGTCTCAAACACGCGCTCTCTTGGCGGTTGATGAGCTGTAACAGCCGATCGGCCCTGATCCCTTGGGGCAATCGTGTGTTCCATCAGTCGCGTCCTTTCACGAGAATGGCCTGATAAACTTCATGAGTTTTCGTCCCGAACGAGTCGAGTTCGACCGCGCGACCCGTCTGTGTGTCGCGCAACGTCATTGAGCCATTGTCCCACTGGATCAGCTCGAAGGGCACCGCTGGGCCCATCCCGTAAAGCTGACGGTTGTGGACCATGGCGCGGGCGGTGGCGCGAACGAAACCGCCTTCGCCTTGGGGGAAGCGGGCAAGCTCGGCTCCCGTCGCGGCGTCGGACACCCAGACACTTCCATCGGCGCCATCGTTGAAGCGGATGCTGCGCGTGTCGACCGACATAACGCCTCGTTCAGCGCGAACGACTTCGGGAACAGCCTGACGGTCAAAAACGCCCATACTGGTCGAGATCGCCAGCGCCAGGGTGACCGATATGACCGTCGCGCTCGCAATCAGCGGAATCTTGTGAATCCGAAAGTCGGTCTGATCCAGTGTGGTCGTGGTCACGCGGTCGCTCCTCCAAGGTCAGGCTGGCCGGCTTGGCTGGAAGCCTGCGTGGCCGCTTTCGCAGGCCGTTCGATGGGTGAAAACTTGGCGCAAGCTTCCGCGATCATAGCGGCGAGCGTCTCCGCCTCCGGGACGGCGCGCAGCAAAGGCTGGGGCCGGCCCAGTCGCAAGGGGCGAACGTGCGGCCAAAGCAGCAAATAGCCAAGCCGATGATCGGCCTTAAGCTCAAACGCAATATCGCCATGACCCTTGCTGCGCATACGCAGATTGGCGGACTGAACATGCTTTAGCGGAACGCTGATGCGCTTTTCCACGGCGATCCCGATCAGCATGACCAATCGGTGGTTGGTGATCACATAGGCGGAATTGCGCGCGCAGAAAAAGGCGATGGCCATAAGCACAAGGACCGCCGCGAGGCCCATCACGGCAACGGTGAGCGCACTGGCCCAGCCATCGCTCACAAGCCCAATCACGGCCAAAACCGCAAAGTAGACCGCCACGCTGTTGGTGTGAAACGCGGAGGCGGCAAGCCGGAAGAACTCAGGCTTGCCTCTCCACAAGACCTCCTCATCGGCGGCGCGGCGAAAGATCGCCTCCACCGCCGCTTCGGGGACCTGGCCCTTGGCGTGCGCTGCAACCGATCGCGGCTGGAGATCGCCTGGGGCGTTTCCGGGAGCGGTTAGATCCATGGCTCGCTCCGCTCAGGCTTCGCGTACATGTACCCGCCGCCATAATACGCCATGATCTTGTCCTCCTCGAGGCGCGTGATCTGGCCCGGTGTTGCGATGCCAGGGACATCGGCAAAATGGTCTTTGGTGATCGCGTCGATCTGGACCAATTCGGGTCGGTCCCAACCAAGCCCGGCCAGAAGCCCCTTGGTCTGCACCACCGCAACGAACATGGGAGCCAGCACTTTGGCGCCCGCATTGGTCTCAATCTCGAGATAGCGGATGATGTGTTCAGCCTGGTCAACCCACACATCGCTGACCGTCCCGGCCAGTTCGACGTTGCAGTCATAAACCGGCCAGCCGATGATGTTGGGATCGTTGGGCGCGATCATGATATCGTGGCTGTCGCCCAGCGGAACGATGCGCGGGCGGCCGTCAAAGGTCAGATCCGGATAATCCTGCCGGTTCGCCCAAGCGGCCGGGCCAAGCCCGTCCTTCATGGGATCGCCGGTCGGGACATAGGGCGCGCCGCCGCCATGAAAGGCGAATTGCGCCGGAATATCGACCGGTTCGCGCGCGCCGTCTTCGGGGACGTAGGTGCCGCGGCTGTGCGGCAGCTTGAACACCTTCTTGTCAGCGGCAAGCAGCGGTTGGCTCTCAAGCTTGCCGGAGAGCTCGTCTTCGAGCGGATAGCCTTCGCGTCGACTTTCGCGGTTGAGATAGAGGACCAGGCCGATGAAGAAGATCAAGAACAGCCAGAAGGCCAGCTCCGCAACATCGAATGTGCCGGTAATGTAGGTGGCGTTCATCGCCAAGATGCCGAAAGTGTCTGGAAGTGTCATAACAAGGTCCTCCGGTGGATCGGTGCGGCTGTCCTTCGGCTTATCCCGTGGCGTGGGGCGGTCGCGGTCATGTCGGGAATTCACGCAGACCAAACGATTGGTCGGCGTCCTCCGTCGAATCGGTGGTGGTTCTGCGATGACGGCCGACAAGCGGTCCAATCGCGGCGAGGCCTGCAAGAAGCAGCAGGATTTCAATCAGGTAGACGCTGGTGTAGCCCGTCGCGCGGGTCGCAATGGTGCCGCCCGGATCGGTTGCCATGGCTATCGCAGCGATCACATCGCGCAAGGCCCCGCCAAGCGCGATGCCCGCACCCGCGCAGGTGGCCTGCACCGCGCCCCAGGCCCCCAAGGCAAGGCCAGCGGTGGCGTTCTTGGCGAGGTTCATCGCTTCGATCAAGGTGCCAACGGAGAAAAGTCCAAGCCCGAGTCCGATCGCAAACGCGCCCAGGAACAACATCAGGGGCGAGCCAAAGGGCGCTGCAAAGATGACCATAAGAAAGGCGGTGAGGCCCGTCACAAGTCCGGCGCCCGCAATGCGCAGCGGATTGTTCCCTCGTCCCAGCGAACGGCCTGAAAGCCCAAACCCGGCCAGCGCTCCCAAAGCCCACGCGCCTGTAAGGCCGGTCGTCGCGCCGACGCTCAGGCCAAGGATTTCGCCTCCATACGGCTCCAGCAGCGCATCCTGCATGGCAAAGCCAGCCGAACCGATGCCGATCCCGGTCAGCAGCCGCGCGTTGTAGCCATCGGCTACAAACGCGTTCCACAAATCGCCGAAAGTCGGTGTTTCGGGATCGCTGCGCGCGCTCTTTGTGTTGCGCGCCTCCTGCTTCCACAGCGCCACCAGATTGAGCGCCATGGTGATGACCGCCGCGCCCTGTATGACCTGGATCAGCCGGGTGTTCGAAAAATCGATCAGCAATCCGCCCATCACAAAGGCCGCGAACATCATGCCCACCAGCAGCATCACATAAAGCAACGCCACCGCGCGCGGGCGCTTATCCTCCGGCGCGAGATCAGTGGCCAAGGCGAGGCCCGCAGTCTGCGTGACATGGAGACCGATACCGGTCAGCAAAAAGGCCCCTGCAGCGGCCAGCGTTGCCAAAGTGAACGTCGTTTCCTTGCTAAACAGGATGAGCGCAAACGGCATTATCGCCAGGCCAGCAAACTGCATCAGTGTACCGAACCAGATATAGGGCACGCGCTTCCACCCAAGCACCGAGCGGTGGGTGTCCGACTTGTGGCCGATCAACGCCCGGAACGGCGCTGCGATCAGCGGAATCGCGATCAAAAGCGCGACAAGGAATGTCGGCACGCCCAGCTCCACGATCATTACGCGGTTAAGCGTTCCGTTGAGCAGCACCGTCGCCATCCCGACGCTGACCTGAAACAGCGAAAGGCGCAGCAATCGGCCAAGCGGCAGGTCCGCGCTCGCCGCGTCGGCAAAGGGCAGCATACTGGCCAGAACCTGGCCAAAAGTGGGAGCTTCAGGGCCCGAAGGAGGGAGGGGCTGCGAACTCATCCGCGTCTCACAAGCTCCATCGCCTGGCTGGTGTAAAATCCGCTGGAGATCCGTTCGGTGCGCGCAACCCGCCAAGCCGGGATCGCTTCCTCAAGGCGGGCCACCAACTCCCTCTCTGCGATCGGTACGATGGCGGGCGATCGGTCGCCTTTGGGAAAGGCTTTCCCGACCTTGTGCATTGCGCTCAGCATCCGAGTGTAGGGGGCAAAGGTGAACGCGATCGAGGCGTCGGTGCGTTCGGCCAGTTTGCCAAGAGCGTCGACCAGATCGTCAAGCTCATAGTGAATAAGCGAATCCATCGCGACGATATGGGCGAACCGGCCAAGCTCCGGGTCGAGCATGTCGCCCGACTTCCACCAGATGCGTCCGTGACCGGTAAAGGACGGGCAGCGTTCGCGCGCGACGTCAACCAGGCCGCCGGCAACGTCGACACCGGTGATTTCCGCTCCGCGATTGGCCGCTGCGATGGTGAGCGCGCCGGTCCCGCAGCCGGCGTCCAGGACGCGCATACGACGCAGGTCCAGAGGCAACCAACTCAAGAGAACGCGGCGCATCTCATCGCGACCTGCGCGCACTGTCGCGCGGATGCCGCTGACCTTTGCATCCGATGTGAGATCGATCCAGGCCTGACGCGCCGTGCTGTCAAAATAGGTCGCAAGCGCTTCGCGGCGCTCTTCGTAGCCCTCCACTTGCGGAGCTTCGGCCCGGCGAGGCAGCGTATCGGCTTCAAAGCCTTCATGCGCGCGCGTCGCCATCACTCAAACCCCAGAAAATCAAAGATGTCGCGGTCTTTCATGGGCGCGGCCACCTGCGGATCGACCCCCGCCCACAACATCGCCGCCAGACGCAGATACTCGTCTTGCGCGGCTACGACTTCGGGCGCGTCCTCCATCTCAAACAAGGTGCACTTTTTGAGGCGCGAGCGGCGGATCGCGTCAACATCGCGGAAGTGGGCGAGGCGCTGCATGCCGATTTGGTCGCAGAAGCGATCGATCTCGTCGGTCTCGCGGCTGCGATTGGCGACCACACCGGCAAGGCGAACGTCGTAATTCTTGGCCTTTGCCCCGATTGCGGCGACGATGCGGTTCATTGCAAAAATGCTGTCAAAGTCGTTTGCCGCGACCACCAGCGCCCTTTCGGCGTGTTGCAAGGGGGCGGCAAACCCGCCGCACACAACATCGCCCAGAACGTCAAAGATCACGACGTCGGTGTCTTCGAGCAAATGGTGCTGCTTCAGCAGTTTCACCGTCTGCCCCACGACATAGCCGCCGCAGCCCGTGCCCGCCGGCGGCCCGCCCGCCTCCACGCACATGACGCCGTTATAGCCCTCGAACATATAGTCTTCAGGCCGCAGCTCTTCGGAGTGGAATTCGACGGTTTCCAGCACATCGATAACCGTCGGCATCAGCTTCTTGGTCAGAGTAAAGGTGCTGTCATGCTTAGGGTCGCAGCCGATCTGCAGCACCCGGTGCCCCAGTTTGGAGAACGCCGCGGAAAGGTTTGACGAGGTGGTCGACTTGCCGATCCCGCCTTTGCCATAGACAGCGAAGACCTTGGCACCCTTGATCTGATCGCGCGGGTCGAGTCGAACCTGCACCGATCCTTCACCATCGGTCCGGCTGAACGCTGTTTTACGGTCTATCAGGTTCATCGCAGTGTCGATCCCTTCTTCATTCGCCGACGAACACGCCTTCGAGGCGGTCTTCGAGCTCGTCGCTCGCATCGCGCAGCGCGGCGAGCGTTTCTTCATCGGGTTCCCAAAGCTGTCGGTCGCACGCCTCCAGCAAACGCCCCGCGACGCGCGCGGAGCTCTTGGGGTTGAGTTGCGCCAGGCGGCGGCGCATGTCTTCATCGAGCACAAAGGTCTCGGAGATTTTCTGATAGACCCATGGCTTCACCTGACCGGTCGTGGCTGACCATCCCAGGGTTGAGGTGACATGCCCTTCGATCATGCGCACGCCTTCATAGCCGTGATCCAGCAGACCTTCGAACCACTTGGGGTTGAGCGTGCGGGTGCGCGCTTCGAGATCGATCTGCTCGCTCAAAGTGCGAACCTTGGCTTTGCCGCGTGTGGCGTCGAGAATGTACACCGGCGCCTCTTCGCCCTTGGCCTTGGCGACCGAGCGCGACACCCCGCCAAGCCCGTCGACATATTGATCGACATCGTTGATGCCCAGTTCGACGCTTTCCAGGTTCTGATAGGTGAAATCGACCGTCCCAAGCGCGCTCTGGAGCAATTCGCGCTGGCGCACCGGCGTGCCCTTGACCCCATAGGCAAAACCCTTGTTGATCTCGAACGCGTCGGCGAGCTCGTCCGGGTCGGCCCACGCGCCGCCGTCGATCATCTGGTTGACGTTGGCGCCATACGCGCCCTCGGCGTTGGAGAAGACCCGCAAGGCGGCGGTCTCCAGATCGCAACTGTGCCGCTCGGCGTGGGCGAGGCTGTGTTTGCGCACAAAGTTGCGCTCCAGCGGCTCGTCCGCGCTCGCCGCCAGAAAGGCCGCTTCGGCGAGCATCCGCGTTTGCATTGGCAGCAGGTCGCGGAAGATCCCGGAAAGCGTGATCACCACATCGACGCGCGGGCGGCCAAGCTGCTCAAGCGGGATCAGCTCAGCGCCAGCCAGGCGACCGTAGGAATCGCGTCGGGGCTGCGCGCCCATCAACGTCATGGCCTGCGCAATCTGCACGCCTTCGGACTTCATGTTGTCAGTGCCCCACAGCACCATGGCAACGCTTTCCGGGAAAGCGTCATCCTGCTCCAGATGGCGGGTGAGAAGCCGTTCGGCCTGTTCCGCGCCCACCTTGCAAGCGTAGGGTGAGGGCAGCAGGAAGGGATCAAAGCCGTGAATGTTGCGGCCCGTGGGCAGCACATCCGGATTGGCGACCACATCGCCGCCGGGAGTGGGTGCGACATAGGCGCCGTCCAGCGCGTGGATGAGCGCGCCCATCTCATCGCTTGCGTCGAGCTTGTCGGCCAAAGCCTCGCGGTCGGGCGTGGCCTCCGCCGAACCGAGCTGTTGCCCGGCTTCCATCATCGCGTCCAACATGTCCTCCCGCGCGCGTCCCTGCGGGTTGCGGCCAAAGACATGCAGACCATGCGGGATGAGCGTCTCTTCCAGCTCGTAGAGCCGTCGGGACAGGTCGGCGATGTCGCCGCATTCCAGGTCGATCGCGTCGCACTGATCCGCGATCAGGACCGCAAGATCGGTCCGTTCAACGTCATCGTCGCTGGCGCGCCAGCGCTCAACGCTCGCCTTTAAGTCGGCGAGATCTTTGTAAAGCCCGGCCTGCGCCAAAGGCGGTGTCAGGTAACTGATCAAGGTCGCGCCCGCGCGGCGCTTCGCCAGCAAACCCTCGGATGGGTTGTTGGCGGCGTAGAGATAGTAGTTGGGCAGATCGCCGATCAGCCGGTCGGGCCAGCAATCGCCGGTCATACCGGTTTGCTTGCCGGGCATGAATTCGAGCGCGCCATGCGTGCCGAAATGCAGGACGCTGTGCGCGCCAAAATCTTCGCGGATATAGCGGTAGAAGGCGCTAAAGGCGTGAGTGGGCGCGAAATTCCCCTCAAACAGCAGGCGCATCGGATCGCCCTCATAGCCGAAGGCGGGTTGCACCCCGACAAAGACGTTGCCGAAACGCGCGCCCAGCACGTGAATATGGCTGCCATCGCTTTGCTGACGACCGGGGGCGGGCCCCCAAGCCGCTTCGATCTCGGGCAGGTGCTCCTCGCGCGCGACATGTTCATCAGCCGGGACGCGGTGCGCAACATTGGCTTCGGCCCCATACTGAGCCGCGTTCCCTTCGAGCAGGGCGGCGCGCATCGCCTCCAGCGTGGGCGGAACATCGACCTCGTAGCCTTCGTCGGCCAGTCGCTGAAGCGTGGCGTAGAGCGATTCGTGCACCGCCATGAACGCAGCGGTGCCGGTGGCGCCGGCGTTGGGCGGAAAGTTAAACAGCACGATCGCCAGCTTGCGCTCGGATCGGGCCGAGCGGCGCAGCGCGATCAGCTTGGTCACTTTGGCAGCCAAAGCCTCGGCGCGCTCTTCATCGACCACCATTTGATTGATCGCGCTGCCGCTGTTGGCGCCGACTCGGCCACCGAACACACTCGGGACGGTCCCGCCATCGAGCTCAGGCAGCGCGACCATCATAGTCGATTCGAGCGGCAACAGGCCCTGATTGCGCCCCCGCCATTCATCCAGCGTCTGGAACTCGAGCGCGTGAGCGGCGATATACGGCACGTCGAGCTCGCTCAGGATTGCGCGCGCCGCGTCGGAATCGTTGTAGGCCGGGCCTCCGACCAGCGAGAAGCCGGTGAGGTTCACCACGGCATCAACCCGGGCGGCGCCGTGCTCGTCGATGAAAAACGTCTCGATCGCCGGTCGCGCGTCAAGCCCGCTGGCGAAAACCGGGATGACCTTAAGGCCCGCGGCCTCAAACGCCGCGATCGCCCCGTCGTAATGCGCCGCGTCGTTGCCAAGCAAATACGAGCGAAGCAAAACCAGGCCGACGGTCCCGTTGCGACCGGGAGCGTCTTTGCCCTTTCTGTTCACCGGATCGCGCGGGAGAACGCGCAGGCTTTCGGAGATCTTTTGCGGATTGCGCGGGTGATAGACGCCGGTTTCGGGGTATTCACGCGGCGGATCAGCCTTGAGCTGCCCTTTTCGTCCGGCGCGTTCACCCGCCGCGTAGCGATCGATCAAGGCGCGCACCATCGCAACAACGTTCTCATCCGACCCTGAAAGCCAATATCGAAGCGTCAGAAAGTAGGCCCGCACGTCTTGCGCGGTGCCTGGAATGAACCGCAGAATTTTGGGCAGGCGCCGCAGCATTTTCATCTGGCCGGCGCCCGAGCTTGCAGAGCCTCGCTTGTTCGAGCCGCGCAGCTTTTTCAGCAGGGCGAGCGGACCCTTGGCCGGCGCGTCCATTCGGTAATTGCCCATGCGGGTCAACCGAACGATCTCGCCCGCCGACATCAGGCACACCATGGCATCGCACTGTTCGCGCCGGGCCTCGAGCGCGGGCATTATCCGGCCGACGTGATCATCCACAAACAGCATTGTGGCGATCACGATATGAGCCTTGCCAATCGCGGCGTGCGCCTCGGCCAGAGCGGCTTCGTCGCTGCCCCATTCGGAGGCGGCGTGGAGACTGATTTCGATATTGTCGCGCGCAAGGGCGGCGCTGGCGCGCTGGACAGCGCCTTTCAAATGGTTGTCGAGCGTAACGATGGCGACGCGGACAAGGGCGTCCTGGCCAAAGGCGCCGCGCGCCTGGGCAGGGATGCTGGCCTTACCGTGCATAATGCGCCTTCGCATCGTACAGCGTCTCAAGGTCAATCTCGGCACGCCCCTGTTCGGCGGCGAAGGCTTCGGTGTTGCGACGCGCTTTGCCGCGCACGAAGAACGGGATCTTTTTCAGCTCGCGCTGGGCTTCGTCGGTCCAATGCGCGCTGTCATTGGCGGGTTCGGCCACGGTGACGGGTTCGCGTTCTTGACCCATCGGTTCGGCGCTGGCCGTCATCGCCTTGGGTGAGTGCGCGGCGTGGTGCGAGGCGCCCGCTTCATCAGAGAACTCAAAATCCTCGCGGAACATGGTGAGCAGGTGCTCTTCCAAGCCCATCACGAGCGGATGGACCCAGGTGTCAAAGATCACATTGGCGCCTTCAAAGCCCATTTGGGGTGAGTGGCGCGCGGGGAAATCCTGCACGTGAACCGGCGAAGAGATGACCGCGCAGGGCAGGCCCAGCCGCTTGGCGATGTGCCGCTCCATCTGCGTGCCCAGCACCATTTCGGGCGCGGCTTCGATGATCGCGTCTTCGACCGCCAGATGATCATCGGTGATCAGCGGCTCGACGCCGTATTCCTTGGCCGCCGCGCGAATATCGCGGGCGAACTCGCGGTTGTAGCAGCCCAGGCCGCACACCTCGAAG
>CALCCG010000244.1 GCA_937899785.1 uncultured Erythrobacter sp. | reverse complement strand
AACTCGTCTTCCTCATCGACACGCGCCACCGGCAGGTTGGGTGGGATTTCGACGCAGTTGACCTTGTAAATGTCCCAGAATTCCGCGGCCTCTGTCGCCGCGGTGCCCGTCATGCCCGACAGCTTGGGATACATGCGGAAATAGTTCTGGAAGGTGATCGACGCCATTGTCTGGTTTTCCGGCTCGATCTTGACGCCTTCCTTGGCTTCAACCGCCTGGTGCAACCCGTTGGACCAGCGCCGCCCGTCCATCATGCGACCGGTGAACTCGTCGATGATCACGACCTTGTCGTCTTTGACGATATAGTGATCATCGCGCCGGAACATGTGGACGGCTTTCAACGCCTGATCGAGGTGGTGGACGCCCTGCGTGTTCTCCACGTCATAAAGGTTGTCGGTTTCGAGCAGACCCTTGGTGATCAGAAGCTGCTCGACCTCTTCCAGCCCGTCTTCGGTCAACTGGATATTCTTGGTCTTCTCGTCCTTTTCGTACCACTCTTCCGGGATCTCTTTCGCCACTTCGTCAAGCGAGTGGTAAAGCTCGGACTTGTCCTCGGTGGGGCCGGAAATGATCAACGGCGTGCGCGCTTCATCGATCAGGATCGAGTCCACCTCGTCCACAATCGCGAAGGCGAACGGACGCTGCATCATTTCGCCTTTATCGCGCTTCATATTGTCGCGCAGATAGTCGAAGCCGTATTCGTTGTTGGTGCCGTAGGTGATGTCGGCCTCATACGCGTCGCGCTTTGAAAACTCGTCCTGCTGCGGCAGGATCGTGCCCACCGTCAGACCCAGCCAATTGTAAAGGCGTCCCATTTCAGCCGCGTCGCGGCTAGCCAGGTAATCGTTGACGGTGATGACGTGCACGCCCTTGCCGCCAATGGCGTTCAGATAGACCGCCAGCGTCGCCATCAGCGTCTTACCCTCGCCCGTGCGCATTTCCGCGATCTCGCCGCGGTGCAGCACGCTGCCGCCGATCAGCTGCACATCAAAGTGGCGCATGCCAAAGATGCGCACCGATGCCTCGCGCACCGTCGCAAAGGCTTCGGGCAGGATATCGTCGAGCTCCTCGCCCGCGTCGATCCGTTCGCGGAACTTGGCGGTCTGCGCTTGCAGTTCGCTATCGGCCAGCGCCTGCATCTGCGGTTCTAGGTCGTTGATCTGCTTGACGATCTTGCCAAGCGATTTGACGTAGCGATCGTTCGAAGATCCGAAGATCGATTTCATAAGGGCGTCGAACATGGGGCTTTATCAGTCCTGTGTTTTTAAAGAATGGCGCGCCGGGCCAAATGCCAGTGCCGCCAAACGTGTCTGTAAGGATAAGAGGTAGAGGCCTGAGCCTTGGTGCGCGCCGCGCGGGGTCTCAGGCGAAAACGCGTGTGTGAAAGGGCCCGGCCCTATTCCAGAGACTTGTCCGCACCGACCACCACCGACGGGCGAAGAACGCCGCTGACCCCGGGACGCGCGATGGGCTTGGAACGCTCATCACACACAACCTTGCGCTTTTGCGGGGGGTGTTCGCACTGGCAGCCCGCATTCGCTTGCGCGTTGACCATCTCGGCCAGCGTCTCGATGTCGTAGGTCAGATCATCTAGCCGCGACGCGTGCGCCGGCGCGTGAAGCGCGGCAAGACCCGAAAGAAGGGCCAAAAGGGCAAGCAAGCGACGTGACATAGCGGGAATGCAGATAAGCCTTTTGAGCGTGTACGTCCACTGGTTAGCCCATGAAGGCTTAAGGGTTACTGACAGATTCGACATTTTGTCGCAGCGCCGGCGCCTTTGGGTATTGTGATTGCGTCGCAACGCCTGTCCACTTAGGGGGCTTGGCCTATGGATCTGACACGCTCCCCCCTCGCCCGGCCCTTTCCCGATATGCCGTACATTGACGGTGCTGAACTGCGCGTGGCGCGCGCGGTACAAGGATTGGGATCGCTGCGATCGCACCTTCGTGGAGCTCGCCGAGGGCACCAGCGTCGCGGGCGTTTTCACGCAAAGCGCCTGCGCGTCGAGCGAGGTGGAAATGGGGCGCGAACAGGTGAAAACGGGCGCCGCGCGCGCGCTGATTGTCAACGCAGGCAATTCCAACGCCTTTACCGGCCACCGTGGTCGCGAAGCGGTCGAGCAGATCATGGCGCAGGTGGCCGATCACATTGGTTGCGACCCTTGCGAAGTGCTGGTCTCCTCCACCGGAGTGATCGGCGTTCCGCTGCCCAAGGACCGCGCCAAGGAAGGTGTCGCGAACGCGCTGAATACCGAGTATTGCGGTTGGGAAGACGCCGCCAACGCCATCGCGACGACCGACACCTTTGCCAAAGGGGCGCACGCCAGCGCGATGATCGGCGGGACCAAAGTGGACCTTGTCGGCATCATCAAGGGATCGGGCATGATCGCGCCTGATATGGCGACGATGCTGGGCTATATCTTCACCGACGCCAGCGTGGAGCCCGGGTTCCTGCAAGAGCTGCTGAGTTCGGCCAACCTTCAGACCTATTCGTGCATCACCGTCGATGGCGACACCTCAACCAGCGACACGGTTTTGGCCTTTGCCACCGGGAAAACACCGGCGCCGCGTATCACCGGGTGGGACAGTCCGGGCGCTGACGCCTTTGCCGCCGCTCTAACCGATGTGTGCCGCCAGCTTGCGCAATTGGTGGTGCGCGATGGCGAAGGCGCGACCAAGTTCATCAGCGTGCGCGTCTCCGGCGCGGTCAGCGATGAAAGCGCGCGCCGCGTGGGGCTGGCGATTGCCAACTCCCCGCTTGTCAAAACGGCGATCGCCGGAGAGGACGCCAATTGGGGCCGCGTTGTCATGGCTGTGGGCAAAGCGGGCGAACCAGCGAACCGCGACAAGCTTTCCATAGCCTTCGGAGGCGTGTGGGCCGCGCGCGATGGATTACCGGTTGAGGATTACGATGAAGCGCCGGTAGCCCAGCATCTCAAGGGCCAGAACATTGATTTGGCGGTGGAGCTGGGAATGGGAACCGGAACGTCCTGCGTTTGGACCTGCGACCTGACGCACGGCTATATCTCGATCAACGCGGACTACCGGAGCTGACATGCCCGAACTCTCTGCCCTCGACGCCGAGATTCGCGATCTGCTGCGCTTTGCGGCGCGCGGGTCGATGATGCCGCGATTCCTGGCGAGTAAAGTCGACGAGGCCGAGATGAAGGGCGTCGATGAGCCGGTCACGATCGTCGACCGCGAAGTCGAGGCATTCCTGTCCGAAGCGCTGACCAAGCTGGCTCCCGGCGTTGCCATCGTGGGCGAAGAGGCGGCGGATGCGGACCCGGCGGTGCTAGACGCACTGTCCAGCCAATGCTGGATCATCGATCCGCTCGACGGGACATCCAATTTCGCGAAAGGCGAAGGGCATTTCGGGATCATCATCGCTCTGGCCGACGCGGGAGAAACGGTCGCGGGTTGGATTTACGATCCGGTGCGCGACCGGCTGTGCCACGCCAAACGCG
>CALCCG010000243.1 GCA_937899785.1 uncultured Erythrobacter sp. | reverse complement strand
GGAGAACTGGGCTGGGTATAGCGTTGGCGTTATGCGCCAGCGTTTTGCAGCAATGCGTTAGTAGGGTGCCCTTTGCCTAGCGGAGACGAGTTCGCGTTAGACTGACAGCACCGCCACTTACCCTTTCTGAGCCGTTCCCAGCCTTTCGGATAATCTCATAAAACCTTTGGTATTGCAGGCCTTTCGGGGTTCCGAGCCGAACCTTGCCGTTCCCACCCGCCCGCGGGCGTTGTCAGACTAACGTGGTAGGCGAGGGTGGTCGCTGCTAGCGCCGGTCTATGAGCCGTAGGTCGAGAGCCAAACCCACCAGCCCATTCAAGCGCTTCAACTCGTCGCCCGAGGTCATCCGTCTGGTGGTGATGATGTATGTGCGCTTTCCGCTAAGCTTACGAAACGTTGAAGACTTGCTCCTCGAGCGCGGGATCGACATTTGCCATGAGACGGTACGGTTCTGGTGGAACCGGTTTGGTCCCATGTTTGCAGCCGACATTAAACGACAGCGGATCAACCGGATGCGAGGCTTCAGGCAGTGGCGATGGCACCTCGATGAGATGTTCGTCACCCGAAGGGCAGCGTAGCGAACGTCAACGGCGATACCCACCACCTCTGGCGCGCGGTCGACCAGGAGGGCGAAGTGCTCGAGAGCTACGTCACCAAGAAGCGCGACAAGAAGGCTGCTTTGCGCTTCATGAAAAAAGCGCTGAAGACCCACGGGCCGGTCAACTCAATCACCACCGATGGCTTGCATTCGTACAAAGCCGCTATGACCGAGCTCGGAAACCAAGAGAGGCAGGAGATCGGTCGCTGGGCGAACAACCGAGTGGAGAACTCACACTTACCCTTCCGACGAAGAGAGCGGGTGATGCAGCGCTTCAGGAGGATGAAGTCTCTTCACAAGTTCGCCTCCGTTCACGCCAACGTTCACAACCAGTTCGCTGCGCGGCCCTTCGGATCAGCTCCGACCGCCAGCTCTCCGACCGACAAACCTACAAGACTAGCCGCTCCGCCGCCCTGGCGGAGTGGCAAAGCCTTTTGGCCTAAGCCGATCTCAGGGTAGGGCGCTCTATGTCTAACGGAGACGAGTTCGCGTTAGGCTGACAGCACCGCCACCTAGTCCGGCCCTCCAAACTAATTCCTGAGCCATTGCCCCAAAGCCCCGCAATCCGCGGGCCTTGCTCAGCGACCGAGCACCGCTGAGACCATGGATGGCCGTCTCAAATCGGCATATCTGGCGAAAGTCTCAGAACAGAATTTCGCCGGTGCTGAGAGCGAATTAACAGGGAATTTACAGGGAATTTGAGTTCCTGAGACGCGCTGCTTCCTGTTAAACCGCTGGAACTGCCGTGAAATCACACGATTCCCGGATTTCAAACAGGGAATTCAGTTTCGCATATCAGGGAAAACCTCCTTGTAGATCAGGGTAATGGCCTCACCGAACAGGGAAATCATTTTCCCTGTTCGACAAGCAGGGATTCCTGAGCGCTCCAGCATAGGGGAAGCTGGCTTTCGATGATCCGCTGCAAGGTCAACGAGGGCGGCTGCGTGCCGTTGGCGATGGCCATTTGGATTGCGGGTGAGAGCATCGCCAGACGCATCCGGCGCGTGGTGACTGCACGCTGAGCTCATCGGCCTTTGCGATATCGGTCATTGTTTCGCCGTTGATGAGACGGGCCTTCCAGCGGATGGCTTTCAGCAATGCTTGCTGAAGCGTCACATCAGGATGGGTGATGGCCGTGTCATAGGCCAGCTTCAGCTCATGCTTGCGTTTGATCAGCTCAATGTCGAAGCGGGATTGGAGCACACGCGCGCTTTGCAATTTGCACCCAATAGCCTCCTCAATGGCCGCTTGGTATAGCCGGACTTCGATATCGGTATTGCCAAGGGTGATGGCTTCGACGAGGTCGAGCGTCTTCGCGCGTGATCGTTTTTGAAGCTCTTCCCTCGCCGCTTCGAAGCTCTTGATCTGCGAGCGGCTGGCGAGGTCATCGACATCGCCGGGCCTGATTCCGGCCATAATCTGACGCGCGGCCCAGAACACGCACCCTTCGATATCGGCCGCGCGGATCCGCCAATCATGTGGGCTTGTCTCCCCCGACAAATAGTACGTGTAGACCTTGCCACGCGGCTTGGCGGTGTGGCGCGTCATGGCCACGCCGTCCTCATCGAACAGCCGTCCCGACAGGATCCCAGCCACGTTGCGCCCACCCTTGGTGCGGTTCGCGGCGGCCAGCTTCTCGTGCACCTTCTCCCAGGTAAGCGGATCGACGATCGCCTGATGCTGACCGGGATAGCTCGTGTCTTTGTGCGGGATGCGGCCGATGTAGATGGCGTTATTTAGGATCCGATAAACCAGCCCTCGCGTGAAAGGGCGGCCACCCAGCATCTTCCCCGTCTTGGCTTGATAGCGCTTAGTCCGAAGCTCTTCGCGCTCTGCCTCCTCCACCACCTTGGTCACGTCTCCCAGCTCGATATAGAGATCAAACAAGCGACGGATGGTGACCGCTTCGGCCTCATTGACCTTGAGCGTTCGGCCATCGGCGTCGTAGCCCGTCGGTATCCGACCGCCCATCCAAAGGCCTTTGGCTTTGGAGGCCGCGATCTTGTCGCGGATGCGTTCAGCGGTGTCCGGGCTCCAAGCTGCCAGCGTGCCAAAGGCACCGTCGATGTGGAACCAGATATTAAACTCATCGGCAAGCGCGCGCAGGGCATGGAAGTCATCCACTGCGGCCGTGTTCACCGTTCCTGCGGTTCCGATGACGCAGAACGGCTTGTCACCATTAGCGATGTCCTGCTCGATCTGATTGCGGCACGCCTCGACATCAATCTGATAGTCAACGTTAACGGGAATAGCGCGAAACGCGTCATGCCCCATCCCCATCAGCTCGCAGGCCTTGTAGATCCAGCTATGCGTCTCCTTGCTGCCGTAGACTCGAAGCTTGGGCAGACTTTCCCCTGCAACGCCATGGGCACGGACATCAAAGCCAGCCTTTTCGTTGCGCGCGACGGCCAGTCCGTTGAGGTTGGCCATGGTGCCACCGGTAACCAGAAGGCCGGAAGCATCCTTGGGGTAGCCCACAAGCGCTGACAGCCATGAGATGACCTGACGTTCGACGAAGGCGGCTGACTGATCGTAGCCGGCCACATGCGCGTTCATTGTCGACGCCAACGCGTCTGCGAGAGCTCCCGTCAAAGAGCCATTGCCCATAACCCAGCCGAAGAAGCCCGGGTGCAGGTTCCCGGTTGGATAAGGCAGAATGTCGCGCTGAAATTGATCATAGACTTCATCTAAGGACTTTCCCGCCCTAGGAAGGTCTTCGGCGATCGATTGGCGAACTTCGGCAGGTACGGTTTGCCATGCGGGACGCTCACGAACCGACGACATGTAGTCGACCATATCGTCGATCATTCTGTGCGCGGATTGCCGCGCTTCGTCCCAATCGGTGGGATCGAGCGTCTCATAGTCGTGAAGAGGAGTAGGCGAACTCACGGTCTGGTCTCCAGAATTTTGGGAATGTCGAGAAGAAGCTGAGAAAGGTCTGCCCAGCGATCTTCGCCAATCGCATCCACCACCACAGATTGTGCCGCTTCCCAATTGGGCGCGGCGTCATCCATGATCATTCGACCAGATGAAGTGAGGTTGGCGATCTTCGCTCGGCCTTTGGGCGCGTTCTCGATCGCTACATGCCCCGCTTTCTCAAGCGGAGCGAGTGTGCGGTAGAGCGAGGTGCGCTCCATTACGAGTTCGTCTGCAAGGTCGGTAAGTGGCGTCCGACCATTGCGGCCAAGCGCGCGAAGGATCGCGAACTGCGTGATCGTCACGCCGGTGCCGATCATTGCGTCCTCGTAGTAGCGAAGGAGCGAGCGGCCGGATTTGCGAACTGTGGTGCAAGCGCAAGGAAGTGTCATGAACTTTATATATTGATGTGGCTACATGATGTAAATACATTTCTAGAGAATGATCAACCTCCAGTGGGCCGGGCGTGGAATGGCGGCTTCCAACGTCCGGGATCCAAAATCGGACATTCCGCAATCGGCCCACTTCAAGCCATCGTCGTTTGACTGATTTTGGGGGTGAAAGCAGCCTCCGAACATATAGCCCATTCGATAGCTAACTTCGCAAAAACCAGCCAAGCACTTGGCCTGCCGCCGCTTAGGGTCCGTGATACCGTCGTTTCATTCTGTGATGATCGTGAAATGCCCCGCCGAATAATCGAATATTGTCACTCTATCCTTAAATAAAGGGTAGCCAATCAAGGCATCTACGCCGTCATCCTGCAATGCGACACGCTCCACTGAAGCCTTCGCAGCAATCGGGCCGATTGTTATAGGAACGTTGTAAAGTCCACGAGACACTTCCTCATTGCCTGTTGCGTCGAACGACTTTCGGACAGCAAGGTCATCTTTGTCATCGAACAACCTCGACCATGAATCTTGCAGCACGAGAATTTCGCTGTTTGTGCCGAGGTCGACTTCGAACACGGCCTGCTTACCGGCAATCGTCCCGGACACCGTATCGCCCTCGAGGTCAAAGCGTGTGGCCGTGCCACTACGAGGCTTGATTGCTCCTGATTTCAAGAAAACCACTCTGGAACGTTTTGAGTCGATCAGAAATGAGAGTGACCTAAGGACGTCCATGCCAATAATCAGGCCCACGGGTTTTCCGATAGATCGCGAAAGACCGGTTAGATCTTTTCCACCGGTCGTTGAGGAGAACCTGAACTGGCTAGGCACTTCGATTGTTGCTCCATAGACCAGATAGTTCTCGATAAAGCCGAAGACGGTCTTTGCTTTCGTACCAGCCTTTTCGACACGTAGGCCGATGCGTGTTGCCAGCTCAACATCGATCGAGGTCCCACTGGCACCAGTATCTAGCAATGCGGTTGTTTCCTCACCATTTACAGAGGCTTGGAGCAAAACAACTCCCAGACTCTGGTCCATAAGTAGATATTCGGCAGAACCCTGATGCAAGAGCTCAAGCTCCACATCAAACTTCAGCTCCGGTTGGTCCTGTTCTTGGTTAGTGGCACGAACATGCGCCGGCGCGATGGCCTGCGCCCCCAAAAGGGCGCAGGCGACCAACGCAAAGATTATAGGTTTGATTGGTCTCGTCATCGGCTGATTAGAAAACCTTCTTGAACGTAATAATAAAGCCCGGACCCGTCGGGTCTGGAGCCTTAAACGCCTTGAGGTCAGTTTGCGCACCCGAGTCCATCGTCACGGGAAAGCTACCATCGGAGCTTGGCGACGCCAAATTGACATTCAATGTGACGGAGTTGTTTCCATCTTTCAGCTCGAACTTGATTTGGTCGAGGCTAGCATCGGAAGGATCGATTTTTGCCGTCAGTTTTTCACCATCAGCGTCAATTGTAATTTCGATCTTCTTATCTTCGGTCAGAGTCAGATCAACCGGACCTTCCCCACCTCCTGCACCGCCATCACCTGGAAAGGTATCATGAGTGCCGGGCAAGTTGATGTCTGGGCCGGCACCGAACACTCCAATGAGCGCGAGGTCGTCGGACGTAACGCTTACCCAGCCGTCGGGCGTACGCGTGCCGATAACGACGATAGCTCCGCCTGAAACAGCCTCGATTTCGTTGTCATCAAGCGTCCGAAACCCTGTTACTTTTTCGATCACATTCTTCTGAAGCATATGCTTCTCTCCTGATTTGTCCGCGCACCTTACGACCCAACCGAGGCGGCGCGGCTTATGCCTCGGTTAGCTGGTTGCGCTGGAGCTTTGGTCTCCATCGGTGATTGAAGTTGGTTCGGATTGCCCGGTCGCGATGGCCCGTTGCTTTTGCATTTGGGCGATCATGGCTTCGCGCTGCGCTTTGGCCTTGGCCATCGCTTCGCGGTCGATCGCTTGCCCGTTTGTGACCTCGTAGACCTTCTGCACCGCCTCCAGTGTCGCTTGCCTATGCGCGACTGCGACCCGGGTGATCTCCAGCGTTTTGAGCGTTT
>CALCCG010000242.1 GCA_937899785.1 uncultured Erythrobacter sp. | reverse complement strand
TCCTACAAGATCGGCGAAGTGCACGATGGCGCGGCGACGATGGACTGGATGGAGCAGGAGCAAGAGCGCGGGATCACCATCACCTCGGCGGCGACCACGACGTTTTGGACCGCGGAAGATCCGACGATGGACCCGATGTCCGCTCCCGAAGCCTTGCGCGACGGTCAGGAAAAACACCGCATCAATATCATCGACACGCCCGGCCACGTCGACTTCACCATTGAAGTCGAGCGTTCCCTGCGCGTGCTCGACGGCGCGGTCGCCGTGTTTGACGGCGTGGCCGGTGTTGAGCCGCAATCCGAAACCGTGTGGCGTCAAGCCGATAAGTACGGTGTGCCGCGGATGTGCTTCATCAATAAGCTCGATCGCACCGGCGCGGACTTTTACTATTGCGTCGACTCGATTGTCGAGCGTCTGGGCGCAACGCCGCTGGTGCTGTATCTCCCGATCGGTGCGGAAAGCGACCTTCAGGGTGTGGTCGACCTCGTCGGCAATCGCGGCATTGTGTGGGATAACGAGCAGCTGGGCGCGACCTATCAGCACGTCGAAATCCCCGCTGACCTTGCGGACAAGGCGGCGGAATATCGCGAAAGGCTGATTGAGACGGTTGTCGAGCAAGACGACGACGTCATGGAAGCCTATCTGGAAGGCAACGAGCCGGACGTGGCGACGCTCAAGCGGCTGATCCGCAAGGGCACGATGGCGCGCGACTTTGTGCCCGTGCTGTGCGGCTCGGCGTTCAAGAACAAGGGCGTTCAGCCCCTGCTTGACGCGGTGGTCGACTATATGCCGTCGCCGCTCGATGTTCCCGCGATCAAGGGCGTGAAACCCGACAGCGACGAGGAAGACGAGCGTCCCTCCGACGACGCCGCGCCCTTCAGCGCGCTTGCGTTCAAGATCATGAACGATCCCTTTGTCGGATCGCTCACCTTCACCCGCATCTATTCGGGTCAGCTCGCCAAGGGCAGCGTCCTCAACTCGGTTAAGGACAAGAAGGAAAAGATCGGCCGCATGCTGCTGATGCACTCGAACAACCGCGAGGACATCGATGAGGCGTTCGCTGGCGACATTGTCGCGATCGCGGGTCTCAAAGAAACCACCACGGGCGACACTCTTTGTGCCCCGAGCGCGCCGATCATCCTTGAGCGTATGGAATTCCCCGATCCGGTTATCGAACTGAGCGTGGAGCCCAAGACCAAGGCCGACCAGGAAAAGATGGGCGTTGCGCTCAACCGCCTGGCCGCCGAGGACCCAAGCTTCCGCGTGACGACCGACCACGAAAGCGGTCAGACGATCATCAAGGGTATGGGCGAACTTCACCTCGACATTCTCGTCGATCGCATGAAGCGCGAGTTCAAGGTCGAAGCCAATGTCGGCGCGCCGCAGGTGGCGTACCGCGAAGCTTTGGGCCGCGAGGTCGAGCTGACCTACACCCACAAGAAGCAGTCGGGTGGTTCGGGTCAGTTTGGTGAAGCCAAGGTTGTCGTCACTCCGGGTGAGCGCGGCCAGGGCATCATCTTCGAAGACGAGATCAAGGGCGGTAACATTCCGAAGGAATACATTCCGTCGGTTGAGAAGGGCATGCGCGAGCAGGCTGAGAGTGGCTACATGATCGGCTTCCCGATCATCGACTTCACCATCCGCCTGATCGACGGCAAGTACCACGACGTCGACTCCAGCACCGTGGCGTTTGAAATCTGCGGACGCGGCGCCATGCGCGAAGCGGCGGATCGCGCCGGTATTCGTTTGCTTGAGCCGGTGATGAAGGTGGAAGTCGTGACCCCGGAAGACTATCTGGGCGACGTGATCGGTGACTTGAACAGCCGCCGTGGCCAGATCCAGGGCACCGACACTCGCGGCAACGCGCAGGCGGTCGAGGCGTTTGTGCCGCTGGCCAACATGTTCGGCTATGTGAACGAGCTGCGCTCGTTCACCCAGGGCCGCGCGCAATACACGATGCAGTTCTCGCACTATGACGAAGTTCCGTCGAGCGAGGCGCAGAAGGTCAAGGAGAAGCTTGCTTAAGATCGCAAGCACGGCTAGGGGCGGCGCCTGATTCAGCGGGCCGCCCTTTCCCCCGCACACAATCAAATTCTGAAAGAAGGTAATACGAGAAATGGCGAAGGAAAAGTTTGAGCGTAACAAGCCGCACTGCAACATCGGCACGATCGGTCACGTCGACCACGGCAAGACCACGCTGACGGCGGCTATCACCAAGGTCATGGGTGCGGCGGTTGATTTCGCCAACATCGACAAGGCTCCTGAAGAGCGTGAGCGCGGCATCACCATCTCGACCGCGCACGTCGAGTACGAAACCGACGCGCGTCACTACGCGCACGTCGATTGCCCCGGCCACGCGGACTATGTGAAGAACATGATCACCGGTGCGGCGCAAATGGACGGCGCGATCCTGGTTGTGAACGCCGCTGACGGCCCCATGCCGCAGACCCGTGAGCACATCCTGCTTGCGCGTCAGGTCGGCGTGCCGCAGCTTGTTGTTTACATGAACAAGGTCGACCAGGTTGACGACGAGGAAATCCTCGAACTCGTCGAACTGGAAGTGCGCGAGCTCCTCAGCGAGTACGGCTTTGACGGCGACGATATTCCGATCATCAAGGGTTCGGCTCTGGCCGCGCTCGAAGGCCGCGATGAAGAAATCGGCGAAAAGTCGATCCGCGAGCTGATGGAAGCGGTCGACACCTACATCCCGCAGCCCGACCGTCCGGTGGATCAGGACTTCCTGATGCCGATCGAAGACGTGTTCTCGATCTCGGGTCGTGGTACGGTTGTCACCGGTCGTGTCGAAACCGGCGTTGTGAACGTGGGTGACGAAGTCGAAATCATCGGCATCAAGGACACCACCAAGACGACCGTGACCGGCGTTGAAATGTTCCGCAAGCTGCTCGACTCGGGCGAAGCGGGCGACAATATCGGCGCACAGATCCGCGGTGAGGCGCGTGACGAAGTTGAGCGCGGTCAGGTTCTGGCCAAGCCGGGTTCGGTTACGCCGCACACCGAGTTCGAAGCGAGCGTCTACGTTCTGTCGAAGGATGAAGGCGGCCGTCACACGCCGTTCTTTGCGAACTATCGTCCGCAGTTCTACTTCCGCACCACGGACGTGACCGGCGAAGTGATCCTTCCCGAAGGCACCGAAATGGTGATGCCGGGCGACGACGTGAAGATCAACGTCAAGCTGATCGCTCCGATCGCTATGGACGAAGGTCTGCGCTTCGCGATCCGTGAAGGCGGCCGGACCGTTGGTTCGGGCGTTGTGGCCAAGATCACCAAGTAAACCTCGCGCTCCCATCCGGGAGTGACGGAGACAAATTCGGGGCCCGGCGAGCGCATGCTCTCCGGGCCCCAATTTATGTGAGGTGCCTTCTTTGTTTGGGCCTTCCGGGCCACCCTCTCCCCCGCCCTTCGCACCCCCAGGATATACCATATGGGGTGCGAAGGGCGGGGGAGAGGGTGGCGAAGGCAGGCTCGACAAGAAATGCGTAAAATCGGTTACGGATTTTGGGTTGCATCCCGAGGGTCTCATCGATATACGCGCGTCCACACGAGAGCGGATTCGTTCTCGAACACGCAATTTTGTAAGGCCGCCCACGGAACCCTCCGCGAAATCGGAGAAAGGGCAAGTGGGGCTGGCCTTTTGTTTTTGATACAGGAGGGGCAACTCTCCTTGGCTCTTTCGCATCGGTGTAGGTAATGGAAGCTCAGAATATTCGTATTCGCCTCAAGGCGTTTGACCACCGCGTTCTCGACCAGGCGACTGGCGAGATCGCAGATACGGCCCGCCGGACCGGCGCGCTTATTCGAGGCCCCATTCCCATGCCGACGCGCATTGAGAAGTTCACCGTGAACCGCGGCCCGCACATCGACAAGAAGTCGCGCGAGCAGTTCGAGGTGCGCACGTACAAGCGGTTGCTCGACATCGTGCAGCCCAACGCTCAGACGGTCGACGCGCTGATGAAGCTTGATCTGGCTGCGGGCGTAAATGTTGAGATCAAACTGGCCTAAGCCAAGCGATTTCACCGTCCTTCGGACCGGACGCTAAGCCGACCGAGAGATAAGGGGCTCTGATGGCCCCGTTGAGCGAAACCCCAAGCGGGAAAGCTCAGCAAGACATCGGGATACCGCCGGACTTTTCCCCAACGGGAATTGGACGGGCTGAGTCCCTCCGTCTCGCCAGACTGGCCCTTGCGGCTGGTACGGCATCAACCCGGACGGGGTTCTCAGCAGACATTGTAATCACGCACTCTTGGGATGGTCCCTTGCGTGCCTCTGTAAGGAGTAAAGACGATGCGCACTGGCGTGATCGCAAAGAAGGTTGGGATGACCCGCCTCTTCCAAGAGGACGGTCGGCACGTGCCGGTGACGGTTCTCGCGCTGGAAGACTGCCAGGTCGTCTCGCACCGCACCGCAGATACGGATGGCTATTTCGCTGTTCAGCTGGGTGCCGGCGAAGCGAAAGCAAAGAACGTCAACAAGCCGCAGCGCGAGCACTTCGCGAAGGCGGAAGTTGGTCTCAAGAGCCGCGTGGCGGAATTCCGTGTTGAGGGCGAAGACGGCCTCGTGCCGGTTGGTTCGCTGATCAGCGCCGAGCACTTCATCGCTGGCCAGAAGGTCGACATCACCGGCCACACGCAAGGTAAAGGCTTTGCGGGCGCGATGAAGCGCTGGGGCTTTGGTGGTCTTCGCGCGACGCACGGCGTTTCGATCTCG
>CALCCG010000241.1 GCA_937899785.1 uncultured Erythrobacter sp. | reverse complement strand
ATGCCGATCCTGTGGGTCGTGCGCGAAAAGCTGGGTATGAACGGCACCAAATTTGGTTGTGGTATCGCGCAATGCGGAGCCTGCACGGTTCACTTGGATGGGCAGCCCGTCCGTTCTTGCTCGACACCGGTCGCGGCCGCTGAGGGAAGCGAGATAACGACGGTTGAGGGTATAAGCGGCCCGGATGGAGAGCTCTCCGCGTTGCAGAGGGCCTGGATTTCCGAGCAGGTGCCGCAATGTGGGTACTGCCAATCAGGCCAGCTGATGAGCGCCACCGCGCTGCTGCGCGACAACCCGACGCCAAGCGATGAAGACATCGACGCGGCCATGTCGGGCAATATCTGCCGCTGCGGCACATACACCCGTATCCGCCGGGCGATCAAAGTCGCCTCGGGTCAACTCGAACCGCGTCAAGAGGAGGCCTGATCGATGAACGATATGACACAGGACAAGAAACCCTCCCGCCTCGCCAAGTGGAGCCGTCGCGGCTTTATCGGCGCGGGCGTTCTGGCCGGTGGCGGTTTGCTGATTGGTGTCGCTGTGCGGCCTGGCAATCCGATTGGCGCGCTGGCGCCCAGGGTTGCGGGCGGAGCAGGCGAGCAGCTGATCAACAGCTGGGTCAAGATTGGCCTTGATAACATCGTCACCGCGATCGTGCCGCATTGCGAAATGGGGCAGGGGGCGCATTCGGTGCTCGCGCAAATGCTCGCTGATGAGCTTGATGCGGACTGGAGCAAGGTCCAAGTGATGCAAGCGCCAGCGGATGGCACCTATGTCATGACCGACACGGCGCGTATGTTTGTCGCGCCCTTTACGCTGGGCGCGGCGGATTGGATCGAGCCGACTTGGAACGGCCTGTTCACGCAGATTTCCAAAGCGCTGGACGTGATGATCACGGGCGGCTCATCTTCGATCCGCACCACGGGCCAAGGCCAGATGCGGGTCGCCGGCGCGGCGGCGCGTCAGATGCTGATCGGCGCGGCGGCGGACGAATGGGGTGTGCCTGCGAGCGAGATCGAAACGCGCGACAGCACGCTCATCCACAAGGCCACGGGCAAGTCGGCGACCTACGCCGAGTTTGCGACCGCGGCGGCGGATCAGCCGATGGACCAGACGCCGGTGCTCAAAACTCCCGATCAATATCGCCTGATCGGAAAGAGCAAGGCGCGCACCGACATTCCGAGCAAAGTCAACGGCACCGCGCAATTCGGGATCGACGCTGTCCCTGAAGGAGTGACGCTGTCCTACGCTGCGACGGTGCGGCCTCCGGTTCCCGGAACGCGCGTCGCGAGTATGGACGCCGCGCAGGCCGAGAAGATGGGCGGTGTCCTGCAAATCCTCAACATGGGCGATTTCGTCGCCGTTGTAGCGGACAGCTATTGGCAGGCGCAGCAGGCGCTGAACACGATCGACATCAAATGGACCGAGGGCGAAAGCGCAATCCGCACCACGCAAGACCAGTTCGACGCCTACGCCCGAGCGCTGGATGAAGCGGGCGCGGCCGGCGGCGATTTGGTCGCTTCGAAAGGCGACGCCTTGGCGGCCTTGGCCAGCGCTTCGACGGTGATCGAAGCGGAATACAAGGCCCCCTACCTCGCGCACGCTCCGATGGAGCCGATCAACTGCACCGCGTCGGTGCAAGATGGCCGGTGCGATGTGTGGACTTCGACGCAGGTTCCCCTTGAAGTGCGCAGCGAGCTCTCCGCCGCGACGGGCATCGCCAAAGAAGACATCACGGTCCACCATCCCTATCTGGGCGGTTCGTTTGGGCGCCGGCTTGAGGCGGTCTATGCGGTGATGACCGCGCGCATCGCGCAAGCCACCGGCTATCCGATCAAATCGGTTTGGAGCCGCGAGGAAGACACGCAAAAGGCGCTCTACCGCCCCGCAGAACTGAGCCGGTTTAAGGCTGGTCTTGATGAAAACGGGGCGCTTGCGGCGTATGATAACGTCTTCACGCACCGCGATGATCCCAAGGAGGCCAGCGTTCCGGGTATTTACGCGATACCCAACACCAGCGTGCGCGTGGCGGAAGCCGAACGCCATCTGCCCTTTGCCGCTTGGCGCTCGGTTGATCATTCGCAGCACGGCTGGTTCATTGAGAGCTTTATCGACGAAGCCGCCCACGCCGCGAAAGCGGACCCGTATGAGTACCGCCTCGCCATGTTGGCTGAGGCGCCGCGCCACGCTGCGGTGCTCAAGAAGGTCGCGGAGATTTCGGACTGGTCCGCTCCACGGTCTGAAGGCCGGTCCAAGGGTATCGCCATCGTTGAAAGCTTTGGCTCGATAGTCGCCCAGGTGATCGAGGTCGATATGAGCGCAGGCAAACCCAGGATGACAAACGTCTGGGCCGTGTGCGATGCGGGCTATGTCGTGAACCCGGATGGCTTCAAAAACCAGATCGAGGGCGGCATCGTCTTTGGCCTGACGGCCGCGATGTATGGCGAGCTTGACCTTGTCGATGGCGCTGTGAAGCAGAGCAACTTCCACGACTACAAGATGCTGCGCATGGACGAGACACCGGCGATCATTGTTGAGATCATCAACAGCGGCGACGTGCCGATTGGCGGCGCGGGTGAACCGGGTCTGCCCCCAGCGGCGCCCGCTCTCACCAACGCGATCTTTGCCGCGACGGGTAAGCGTTTGCGGGAATTGCCGATTGCGAAGCAGTTCGCCTAGGCGTGTTTCGGAAGGAAGTGAACATGCGCAACCGCGCCCTTATGGCGGCGGGCCTGCTCACCGCCACGCTGGCCGCGTGCGGGTCAAGCGAGCCCGAGCGAGTGGTCGAGCAAATCGTTGTCCGCGAACCCGGTGAGCCTGCCGCCAGCGCCGTTGTCGAACCCGCTGCGCTCGAAGAGCCATCGGACAAAGTCGACCTGGCTGCGCTGGGCGAAGAAGCGTTTCAGGCGTGCACAGGCTGCCACAACGCGGATCCTGGTGGTCCCAGCATGGCCGGGCCCAATCTCTACGGCGTCGTCGGGCGCAAAGCGGGCGCGGCGGCGGATTATCCCTACAGCGAAGCGCTGGCATCCTCGGACATCGTCTGGGATTACGCATCGCTTGACCGGTTCCTGGCCAACCCTGCCGGCTATGTTGAAGGCACCAGCATGGTGGCGGGCGCTGTGCGCAATGGCGAGCAACGCGCCGCTATCGTCGCCTATCTCGCCTCCACCAGCGAGTAGGACACCGCCGGCCCTTGGACCTGACCGCCGTTCTTCGGTTTCTTGATGAGCGCCAACGCGCCGGTCAGCGCACCGTGCTGGTGACCATTTGCGCGGTTGAGGGCTCTTCGATGCGCAATCCCGGCACGATCATGGGCGTGGCTGAAGACGGGCGCTTTGCTGGATCGCTGTCGGGCGGATGCATTGAAAACGCAGTGGTCGCGGAAGCTCTCGATACGCTGAAAGCGGGAACACCGCGCGTGATGCGGTTCGGAGTCGGCTCACCCTATCTCGATATCAAGCTGCCTTGCGGCGGCGGTCTCGACCTGCACTTCGCCCCGCTCGTTGCGAGCGAATTTGTCGCTCTTGGCTTGCAGAGCGTCAGCGCGCGTGCGCCGTTCACGATCTGTGTGGGCCCTGACGGGGTTGAACATCGCCCCCAATGGCATTCGCCCGCCTTCGACTCCGAAACGGCCAGCGGGGTCTTTGGCCAGTGGCCCGCGCCGCTGCTTCAAGTTGTCGGCCATGGCGCGGGTGTTGAAGCGTTGGCAGCGCTCGCGTCCCTTTCGGCCTGCGAGACGCGGGTTTTGACCCCGGATGAGCGGATCGTTGAGGCGCTTTTGGCGCGGGGCGAAGCGCCCGCCTTGCTCAAGCGGCGCACCCAGACCGACCTCCTGGCAAGTGATCCGTGGAGCGCGTTTGTCTTCTTGTTCCACGATCACGATTGGGAGATCGACCTGATGGAGCGGGCCTTGGCGCTGCCACACTTCTATATCGGTGCAATGGGTGGTCGAAGGGCGCACGCCATGCGCAGTGAAGCGCTGCTGGCGCGCGGTGTTTCGCAAGCTGCGCTTGATGCCATTCGCGCGCCGATTGGCGTGTTCCATTCCTCCCGGGATCCGCACACTTTGGCGTTGTCCACGCTGGCGGAGGTCATTCGCGCCTATCAGAACACCGACTTCGAGGCGGCGCTTGGCTAAGCGGCAGCGCCTTGGCGTTGCGTTGCTGGCTGCGGGCTCATCGCGAAGATTTGGCAGCGCGGATAAGCTTGCGCAGCCCTTTCGAGGGCGCCTTTTGGGCGAACACGCAGCCCGCGCAATCCCGATTGAGCGGTTTAAGAGCGCCTGGGTGATCACCTCGATAGGGGGCCACCCCTGCGAGCCAGGCTGGATCGATGCCGGGTTCGAACCGGTCATCAATCCCAAGGCTCACGAAGGCCTGAGCGCATCGGTTGTGATGGCTGCCGAACTGGCTGAGGCAAACCGTTGCGACGCGCTTTTGATAGCGCTTGCCGACATGCCTCTGGTGTCGACCGGGCATTTTTCCGCGCTCGCCAACCTCTCCACGCACGGCCACGACATCTTTGTGTCAGCCTGGGGCGATGCGCGCATGCCGCCGGCCATTTTCGGCAAGGATCACTTCGTGACCCTGTCCGAATCGGAGGGCGACACCGGCGCGCGCGACCTGCTGGCCGCAGGCACGCCAGTGGTTTGTCCGCCTGACTGGCTGATCGATATCGACACGCCCGAGGCGCTCCAAAAATATGGACAGTCGACCTGATCTCGCCTTACATCACTTCTCTAGAGGGAGAGTGTGAGTGAGCGATTTCGTCCGCCGTCCGCAGGCGCCTGCGACGACCCATTGCACGGCTGAGCAGTACCAGGAGATGTACGCCCAATCGATCGCGGTGCCGGACGCCTTTTGGCTTGAGCAAGCGAAGCGTTTGAGCTGGTACACCGCCCCCACCAAAGGCGGCGAATGGTCTTACGATCCGGTTGATATCCAATGGTTCGCCGATGGGGCGCTCAACCTGTGTTACAACGCCGTTGATCGTCACCTTGAAGCGCGCGCGGATCAAACCGCTTTGATCTTCGAACCCGACGATCCCACAAGCCCGGGGCGCACGCTTACCTATGGCATGCTCCACGCCGAAGTCGTGCGCATGGCCAACGCGCTTAAAGCCATGGGCGTCACCAAAGGCGAGCGCGTCACGATCTATATGCCGATGGTGATCGAGGGCGTGCTTGCCATGCTGGCCTGCGCGCGGATTGGCGCCATCCATTCGGTCGTGTTTGGCGGCTTTTCGCCCGAGGCGCTGGCGGGGCGGATCGTCGATTGCGGCAGCCGCTTTGTCGTCACCGCCGATGAAGGCCTGCGCGGGACCAAGAGCGTACCGCTTAAAGCCAATGTCGACGCCGCGCTTCAGATCGAAGGCGTCGATGTCACCGCCGTCCTGGTGCACAAGCACACCGGCGTCGATATCGCGATGACCAAGGGGCGTGACCATTGGTACAGCGACCTTGCCAGCGATGCAGACTGCCCTTGCGAAGTCATGGCCGCCGAAGACCCGTTGTTTATCCTCTACACGTCCGGCTCGACCGGAAAGCCCAAGGGCGTCCTGCATACAACGGGCGGCTACGGCGTGTGGACTGCAACGACGTTTCCCTATGTGTTCGATTACTCTGAAGGCGAGATATTCTGGTGCACCGCCGATATCGGCTGGGTCACCGGGCACAGCTATATCGTGTATGGCCCGCTTATAAACGGGGCGACCGGCATCGTGTTTGAAGGCGTGCCCAACTATCCCGATCACGGCCGCTTTTGGGACGTGGTCGAAAAGCACAAGGTCAACATCCTCTACACCGCGCCGACCGCGATCCGCGCTCTTATGCGCGAAGGCGATGACTATGTGACAAGCCGCGATCGCTCTTCGCTGCGTCTGCTCGGAAGCGTTGGCGAGCCGATCAACCCTGAGGCTTGGCGCTGGTATCACGATGTGGTGGGCGAGGGGCGTTGCCCGATCGTTGACACCTGGTGGCAGACCGAAACGGGCGGGACAATGATCACCACACTCCCCGCTGCGCACGATATGAAGCCAGGCTCCGCCGGGTTGCCTTTCTTTGGCATCCAGCCGCAGCTCGTGGACAATGAAGGCGGTGTCCTTGAAGGCGCCACCGACGGCAATCTGTGTCTTGTGGCCAGTTGGCCCGGCCAGGCGCGAAGCGTTTATGGTGACCACGACCGATTTGAGCAGACCTACTTCACGACCTATCGTGGCAAGTATTTCACCGGCGATGGCTGCCGCCGCGACGCGGATGGCTATTACTGGATCACCGGCCGTGTGGACGATGTGATCAACGTCTCGGGCCACCGCATGGGCACCGCCGAGGTTGAGAGCGCGCTGGTGCTCCACCCCAAAGTCGCCGAGGCGGCGGTGGTGGGCTACCCGCACGACATCAAGGGGCAGGGCATCTA
>CALCCG010000240.1 GCA_937899785.1 uncultured Erythrobacter sp. | reverse complement strand
AACCCAAAGCAAACTCAAACAAGACGAATGGAACGATCCCATGGCTCATAGACCCCTTAGCGAACGCCTTGAATTCTATGGCATCAAGGCCCAGGACCCCGCGCACAAAGGGGTAAGTCGGGCGGTAAATCGCCGCATCGAGAAGGCGCTGGACGAATTCTACACCGAGCTGCGCTCGCGCGAGAACCTTGCTTCGCTGTTTGAAGACCCAAGCATGATGAATCGCGCGCGCGGCGCGCAAGCCAATCACTGGCAGTCGGTGTTCCAACAGGGTGTAGATGACCGGTTCCGCGATCGCGCGGCGCATATTGGCGCGGTCCACGCGCGCATCGGGCTTGAACCCAAATGGTATGTCGGCAGCTATGCGCGCATGCTCGAACATCTCATCGAGGAAACCATCGCGCCCGGCTGGCAGCGCTACCTGCCTTGGAAACGCGCTCAAGCGCGCCAGGCGGTGGCGCTGGTCAAGGTTTCGCTCCTCGACATTGAACTTGCGCTGTCCTCATACTTTTTCGACCTCAAGGGGAAGGTGTCCTCTGTGAACGATCAGCTCGGCTCGGCGCTGTCGATGCTGGCCGACGGACAACTTGCGATCGAACCGGTTACCCTTCCCAAAGAATATCATCAGGTGGAAACCGATTTTAACACGACCGTTGAGACGCTTCAGGGCACAATCGGCACAGTCGTGGAGAATGTGAACACCATCACCACGGGTTCAGCTGAAATCCGCAGCGCCTCCAACGATTTGGCGCGCCGCACAGAAGAGCAAGCCGCCAATCTTGAAGAGACCGCGGCCGCGATCGCCGACACGAACCAACGCATCCAGGACACCGCTGAGACCACCAAAGGTGCGCGCGGCACGATCGCTTCGACCACGCAGAAAGCGGGCGATGGCTCCACGATTGTAGCGCAGGCGGTGACCGCAATGGACCAGATCGAGAAGTCATCGGAAGAGATCAACAACATCATCGCCGTCATTGACTCCATCGCCTTCCAGACCAATCTGTTGGCGCTCAACGCCGGGGTCGAAGCAGCCCGCGCGGGCGAAACGGGCAAGGGCTTTGCTGTGGTCGCGAGTGAAGTGCGCGCGCTGGCCCAGCGCTGCACCGAAGCGGCGGACGAAGTGAAAGCGCTGATCAGTTCGAGCAGTCAGCATGTGAGTTCGGGCGTTGACTTGGTGAAGCGCTCGGGCGAGGCCTTTGCGGCTATCACCCAAGGGGTGGCTGAACTGGACACGTCGATCCAGGCAATCGCGGACAGCACCGAAGTCCAAGCGGAGAGCATCTCGCAAATCACCAGCACGGTGCGCGATCTCGACAATTCGACTCAGCAAAACGCCGCCATGGCGGAACAATGCACCGCGGCGGCGGCCTCGCTTGCGAGCGAGGCGGAGAAGCTGGGCCACGCCGTCAGCCATTTCGAGCTTAGCCACGCCGATCATTTCGACGCCAATCAGGTGTTCACACCCAGCCTGGCCGCGTGACCCGACCGAGCTGGTTTCCGCTAGGGCATCGCGACAATCTGCGACGCGCTGCGACGTGACTCTGTGGACCAATTGAGCAAGGCTCATCCTGCCTTAAGGTCGGTGCGTCAAAAAAGGCACCCATCAGGAACAGGATGAGCCTTGGTCATGAGCAGAGCCAGCGTTGCGCTTAACCGATTCGGATACGGACTGAGGCTGGGCGAGAGCGCGCCAGCCGACCCGCAAGGCGATCTCTTGCGACAATTGCGCGAGTTTGATCCGCGTCCCGGCCCGCTGAGCGGACGCCCTGACACCAGTGGCGGAGCCGGCGAATTGCTCCAGATCATCCGCCGCTCGCGCGCGAACCGGCAACAGGCACCGCAAACGGCTTCGCCGATGGAAGCCAGCCAAAGCGCCATGGAAACGCCGGGAGCAGCGCAACCCCGACGCTCCGCGCGCGCCGAGCAATTGGCCGCGCTCCCGCCGGAGTACCGCGCCAAGGTCGAAGAGGCTTACGGACGGTATCGCGTGGATGTGGCCGCGCGCTTCAAGGTCGCGGTTACAACTCCCAACCCCTTTGCCGAGCGCCTTGTCCATTTCTGGTCAAACCACTTTTCCGTGTCGGCGGGCAAGCCGGGAACGCCATTCGAGGTCGGCAACCACGAGTTCAACGCAATACGCCCGCACGCGACCGGCAAATTCTCCGACATGCTCAAGGCCGCGGCGCTGCACCCCGCAATGCTGCTCTATCTGGACCAGTTCCAGTCGATCGGGCCCAATTCGCAAATCGGCGAACGCCAACGTCGCCGCAATCCGAACCGACCCGAGCGGGGGCTGAACGAAAACCTCGCACGCGAGATTCTGGAGCTGCACACTCTGGGGGTCGATGGCGGCTACAGCCAAAGCGACGTGACCGAATTCGCCCGCGCTCTCACCGGATGGACAATTCGCGGTCTTGGCCGCATCGCCCGCTTCTCCAAAGACCAGCCCGGCGGCGCGGCCTTTGCCGAAGTGGCGCACGAACGCGGAACCCGTACGGTTTTGGGCCGCCGATATGAGGACACCGGCGCATCGCAAGCGATCGCCATTCTCGATGACCTCGCCGCGCACCCCTCAACGGCGCGGTTTGTGGCGACAAAACTGGCGCGGCACTTCACCAAGGATGAGCCCGAACCGAGCCTTATCGCCCGGCTTGAAAACGACTTCCGGCGCACCGGCGGAGACCTCGACAGTCTCGCGCGCACTCTTGTCAACGCACCCGAAAGCTGGGTCAGTGAACCCGCCAAATTTCGCCAGCCGGTCGAATGGTTCACCTCGATCTTGCGTTTCACCGGCGTTGATGATCTTGGCGAAAGGCGGATCAACGGACTTGTTCGACAGCTAGGTCAGGTACCCTGGGGTGCGCCCTCGCCCGCCGGATTTGATGATGTCGCAGACAGCTGGGCGGGACCTGACGCGCTGTTGCGCAGGGTCGAACTGGCCGATCGCATCGCGCGCAACGCGCCGTCAGACGCGGTGCTTGCCCGTGCCGAAGCCGCGTTCCCCGGGGCGTTGTCCGAAAACACCCGCACCTGGCTCGCGCGCGCGGAAAGCGGCAGCCAGGCTCTCGGCCTGTTGCTGGTCGCTCCTGAAATGATGCGGAGATAAGACGATGACCACTCTCGATTTCAACGCCAAACTTCACCGCCGCTCACTCTTGGCAGGCTCACTCGCCATTGGCGCCACCAGCCTCGCGGCGCCGCGCATCGCTTTTGCGCAAGGAACGGGATCCAAGAACCTCCTCTTCGTCCTGCTGCGCGGCGCGATGGATGGGATGGCGATGCTCGCGCCGACCGACGATGGCCATTTCGAGGCCCTGCGCGCCGCCGCCCTGCCCGACTATGAAGGCGCTGCGAAGCTGGCCGGAACCTTTGCGCTCCACCCCGCTTTTGAGGAGGTCGGCGCGTCCTACGCAGCGGGTGACGCGCTGTTCGTCCACGCCACGGCGACTTCCTATCGCGAGCGCTCTCACTTTGATGGGCAAGACCTGCTCGAGAGCGGAGCGGCGTCGCCCAACACGATGCGGGACGGCTGGCTCAACCGGCTAGTGGCGCTGATGTCGGACCGCGAGACGCCGCGCGCTCTTGCTATCGCCCCAACCATGCCACTGGCGTTGCGCGGACGCGCGCCGGTCTCAAATTACGCGCCATCGGCGCTGCCTGAAGCGAGCTCCGACTTCCTTGACCGGGTGGCGAAGCTTTATGGCGATGATGACCAACTGAGCGGGCTCTACGCGCAGGCGCTTGAGACACGCGCGATGGCGGCTGACGATGGCCTGCGAAACCTGCGCGATGCGAAGAAGGCGGGCGAGTTGGCCGGATCGCTGATGCGCGGCGAGGATGGCGCCCGGATCGCGATGATCGAAATGGGCGGCTGGGACACGCACGCCAACCAGCGCGGCGCCTTTGCGCGACCCGCGCGCAATCTTGACGCGCTTCTGGGCGCTTACGCCGCGTCGATGGGACGCGATTGGTCGAACACTTTGGTGCTGGTCGCCACCGAGTTCGGCCGCACCGCGCGCTATAACGGCACGAATGGCACCGATCACGGCACGGCCAGCGCGGCCCTTGTGATGGGCGGCGCGGTGCGCGGGCAGCGGGTTCTCGCCGATTGGCCAGGCCTTGCAGAGCGCGACCTTTACCAGGCGCGCGATCTGATGCCGACGACCGCGCTGGAAAGCGTGCTAGCGGGGGCGGCGGCCGAACATTTCGGTCTCGATCCAGCCAGCGCCATGGCAAGCCTGTTCCCCGGCCGCTCGGCCGCTCCGATGAGCGGCTTGGTCCGCGCCTAGACGACGGCAACCGGCGGGGGCTTGGCGGGGACCTTATTGCCCCATGGTGGGCGGCGCTGAGGGGATCAAACCGCCGGTCTGGATTGACGCTGCCTCTTGGGAAAGAATTCCCGCAACCGTGGTCCAAACAGCGACATTCTGGCGCAACTGGACTTTGTCGATCTTATCGAGTGTGTCGTCCGGCGTGTGGTGCAGATCGAAGTAGCGCGTGCCATCCTGCTGCAGATCAATGATCGCGGTCTTTTGGTCGCGCGCGATGTTGATGTCCGCGCCGCCGCTGGCGGTGATGGTGGAATTGGCGACGCCGTAGCGGGCCAACGCCTGCGCCAAGCGCCTGTGCAGATCGGGGTTGGTTTCGCCGAAATTGCTTTCAAACCGCCAGATCCGGTCCGCGCCAAAATCGCTTTCAAGGCCCACTGCGATCGGCTCATCAATATGCGCGGCGCTGTACGCTTTGGAGCCCCACAAGCCGACTTCCTCAGCGCCCGCCAACAGCACGCGTATGGTGCGAAGGGGCTGGCCCGCCCTGGCAACGTGCAGCGCCGCAGCGGTTATGATCCCGCAGCCCGCCCCATCGTCAAACGCGCCCGGCGCGTTCCACCAGGAGTCCAAATGACACGCTAACAAGACAGGCGGAAGATCGGGATTGGAACCGACGATCTCGCCCACAACATTGGCGCTCTTAGTGGTGCCCAAAAGGCGCGGCGTCAGGGTAAGCTTCATGCGAACAGCACGGGTGCCCGCGCGATCGAACATGCGTTCCAGATTGTCCGCATCGGCCAGCGACAACGCGCCAGCCGGGATCGGACTGGTGCGCGCAGGGAAGCTTGTGCCGCCAGTGTGCGGGTTGCGGCTGCGATCGGTTCCAACCGACCGGATCACCGTCGCCACCGCGCCCTTGCTCGCCGCGATGCTCGGGCCAAACCAGCGGACGGGGCCCGCAAAGCCGTAATGCGAGCCGTCCATGGAAGGCCGCATCTGATGCGTTATGTAGGCAATCTTGCCGTCCAGACTGCCGTCTTCGGCGGCGGAAAGCGCCGCGACACTTTCAAATTCGACCACTTCGGCCTCGATCCCTTCCGGACCGGTCGAAGCGCTGTTGCCAAGCGGTTGCACAACCATGGGCTGCGGAAACGGGGCGAGCACTTCGACTTTGTGTGTGTCGCCCGGAACCCAGGTTTCCATTTCGAATGGCTCGGCCTCAACGTTCTCAAAGCCGCGCGCCTTGAGCCACGCCATCGCCCAAACGCGCGCGCGGGCCTCGGCCTCGGTTCCCGCTTGTCGGGGGCCAACCTCGGTCGTCACCCCTTCGACAAAATCATACGCGATCGTGTCGTTCTCCAAAGCGTCGCTGGCGATCGTCTCAAGCGTCGAGGGTGCGCCGGGAGCGGTCGTCGCGGCGGCCTCGCGTCCGCGGCCCTGCGCGGCCTCGAACGCGCTTTGCGCCCAGGCGGGCGTGGTGACAATAAGCGCGCTCGCAAGCGCGGGAAGAGCGAGTCTGGCGTGGGTCTTCATAACCGGCACGGGCTAGAGCGCCGCAGCCCGCCTGTCCAGTTGGCCGCCTAGCGCGCGCCTTGCTGCGCAGGTTTGCCTTCGCCAATTGCGATGATCTCAGGCGGATTGACGACCGCGACCTGCGCACCTGACGCGCCGTCATTCGCGGGCGCCCCCGACGCGGCGCCGATGGGCCCAAAGGAGCTGCTGACGACCCGGTTGCGCCCGGATCGTTTGGCCCGGTACATCGCTTCGTCGGCGCGTTCGTAGACGCTTGAGTAGTTATCGCCCGGATTCCACGCCGCCACACCAAAGCTGGCGGTGAGGCGAATGTCGGGTTCGATCCCATCATGACGTTCCTGCGCGAATTGCAGCCGCAAACGTTCCGCAAGACGCCCGGCGGCGTCCTCCGGGCAGTTCCAAACCAGCACGCAAAATTCTTCGCCACCGATCCGCCCAGCCACATCGGTCGAGCGGATCGTGCGCTTGAACACCTCACCAAGATTGGCGATCGCTTTATCTCCCGCCGGATGACCCCAGACATCGTTGACGCGCTTGAAGTGATCGATGTCGGCGACGATCACGCTGACCGGGGCGTTCTCACTGCGCGCACGTGCAAACATCTCGGTTGCGCTCTCCTCAAAAGCGTCGCGCAGGACAAGGCCGCTGAGGCTATCGGTGCGCGCCGCGTCCTTAAGCGCTTTCATAAGATCCACCATCGCCGATCCCATCAGCACACCCGCCAACAGGACCATGCTGAGCGATCCAACCACCATATACGCCGCGTGCCCTGCGGAGTCGCGATAGCTGTCGGAACTGATGGGGCCGGTTAGCATGTAGACGATAACCGGCCGCGTGAAGAACTGAGCGGCTATAAGCGCGAAAACCCAGATAGTGGCCCGGTCCATGGGCTCGGGTGAACGCACCTCAGCGAGCAGCAGGGCACCCATCGAAAAGACCACCCCGCAATACACGTTGACCAGGAAAACCCACGGGATGATGTCGCGCGACGGTTCCGAAAGCGCCATCACTCCAAGCGTCAAGACAGCCCCGGTGATCCAAATCAGCAGCGGCGCGCGCTTTCCCAGTCGTAGGCACGCGGACCAGACGAGCGCGATAACCGCAACGAACGCAAAAAAGGACGTCGCCAGTCGAACAGACATAGCGTTTTCGAACACAAAATAATGGTTCAAAGTAAAACTGACACCCAACGCCAAGGGGGCGATCGCCATACCAATGATGTATCGCTGGCGTGGATCACGACGCCAGATCAGAAAGGCACCGATTGCAAAAATCAGCGCCATCATCGGATTGATGACTCCAAAGACTTGTTCTGACACCCGGCCCATTCCCGTCCCGCTCGAACCGGTTCTTTACGCGGCTTGCAGTTAAGAGCCTGCTAACCGGTTGGTTCTCTTTTAGGGTTTTTGAATCCTTGGGCGTAGACGCCACCGGTCCGCTGGCCAGGGTGGGTTACACCCCGTTGGCGGCTTTCCGCTTGTCCATATCCACGATCTGTGGGTCGTCTTCCGCTCGTCTTTCAGGCGCTGCATCGATCGGCTCTGCATCGCTGCCTTCCGGGCGCAGCATGGGTTTGTGCGCTCCGGCTTCTCCGGCGAGGACGACGCAGTCGCGGCCGGACCGCTTGGCGACGTAAAGCGCGGAGTCAGCGCGCTGGAAAACTTCGCGATACGGCTCGTGCGGATCCCATTGCGCCACACCAAAGCTGGCGGTGATCGGCGGTTCATCCGAGGCGCCGTCGGGAACGCTTAAACGCGCGGCGGCCTGGCGGATGCGGTCGGCCAGCGAGCGCGCGTTGTTCCCTTCGCATTTGAAGGCCACCACGCAGAATTCCTCGCCGCCAATTCGGCCGCAAATGTCGTTGGGGCGGATCTCGCCCGCGATCAGCGCGCCAAAATCCGCGATCACCCGGTCACCTGCGGCGTGGCCATGCGTATCGTTTACGCGCTTAAAATGATCGAGATCAGCGATGACAAGACTAAGTGGCACGCCGCGCTCCCGCGCGAGATCCTGCAGCACAAGCGCTTCGCGTTCAAACATGGCGCGCATCGGCAAGCCCGAGAGCGGGTCCATTGCCGCGCTTTCGCGGTCGGCTTCGCTCTTGTCGCCCAGAACGGTTGCGATCAAAGCCACGGCCTGCAGTGTCAGGAAGATCGTAAGCGCCAGGACATGGATTCCGAGCAAGAGGGCTGCGCCCTCTTCACCGGGGCCAAACAAGGTGTCCGAAAAGACAGTGAGAAGCGGGCGGACAAAGCCAAAGACAGCGAAAAGCGCGATCACCCAAACCACCGCGCGATCCGCCATTCGTCGCGATCCGGCGTGCCACAGATTCTGCGCCGTGAGCGCCATGAGCAGGCTGGAATTTGTGTGCTGCGCCATCATCATGGCGTCGCGCTCGCCCGCAGAAATCGCGGCCCACAACAAGACGGAGGTGAACAAAACCGTGGCGGTGTAGGCGATCAAAGGTGTTTTGAGCCCCACGCGGTGCGCTGTCCCCCACAAAAGAGCGATCAGCCCGGACATAGACAGCAAGTGATAGGCGACGACGGTAATGGGTGTAATAGACTGAAAAACAAAAATATTGATCAGAACGCCAGCGCCCAGCGCGGCGTAGCAATAGGCGTAAGCGGCGACATGCAGGCGTGCGCGATCCTGCCACCACAGGCCAACAAAAACCGCCGCGAAAATGAACGCGATCGCCGGTATAATAAAGGTGAGGATCAACGCCTGCATCGACTGCCCATACTTTTCGCCAAGGTCTTCTTGCCGCAAGGGTGGGTAAGCCTCTGCAAACATTCAACGAGAAAGTCTCTGACCTTGAGCCGCGTTGTTTCAGCGTGTCTCAGGCCGAAATCGATACAATGTTGCTGTCGGTTGAATAGTCGACCACCGGCTTGGGGCAGACCCGGTCGCGGCCATCGCGCTTAGCCTCGTAGAGCAAGGCGTCCGCTCTTTGGAACAAGGACTTATAGCTTTCACCTGGGCTCCATTGAGCAACGCCAAAGCTGGCGCTGCAGCGCGCAACGGTATCACCTTCGCGTCGCGATTGATCAGGGAGCGCGAGCCGCAGACGTTCCGCCAGGCCAGATGCCCCGCTTTCCTTGCAATTCCAGACCAGAAGACAGAATTCCTCTCCGCCAACACGCCCCGCTTCGTCCGAAGGACGGATACGCGCGGCGATAAGCCGTCCGAAAGTGGCTATGACCTGATCACCCGCTGCGTGGCCCCAAGTGTCATTGACACGCTTGAAGTGGTCGATATCGGCGACGATCAGGCTGACGTCGACGCGCTCGTCTCGCGCGCGGTCGAGGAGGTGGTTGGCCGCCATTTCAAACTCGGCTCGGGACGGCAGGCCCGAAAGCGGGTCGACCCGCGCGGCCTCGCGTTCGGCATCAATCTGGTCGCGCACAAGGCTTGCCAGAAAGACCATTCCCAAACCCACCGAAAACAGACCCAGCAAAACCACGTTGACGGCCTGAAGCGCGCTTGTCCCGAAGTTCAGCGTTTCGGGTCGCCCTTCGAGCAGCATAAGTTGCACGGGGCGCGTGAAGCCGTGCAGCGAAAAGAGGCCAAGCAGCCATATCATCACGCGATCAAGCGGCTGGCGCGATCCGGAGTGCCACAGGCTAACCGCGCCGATAGCCATGATAAGCGCTGAGCCGCCGTTCTGCGCGAGGATAAGCGCCATCGGCACCTGCGCCCAGACTGAAAGCCAGACCAGAACCGAGCTGCACACAGTAACGGCAAGATAGGCCGCGATCGGGCTCGGCTGCCCAAGGCGGCGTACAGCTCCCCACACAAGGCCAATCGCTCCGCCGCTGGCCACCAGATTGATCAGCACCGCCATCGGTGCTGAACGCCCATCGAAGACCAAGACAACGAGCAAGAAGCTGACAACGAAGCACGCATAGCCAAGAGAAAAGCCCAGCGTGTGAAGCTTATGCCGATCTCTGGCCCACAAATAGCCGAAAACGCATGTAAGAAGGAGCGCGAAAGCCGGCGTGATCATCGACAGAATCTGGGCAAACATATGCGGACGCGCTCCAATCGATGGGACTGTGCGCGCGCCGGCTTAGGTTGGGTTTCGCGCCCTATTACGTATTACCCCTAGGTCCCTGCTTGCCCTGTCTTGCCGTGCGCCCTATCTGCGCTGCGAAACCGTGAATTCTCCCATTCGACTTTTGCCAAAAGGACCCGCCCCATGGCCGCGCAATACGCCTATGTGATGAAGGGCATGACCAAGAGCTTCCCCGGCGCTCAAAAGCCTGTGCTCTCCAACATCAACCTGCAATTCTACCAAGGCGCGAAGATCGGCATTGTCGGCCCCAACGGCGCGGGCAAGTCGACGCTGATGAAGATCATGGCCGGGATCGACACCGATATTTCGGGCGAAGCCTGGGCCGGTGAGAACATCACCGTTGGCTATCTGCCGCAAGAGCCGCAATTGGATGAGAGCAAGACCGTGCTTGAGAACGTCAAGGACGGCGCGCGCGAAACCGCTGATCTGGTTGAAGAATTCAACGCGGTGTCCGCGCAAATGGCCGAGCCTGATGCCGATTTCGAGGCTCTGGGTGACCAGATGGCCGAACTTCAGACCAAGATCGACGCGGTCGATGGCTGGACGCTCGACAACCAGCTTGAGATCGCAATGGAGGCCCTGCGCTGCCCGCCATCCGACGCGTCGGTTGAAAACCTATCCGGCGGGGAGAAACGCCGCGTTGCGCTCACCCGCCTGCTGATCCAGAAACCCTCGATCCTTCTGCTCGACGAGCCGACCAACCACTTGGACGCCGAAAGCGTCACCTGGCTCGAAAACCACCTTAAGGAATATGCGGGCGCGGTGCTGATGATCACCCACGATCGCTACTTCCTTGACAATGTTGTGGAATGGATCCTCGAACTCGACCGCGGGACCTACTACCCCTACGAAGGCAATTACTCGACCTATTTGGAAAAGAAAGCCAAACGCCTCGAACAGGAAAGCCGCGAGGAATCGGGCAAGCAAAAGGCTCTCGCTCGCGAGCTGGAGTGGATCCGCCAGACCCCGTCGGCGCGCCAGACCAAGTCGAAAGCCCGCGTGCGCAAGTTCGAGGAACTGCAGGACGCCCAAGCCGGCCGCGCTCCGGGCAAAGCGCAGATCGTCATCCAGGTGCCCGAGCGCCTCGGCGGCAAGGTGATCGAAGCGAAGAACATCTCGAAAGCCTTTGGCGACAAGCTATTGTTCGAAAACCTCTCATTCATGCTCCCGCCGGGCGGCATTGTCGGCGTGATCGGCCCCAACGGCGCGGGCAAGTCGACGCTGTTCAAGATGATTACAGGGCAGGAGACCCCCGACAGCGGCAGCATCGAGATCGGTGACACCGTGCATCTTGGCTATGTTGACCAGAGCCGCGATGACCTGACGCCATCAAACAACGTCTGGGAGGAAATCTCCGACGGGCTCGATTACATGACGGTCAACGGCCACGACACCTCGACCCGCGCTTACGTGGGCGCGTTCAACTTCAAAGGCGCGGACCAGCAGAAGAATGTTGGCAAGCTGTCAGGTGGTGAGCGCAACCGCGTGCACATGGCCAAGATGCTGAAACAAGGCGGCAACGTGCTGCTACTGGACGAGCCGACCAACGACCTCGACGTCGAAACTCTGGGCGCGCTCGAAGACGCGATCGAGAACTTCGCCGGCTGCGCCGTGGTCATCTCGCACGACCGCTTCTTCCTCGACCGCCTCGCGACACACATTCTGGCGTTTGAGGGTAACTCACACGTCGAGTGGTTTGAGGGGAACTTTGAGGCTTATGAAGAGGACAAGCGGCGGCGTCTGGGTGATGCGGCGGATCGGCCGACGCGGTTGGCTTATAAGAAGCTGACGCGGTGAGTCTTTTCGATGGGAATGCACGGCTGGCAAATAGTAAGGGAATTTATCGACGTCCTTTCTATCGAAGGCCAGCTTTCAACGCTCTATCGAGGTCAGCCGAACGCGAGCTGGGACCTGACACCATCGATCTTTCGCGATGGTTCTAAGGGAATCGGTGACGAAAAGAGCCTCTATCGTTGGAAACGACTAGCAGCGCGCTTTGCATCGCCCTTACCTACCGACGCGACCGAATGGCTTGTACTTGCACAACACTACGGATTGGCGACGCCCCTTCTCGATTGGACAACCAGCCCGCTTGTTGCACTCTATTTCGCTTGCGATGACGAAGAGCAGTCTGATGAGCGCGGTGCAGTCTGGGGGATTGATCGTTCTTGCTTTGAAGATGCGCATGAAACTCTGACGCTCAGCCTTTTCAAAGACGAAAGACCGAAGCCCTTTCTCATAAATGCGGTCGGCAGAAATCCGCGTTCAACTGCACAAGACAGTATTATGTCGCTTCACACGATCGAGGATTACAAGTCTCTGAAGGCCCGACAGATTTTCGAGATCGCTGCTATTGACAAGCGCGACACCATACTCACGTTGAGAAAGCTTGGGATTAGTACTGAGCGGCTGCATTTTGATATCGCGAAGCTAGTCGCTTGGATCAAAAAAGAATTCTAGCGAAAAAGCCCCGTCACCCCGGACTTGTTCCGGGGTCCCGCTTCTTGCAGTGCAGCACGATAGAAGAAGAAAGCGGGATGCCGGATCAGGTCCGGCATGACGGAAAGGCCGGGTTGACGGGACGGGCTAGGTTCCAGCCAATTGATCAAACAAGTCATCCCAATCCGGGTTCGCCTTCTCGATTAGGTCAAATTTCCATTCGCGCCGCCAGCGTTTCAGGCGCTTCTCAAAAGCAATAGTTTCTTCGATGGACGCGAAACGCTCGGCCCACACGAGGCGTTTCAGATGGTACTTGGCGCAGAAGTCCGAGCCTTTTCCCTCACGGTGCTGGGCAATACGAGCCGCCAAATCCGCGGTCACACCCACATAGATCGTTCCGCGATAGCGGTCGGCCATCATATAGGCCCAGCCTCCTTTGTCTTCGCGATCCATGGCGCTCCACGAAGAAGGAAGCGGGACCCCGGGTCAAGCCCGGGGTGACGAGACTGAGGTCTCCCACTCGCGGGCGGTGCCATGCGGCGAGAGTCATGAATAGC
>CALCCG010000239.1 GCA_937899785.1 uncultured Erythrobacter sp. | reverse complement strand
TCCCATGGAACAAGCCATTATCGCGGGCGGATGCTTTTGGTGCACCGAAGCGGTATTCAAGGATGTGATCGGCGTCAGCGAAGTCGAAAGCGGCTATATCGGTGGCACGAACGCCAATCCGACCTACCGCGAAGTGTGTTCGGGTATGACCGGCCATGCCGAAGGCATACGCGTGACCTATGATCCTTCGATCATCAGCATCGCGGAGATCTACGACGTGTTCCTCGGCACTCACGACCCGACCCAGCTGAACCGGCAAGGCAACGATGTGGGCACGCAATACCGATCCGCCATTTTTCCTCTTTCCGCGCAGCAAGGCGAGGAAGCCGAAGCCGCAATCGCGCGCTGGAACGCAGAGAATTCGGGCACGGCGGTGACCACGATCGAAGGTCTGGAAAATGGCGAGCAGACCAAGCCATGGTACGTCGCCGAGGATTACCATCAGGAATATTGGGACGGAGAAGGCCAGCGCAATCCTTATTGCCAAGCCACCATCCCGCCCAAGATCATGAAGCTGCGCAAGAGCTTTCAGAAATACGTGAAAGCCTAAGCTCATGCCGCAAGGGAGGGGGGCCCCTTACGCTTACGGATTTGAGCGGCGATCGGATGGCTCGCTCCATTTTGTATGCTCATCCGACACAGAGGCCTGGGGATGGCTTTCGCTACCAGCGCAACACCCGGTCGGCATCCAGACCCAGCAGTTCTGGACAAGCTTTTGCGCCTTCCTGTTCGAAGGGGGCATGGAAGAAGGCCAATGGTCCGCCCTTACGTGGATGGATTACGCGCTTGATGACCTCGACGCGGGCCACGCGGTGCGCGGGGTCTACAACCGTATCGAGAACGAGCGTGGCCCGGCGTTTGCGATGACGCTGTTTGACGCGCAGGATCGCGCAATCGTCACGATGCGTGGGCGCGGCGTGGTGTTTCGCAATCGCAATTTCGAGCAATGGCGCGAAGGCTCAAAGACCGAAGCCAAACAGGCGAAAGGCCCGGTGGATTTCGACTACGCCTCGCCCGAAAGCCTCGGTCTTGGCGAGGGTGAATTTGCGTTTGTTGGCCCTTTCGATCCCGATACGGATCGTATTGAGGCCTTGGTCACAGCTGAAAACGGCATGCCGCCCCACAATCGTGTCATCAGCGGGTCGGGCGACCACGTGAACTCAACCCATTTCGGCGAAGTCACGCGGCAGGCCTTGTGCCTGATCACAGATAACCCGAGCATCCAGATCACAGGCGGACAGATGCACCTCAACCGCTATGTCGAATTGGGCACACCCTTTGCGCTGCGCTTTGATCCGCCGACGGACGGGCGCATTGCACTCACGCTGGAACAGCTGGGCAAGGATTGCGCGGAAATTTCGCTGCGGTTCGAAGCCTAAGGCCTTCACAAAACGAAATAGGCGATCGCGAGGCTCGTCATCATGGCAATCGCGAACAGGCTTAAGGCCCGGATCGCTGCGCTGGGCCGCGCGTCCTCGGGCATGGGTGTGCGTGTGACGACAAGGTGGTTCAACGTCGCCACAATTGGCGCGCCAAGGAACACCGCGCTGGTCGCAAGATCAAGCATCGCGGTGAAGCTGGAGGTAAAGAGCGTAAGCACCACCGCCGTAAGCGCGATCATAGCCGGAATGGCCGCGCGATAGACGCGTTTGAAGACCGCTTCACTGTGCACGTCAGCGACCTGTTGCCAGGTTGAGGCCACGTTGCGCCCGCCGATATCCAGCGCGGCCAAAACCGTCGTCGCCATCACGGAAAGCGCCGCAATCGCCGCTAGCAACGCAGCCCCTTCGCCCAAGGTCTCGCTGTAGAGCGCAACGATCTGGCGCGCGAAGCCGGGCGCGCTCGTCTCTGGCGCGATCTGGCCTGTGTGCATGACGCCCGCGCCAATAATGCAAAAGCACAAGGCCAGAAACGCGGTCATGACATAGCCTGAGAGGAACGCGAGCCGCGCCTCGTCCAGCGTGGGTTTAGGCCCGGTCTCGCCCCGCTCAGCCTCCGCGACCCACATCGAAGACGTCACCGACACTTCAAGCGGGTTGGGCATAAAACCCGCCAGCGCCACTACAAACAGGATGGCGCGCGGATCGGCGGCCCAGCTCAGATCGACCATCGTTTCCCACTGGACCCTGGGCAAGACCATCACGGTCACAATCAGAGTGGACACCAGCAAAAACGCGACAAGCACACGGTTGATGAGGTCAAGCCAGCTATACCCTCCCAGCAAGAGCGGAGCAGCGCACAACCCGAGGACGCCAAGACCAAGCACGGGTACCGGAACGCTCAGATTGAACACGGTGATCGCTATCCCCGCGGTGGCCGATGCAAGCGCGGCGTAGACAATTGGATACACGACAACAGCGAACAGCACGAAAACGAGCGGTGCCCACAGGCCCAGCGTACGATACCCCGCCAGCATCGAACGGCGTGTCGAGTGGCCATAATCAACGCCAAACCGAAACGCGGGATACTTCAGGATGCAAATAACAAGAATGACCCCGAAAAGGCCCAATCCGTACAG
>CALCCG010000238.1 GCA_937899785.1 uncultured Erythrobacter sp. | reverse complement strand
ACGAGCTGTCTCACCAGCTCGCTGACCGCGCAGCCGACGAAGCAGTTGTCCCACCACACCACCTCGCCTTGCAGCGATTCGAGGCCGGGCAGCGAAAGCCAGCACATCTGGCCTTCGTGCATGCGGTTGATGGACGCAGCCGAAAAGCCGGAGATCGACAGGTCGTGCACCACGCTTTGAAAGGCACGGCCACCCGAGGCGCGCAGCGTCGCCGGGATCGTGAGCTTTGTGCGTGGCGCGCAGCGGTCCTCCTGCGCGGCGTAATCGTAGGTGTTCTTATCAGTCGGCATCGTGGTTTGCCTTCATACCAAAAGCGGTTGGTCTCTTAGCCAGTGGTGTGAATTGCGTGTGGTCCGCTCCTCAAGACACCAATTGCGCTTACCAACCGATAGAGGAAATCGGTTAACAGGCCGTTTGCTGTAAGAAATTTCACCTTTGGGCAGGGCGAATAAGCGCCAGACCGCGTTGGCCAGCGCTTAAGCCGTAAAAGGGGTTATGGTTTCGCCCGCTAGACGGCGGGATCGGCGACGCGTTCGCGGTGCAGCGTGTCGAACTCTTCGGCCAGCAGAGACACGATGCGATCGGCCACAACTTCGTGAGCCTTCACCGTCTGCGGGTCTTCGCCCGGATAAGCGCGCGCGCGCATATCGGTGCGCGTTGCGCCCGGATCCACGATGGCGACACGCGCGGGGCTGAGACGCTCGACCTCAGCGGCGTAGGTTTCCAGCAGATTGTCGAACGCGGCCTTGCTTGATCCATAGGCGCCCCAGAAGGGCCGGGGTGTGGCGCCTACGCTGCTGGTCAAGCCGATGACCCGGCCCTGCTTGGATCGGCGCAACAGCGGATCAAAGTTCGACAAAAGCGCCTGTGTGGCGATGACATTGGTCATCATCGCCTGGTTGAACTGTTTCGGGTCGACCTGCGAAAGCGGTGTGAGCTCTGGCAAATAAGCCGCGGAAAGAACGAGAATTTCCAGCGCTTCCCAGCGCCCGGATATCGCGGTGGCAAGGCGCGAGACCGAATCCGCCTCGGTCAGGTCGACCGGCGCGATGGTCGAGGTGCCGCCCGCGTCGTGGATCTGATCCTCAATCGCTTCCAAGGGCTTTACTTTGCGCGAGACCAGGATGACATGCGCGCCCGCCTTGGCCAGCGCGATGGCTGTGGCCGCACCAATGCCGCGGCTTGCACCAGTGACCAGCGCGGTGCGTCCCTGAAGGGGCTTATCGGTCATTTTTGAGCTTGCGCTTCCATCTCAAGCGAGAGCTGCGCTTCTTCTTGTCGCGCGATCTCTCGGGCGGTGAGTGAGGTGGGGTAATCGCCGGTGAAGACGGCGTCGTGATATTTGGGCGCGGCGTCATCGCGCCCGCGTTCCTCGCCAACGGCCTTGTAAAGCCCGTCGATGGAAATGAAGCGCAAGCTTTCGACGCCGACAAAATCGCGAATCTCGTCTTCCGACATTTGCGCCGCGATCAATTCACCGCGCGTGGGCATATCGACGCCGTAGAACTCGGGACGTTCAGCTTGAGGCGCACGCCCATATCGCGGATTTGCGCGGTGGGGGCGATAAAGGTGCGGCCGACATATTGGTTGCGCACGATGCCCATTTCGAACGGGATGCCCGATTGCTGGGCAAAGCCGATCGCGGCGGGTGTTCCGCTGTCGGGCACGGGGCAGACCATGTCCGCTTCAACCGGAGCTTCAATCGCAAGCTGCTTTCCGATTTCGCGGCGTACTTCGTAGACTGACTTTCCGCCAATGATCGAATCGGGGCGGCTGAAATAGACATATTCAAAGATGCAGGGGCGCGGCCGGACTGGCTCGAACGGGCGAAAGCTTTCCACCTTGCCCTTGGTGATGACCACCATCTCGCCCGGTTCAATCTCACGCTCAAACTTGGCGCCGATAATATCAAGGCCGCAGGTTTCCGAGGACAGCACATACGCGCCCTTGAATTTGCCCAGAACAAGCGGGCGAATGCCCAGCGGATCGCGCACACCGAGCAGCTTGTGCCGTGTCATCGCGACGATCGAGAACGCTCCTTCGACCTGGCGCAGAGCGTCTTTCATACGGTCGGGGATCGTCTTGCCGAACGAACGCGCCATCAGGTGAATGATGCATTCGGTGTCGGACGAGCTTTGGAAGATCGCTCCGCGCTCCACCAGATCGCGCCGCAGAGCGCGCGCGTTGGTGAGGTTGCCGTTATGCGCAATCGCCGCGCCGCCCATGGCAAATTCGCCAAAGAAGGGCTGAACATCGCGGATCGCGGTCGCGCCTTTGGAGCCGGACGTCGAATAGCGCACATGGCCGATGGCAATCGGGCCGGGCAGGTGCGCCATACCGCTGGCGCGCGTGAAGTTGTCGCGCACATAGCCAGACTTGCGCGCTGACTGAAAACCAACGGATTCGCTGTACGAAACGATCCCGCCCGCCTCATGTCCGCGGTGCTGCAAGGCGTGCAGACCCAAGGCGACAAAATTGGCGGCGTCTTCCACGCCGCTCATGCCAAAGACACCGCACTCTTCGCGCAGTTTGTCTTCGTCGGGATCGAACTGGGAATCAGACTTTGACGGGGTAGCGCTCATAACTCGGACCTGCGGGCTGCTGGCATCAGGACGGGCTGAGGGGTCAATGGCGATGTTACCGATCAATTACAAGAGGGGCGCAGGGCCTGGCCCACGGTTTTTGAGAGTCGTTTGAGCCGGTGCCCGCGACTGTGTGTTGTCACCCCTTAACGCGCGTTACGCACAAGAGTGCCGGTTATGCGGATTGTGCGCC
>CALCCG010000237.1 GCA_937899785.1 uncultured Erythrobacter sp. | reverse complement strand
CCAGGGCGAGTAGTGTTTCGAGTAACTTGCCGACTGGTAACGGACCACCTGAAAAGTACTCCTCGGCCATGGGTGCAATAGCACATTATTCGGGCAATGGCTGTCGCGCCTCGATCAGCGCGTACATGTTCGCGGTCATGAGGCTGAATATGATTTGATCGACCCACTGCTTTTCGACGTAGAACCGCGTGAAGGTGACCGCGACGATGCCAACCTGCAGCAGTATATACGGCCCGGCGGCCATATTGTAGGCGAGCACCCCCTCCATCGGAAAGTGCATAGGGTTGAACCCAATATAGCTGACAAGCGTGACGATCCCGATCCCCGCCAGAAAGCGGGTCGCGGGAATGCGCGCTGTGCGCTCGCTTTCAATATAGGCGCGCTCAACCTCAGGATCATCGAATTTGTCGAGAAGCTGCATGCGTACCCCTTCGCTCGCGTCTCATCCTTAGAGCCGCGGATACTTGTAACAAGCGTCAATAGAATTGGTATCGCTTACATAAGGCTTAGTCAGCGTGATCCGCATCACTTGGACGGCGCTTCAGGTCTTTCGCCATGGACGACGGCGCAAACCCGTTTCCGCTAATCAAGCGCCGGAAATCAGCCCAATGGTCAAAGTGTTGCAGCTGGCGATGGTAATAGTTGACATATTCCAGACCCGCGAGCGCGGCGGCGATAGTGATCGCCCAGCGCTCCCCGGTTGAGGCGGCCAAGTCGGTGAGCCACACGCCCACCGCCAGAACCAGCGCCAACACGGTGGTCGCCAGCAGCGGCAAACGCCATTTTCGCGCAAGCGGCACGAAGGCGCGCATCGTCTCGCCTCGCCCCTCCAACTGATGCAGCTTGGCGCGCCAATAGAGCCCGCCGAGGACCAAAAGCCCGCCCATAGGAACCCAGGCGAGCACCAGGCCGATACCAAGCGTCTGATCGTAGCTGACGCAAACAAACACCATGATCGCCGGGACCAACAGCGCGTTGCCAACCTCCATCTTCCAATAGGAGGAGAGCCGGGCGCTGAGGCGCTGTTTCTGGCTCTCCATCGCTCTTGCCCGGAAGTGGCCTCGGCTTAGTACACCCGCGCCTTGGGCTCGATATATTCAGCGTCGTCGGTCAGCGTGTATTCGTGCACGGGGCGGTAATCCATGCGGATGTTCGAGCCGCGTCCGCCCCAGCCGTCGAACCAGGCGATGGTGTGCTTCATCCATTCCTTGTCGTTGCGATCAGGATAGTCCTCATGCGCGTGCGCGCCGCGGCTTTCCTTGCGGTTCGCCGCCGAGGCCATCGTCACGTTGGCCTGAGACATGAGGTTATCCAGCTCCAGCGTTTCGATCAGGTCGCTGTTCCAGATCAGCGATTGGTCGGTGACGTGGATGTCCTCCATCCGCTTGTTCTGATCGGCGAGCTTCTGGACGCCTTCGTCCATCAGCTCCTGATCGCGGAACACCGCGCAATGCTTTTGCATCGCCTTTTGCATTTCCGCGCGGATTTGCGCGGTGGGCGAGCCGCCTTTCGCGTGGCGGAAGTGGTCGAGGCGCGAGAGCGCCAGATCGGCCGAATCCTTGGGCAGTTCGGACTGGGCGGCGTTGGGCTCAAGGGTGTCGCGCAAATGGTGGCCGGTCGCGCGGCCAAAGACGACCAGATCGATCAGCGAGTTCGAGCCCAGTCGGTTCGCGCCGTGGACCGACACGCAGGCCGCTTCGCCAACCGCGTAGAGGCCCGGGATCTCGTGATCCGGATTGCCATCAGGGCCGAGCGTCACAACCTGGCCGTGATAATTGCACGGGATGCCGCCCATGTTGTAGTGGACGGTCGGCGTGACGGGCAGCGCTTCGCGCGTCAGGTCAACACCGGCAAAGATCTTGCCGCTTTCGGTGATGCCCGGCAAACGCTGAGCCAGCACTTCGGGATCGATATGGTCGAGGTGCAGATGGATGTGATCGCCATCCGCGCCCACACCGCGCCCTTCGCGCATTTCAAGCGCCATTGAGCGGCTGACCACATCGCGCGAAGCCAGGTCCTTCGCGCTCGGGGCGTAGCGCTCCATAAACCGCTCGCCTTCGGAATTGGTGAGGTACCCGCCCTCGCCGCGCGCGCCTTCGGTGATAAGCACGCCCGCGCCGTAAATGCCGGTCGGGTGGAATTGGACAAACTCCATGTCTTGGAGCGGCAGGCCAGCGCGCAGCACCATGCCGCCGCCATCGCCGGTGCAGGTGTGAGCGCTGGTGGCGGTGTAATAGCATCGCCCATAGCCGCCAGTTGCCAGCACCACGCTTTGAGCGCGAAACCGGTGGATCGTGCCATCATCGAGGCACATGGCCATCACGCCGACGCACTTCTTCTCGCCGCCCTCATCGCTCATGATGAGGTCGAGCGCGAAATACTCGATGAAGAAGTCCGCGTCGTATTTGAGGCTCTGCTGATACAGCGCGTGGAGCATGGCGTGCCCCGTGCGGTCCGCCGCCGCGCAGGTGCGCTGCACGGGCGGGCCCGCGCCCATATTCTGCATATGGCCGCCAAACGGACGCTGATAGATCGTGCCGTCATCGTTGCGGCTGAAGGGCACGCCCGCGTGCTCCAGCTCGTACACCGCCGCCGGAGCTTCGCGCGCGAGATATTCGATCGCGTCCTGATCGCCCAGCCAGTCCGACCCCTTGACGGTGTCGTACATGTGCCAGGTCCAGTGATCGGGCGTGTTGTTGCCCAGCGACGCCGCAATACCGCCTTGCGCGGCCACGGTGTGCGAGCGTGTGGGAAAGACCTTGGAGATGTTCGCGGTTCTCAGCCCCGCTTCCGCCGCGCCCATCGTCGCGCGCAGACCTGAGCCGCCCGCGCCCACCACGACGACGTCATAGGTGTGGTCTATAATAGTGTAAGAGCCCTGCAATTGTGGGCCGGGATCGTTTGCTGCTGCGGTGGCCATTACGCGGAAACTCCAAAGGCGAGCGTTGCAACGCTGAAAATACAGAAAACCCCGCCGCCGACGGCAGCCAGGTTGAGAAGCGTCAGCAGCCCGAACTTCGAGCCGGGTTCGTGGATATAGTCCTCAATCAGGACCTGAAGACCCATCTGCGCGTGCCAGAAAAGGCTGCCTGCAAGCAGCATCATCGCCACCGCCGGGACCGGGGCGGACAGCCACTCGACCATCGCTTCGTAGGAATAATCGCCCAACAGCAGCAGGCTGATGATGAACCAGCTCATCAGCACAAGATTGCTGATCGCGCTGAAACGGTGCGTGAGCCAGTGATGCGCGCCGTGATGCGAGGACCCCAGCCCCCGGACGCGTCCGATCGAAGTGCCGTCGCCCATCAGCCCAGCCCTCCGCTGCGAAGCAGAACGAAGGTCCACACCGCCACGGTCAGGACACCGGCAAAAATGGGCGCAAGGATCGACCACATCTTGTTGGTGTCCAGCTCATAGCCCGCGCCGATATCGAGCACGAAGTGCCGCAGCCCGCTCATCATATGGGTGAAGAACGCCCAGGTCAGGCCAATCATCACGACATAGCCGCGCGGCGATCCGGCCGCCCACAGGAACGTTTCGTAGGCCTCAGGCCCGCTCGCCAGCGCGCCCAGCCACCACGCCAGAACCCCAAGGCCGACCAGAGCCATACCGTCGCCGGTCACCCGATGCAGGATGGAAACCAACATATGCGGCCCCCACCGCCATATCTGGAGGTGCGGAGAAAGCGGTCTTTGTGCCATTACTACTCGTCTTTAGCTGTCAATCCCGTCTTGGGTCTTACCTATTGTTGGCGCGCGCGCAAGCTCGGTTGCATAGACAAGACTTGCAAAGTTTCGGATAGAGGCGTGCATGAGTTTCATTCTTCTCACCGGATCAAGCCGCGGGATCGGGGCAGCGACCTACGACACGCTGATCAAACGCGGCTATCCCGTTATCGGTCACCAGACCCGCCCGGGCGCCGCCGAAGCGATCGCCGCTGACTTTCGCGACCCGCTGGCCGCGCAACGTTTGTGGGACGAAGCGGTCGATCGCTCGGGCGGCGCGGTTGATGTCCTGATCAACAACGCAGGCCTGTTTGAGCCCAACCGGATCGAGCGATCGGACCTGGAATGGCTCGACGCGTGGGAGGACACTCTCCGGATCAATCTGACCGCCGCTGCGCAGCTTTCGCGGCTGGCGGTGCGCCACTGGCAGGATCGCGGCTTTCCCGGGCGTATCGTCCATGTTGCCAGCCGCGCCGCCTATCGGGGCGATTCTCCGGCGCATTGGCACTACGCCGCGGCCAAAGGCGGGATGGTCGCGATGCACAAAACGATCGCGCGCGGCTACGCCTCCGTAGGAATACTTAGTTTTGCGGTCACGCCTGGTTTCACCGACACCGCCATGGCAGGGGATTACTTGGAAACGCGCGGCGGATCGGGTCTTTTGGCCGATATTCCGCTGGGCCGGGTCGCGCAACCAGACGAAATCGCGCAGGTTATCGCCTTTTGCGCACTGGACGCCCCGCCCAGCATGACTGGCGCGGTGATCGATGCCAACGGGGCCAGCTTCGTGCGTTAGCAGGGGAAACAAGGGGTCGCATGATAAGTTGGAAAATGATCGCGCACGCGCCCAAGCGCGTTGTTCAGGCCGCGCTGCTGGCGCATGACGAGCTGGAAGACTGGGACTTCAACCTCGTCATTGCGGGCCGGGAACTCGCCGAAGACCGACCCGAGGAATGGGTGCTCGAAGGCTGGTACCCGACCAAGCCCGGAGCCCCCCAGAAGCGGGCCATGGCGGGCTTGTTCAAGCACGACGCGCCGCCCATCACAATGGAACCTTTGCCACAAGAAGACTGGCTCAGCCTAAGCCAGCAGGGCACACCCCCCATCAACGCCGGACCGTTACACGTCCACCCACACGCTTTACCCGCCAACGACAACGCGGACGACTTTGTGCTCCCGGCAGAGCAAGCCTTTGGCCCCGGCCATCACGAGACGACCGCTGGCTGTCTCGAAATGCTCGCCGCCATGAAGGCGAGTGGGCGCACAATACGCCGGATTGCGGATATCGGCACAGGCACCGGCCTGCTCGGTTTTGCGGCGATGCGGCTCTGGCCCGGGGCCGAAGCGACCGCATCGGATATCGATCCGGTTTGCGTTGACGTGGTTGAGGATAACGCGGGGCTTAATCACATGCCGCTCGGCGCGCGGCGCGGCGAAATGACGATGGTGGTGGCGGACGGCATGTCGGACCCGCTGCTCAAGCTGCGCGGGCCCTATGATCTGCTTATCGCCAACATTCTTGCCGGGCCGCTGGTCGAACTGGCGCGCGATTTCGCGGCGAGCGTTTCCCACGGCGGAGACCTCTTGCTTGCCGGGCTTTTGGCGGGCGATCAGGAAGCGCGAGTGCGGCGGGCCTATCGACGGGTCGGATTCACACCGCGCGCTCGTCTAAAACGCGGCGATTGGGCGATTTTGTGGTTTCGTCGGCGCCTCACCGGGCGAGAGCGCGCCCGCACCGGCTGGCGCAGCGCAACGCCCACAACCCGCTAACGCCCACCCTCCAGACGCGCGCGCCATTGTTGCAGGAAGGCGCGCTCGGCCGCTCCCGGATCGCGCGCAAGCGCCTCGTCAAGCGCCGCGCAAGCCTGCGCCCTCTGCCCGCCGCGCTCGCACAGATGCGCGCGCGCGGCCCAATAGGGACGCGAAGCCATCAGCTGGGGATCGGTTAGCGCGTCGAGTTCGGCGAGAGCCGGATCGGGCCCTTCGACTTCGGCCAGAGCCAAAGCCCGGTTGAGAGCAACCATCGGGCCAGGTCGCAGCGCCATCAGCGCGTCGTAAAGGGTGCCGATCGCCGTCCAGTCGACCGCCCCATCAAACGCGCGGCGTGCATGGGTAAGCTGGATCGCGGCCATCACCTGATAGGGACCGGCGCGCTCACACGCACTCGCGCTCTCCAGCCAGTCGCGCGCGCGCTCGATCCGTTCGGCGTCCCACAAGCCGGTGTCCTGCTGCGACAGGGGCACCATCGCGCCTTCGCTGTCCACCCGCGCCCCCTCGCGCGAGCGCGCCAGCGTCACCAGCGCCGCCAGGCCCAAAATCTCAGGCTCCTGCGGCAAGAGCTCGGTCAGCATCGTGGTGAGCCGTTCCACCTCGCCCGCCAGCTCTCCGCCTTCGTTCACGGCGCGCGATTGCCCCGCGTCGGAATAGGCCGAGGTGTAGGCGAGCTCGAGCGCGAGCAGCACCGCGTCGATCCGCTCGGGCCATTCGCGGCGCGGCGGCAATTCGAAGGAAACCCCCGCGTCGCGGATCTTGGCCTTGGCCCGCGTGATCCGCGCAAACATGGTCGTCTCGCTGGTCAGGAACAACTCGGCGATGGCGGGCACGGGCAAGCCGCAAATCACCTTGAGCGCCAAGGCCGCGCGCGCTTCCAGCGCCAAAGCGGGGTGGCAACAAATGAAAATCAGCCTGAGGCGTTCGTCCGGGATCGCTTCGGGCAGTTGGATGACGTTGTCCATTTCGCCCTCCTGAATGTCGGCGATCTCCATCGCGCCATCATCGGCGCGCTGGCGCGCGTCGCGCTTGCGGATGCGATCGATCGCTTTGCGTTTGCCCACGGCGATCAGCCATCCCGCGAGGGTATCGGGCCGAGCCCCGCTTTCGGTCAGCGCCACGCAGGCGTCGGCAAAGGCCTCTTCCGCGGCGTCGAGATCGCCCAAATGCGAGGCCAAAGCCGCGACCACCATCGGCCGCGCTTCCAAGAGAGCGCGAGCGAAGGACGCGCCCGGAACATCCGATTTTCCGGGCGCGCCCGCCATTACATGTCCTCGTCGTCGGGATGGACCGGGCGGATTTCCACCCCGCCATCGCCGGGGATCGGGATCATCCGCGCCCATTCGATGGCTTCGTCCAGGCTATCGGCGTCGACGATGTAATAGCCGCCCAATTCTTCGTGCGTTTCGGCAAAAGGCCCGTCGTGCAAGGCGCCCTCACCCGCTTTGTAGCGAATGGTGGTGGCCGTCGAGGCTTCGCGCAGCCGGTTGCCCGACCACTCTTTGCCGCTGGCGACAAGCTTTTCGATCAGCGCCATATGGCCCGCCAAGGTGGCTTCCATAACCTGTGCGCCGTCATCGCCCGAATAGGCGTCTTCGCTTTCGTTGATCAGCAACATGTATTGCATCGTGTCATCTCCGTCAGTGGCCGACGCCGCTTGTGGCGAGGCTCTGACACCAAGACGCAGCGGGCAAGACGGATTCGACAGGGATCGCAAAAAATTTCGAATTTTTTGTCAGAGCCCCTCGGACAAGACCGATTCGGCCAGGTCCAGCGCGTTCCTTGTGAACCCTTCCATATTGGCGATCCGGTCATCGCTCGTCGTTTCGAGCACCGCCACGCGCTCCACATCCGGGCCCACAATGGCGGCCACGCTGCGCCCGGAAGCCACCCCCATCGGGTGTTGGCTTGAACCCGCCGAACCGCTTTCCGCGATGCCCCACGACGCGCCCATCCGGTCGCGAATGCCGCGCGCCTGAAGCAGAGCGTATTCCTCGGTCGCTGACGTCATGCCGTCATAGGCCTCGCGCGGGAGATCAAACAGGACATTGCGCGCCTTGAACGAGTACACAACTCCCCCGCCCTTGAAGAAATCGAGCGCGCCGGGCACCGTGAGCAGGCTTGCCATAATCAGCCCCCCGGTCGCCCCATCGGCCACGGCGATGCGCTGTTTGCGGGCGCGCAAGGTCCCAGCAATGCGCAAGGCTTGCGGGTGGAGATCGTGAAGCAGGCTCATTCTTCGCCCTCACCCTTCTGGTCGCCCTCCTTCTGGTCACCCTTCTCCTTGGAACCCGCCACGCTCAGCCCAGCGCCAATGGCGACCCCGACCCCGATGCCAAGCGCGAGATTGTCCAACGCCAAACCCAGGGCCACGCCCAGGGCAATGCCAACACCTATCTTCATTGAGCGAGCCTCCATCCTATCGTCTGGTCTTGAAGGGCGCTCATGGCCCGGCAGGCGCTCGCCTAAACGCCTGAAACGCGCCGAAAATCGCCAGAACCAGAAAGCCGACCAGCGCGAACGTCCCCGCAACGCTGATCTGGACGGGCAGACCGACGTGCATCGCCAACATGCCCAGCCCCGCAATCAGATTGGCACCAAAGCCGATCCACATAAGCCAGCGCGGCGGGCGCTGGGGAGACGCCCCGCATTCGAGCCAGAAGGCCAGAGCTACCCCCAAATTGAGGATCATATTGCCCGCGACAAAGATCTCCCAGGCGATCTCGTTGAGGATTGTGTAAGCCAGAACGTCGTCTTGCGCGGCTTCCAAAGCGGGGACGTAGCCCCCGATCATCAGCGGATACATCGGCAGCACAGCGGCCACACCCATGGCCACCAGCGCCCATCCCGCCTTGGCCGGGCTGTCGAGCCGCACCAGGGCGCCCGCGCCGACCAGCGCCATCGCGACCACCTCAAAATGCCAGCCGCGGGCAAACGACGAATAGCGCTCCAGAAAGAACGCTCCGCGCTCTGGCAATTGATCAAAGCCCGGCGCGCCCGCAGACAGAACGATGTATTCAACGATGATGAACAGCAGCGAGGCGGCGCCCAGCATCAGGAACAGTCCGCCCAACCGCTCGCTCTCGTAAAGCACTTTCATGTGATCCCCCCTAGATCGCGCGGCTAGTCCGCCTATCCCGCCTAGCCCGCCCGCGCGACTATAGCCGCCCAGCCCGCTTCGTCGATCACTTCGATACCCAGGCTCTCAGCCTTTTTCAGCTTGGACCCCGCCCCCGGCCCGGCGACCAGCAAATCGGTCTTGGCGCTGACCGAGCCCGAGGCTTTCGCGCCCAGCCTTTCCGCCTGCGCCTTGGCTTCGTCGCGGCTCATGGTTTCGAGCTTGCCGGTAAAGACCACGGTTTTGCCCGCAACCGGGCTGTCGAGCACTTCAACTTCGTAAAGCGGCGGGGAGACCTCGCCTTCTTTCTCTTCATTGCCAAGCATGTCCTCCCACACCGCGACATTGTGCGGTTCGTGGAAGAAATCGGCGAGCGCGTGGGCGACCGTGGCGCCAATCCCATCGCTGACGCCAAGCGTGTCTTTGGCGGCCTGGTCCATCCGGGTCTTGAAGGGGGAGACTTTTTCGCCTTCCTCGCGCGGATTTTCCTCGCGATAGGCGCTGTAGGCTTCCGCCGCTTCGCGCAGAGCGGGCAGCGTGCCCAGCGCCTTCATCAGATCGCGGGACGTGGTTTCGCCCACATGGCGCACGCCCAGACCAAACAGCAGCCGCGCGGCGTCAGGCTCGCGCTTGTCTTCCACAGCGGCCAACAAGTTATCCACAGACTTATCCTGCCACCCTTCGAGCGCCAAAATCGCGTCTTTTCGGTTCTTTAAACGGTAAATATCAGCCGGACTCTCAAGCCAGCCCAGGTCAAAGAACTGCGCGATGGTCTTCGAGCCCAACCCCTCGATATCGAGCGCTTTGCGGCTGACAAAGTGCTCCAGGCGCTGGGTGCGCTGCGCTTCGCAGATCAGGCCGCCGGTGCAGCGGACATCGACGTCGTCGTCTTCGGCCACCGCTTCGCTGCCGCAGACAGGGCAACGATGCGGGAAGGCGAAAGGCTCTCGCGGCACACCTCGTGTGAGGTTTTCGACCACTTGCGGGATCACATCGCCCGCGCGCTGGATCACCACGCGGTCTCCCGGGCGCACGCCCAGGCGCTCGATCTCGTCGCGATTGTGGAGCGTCACATTGGTGACGGTCACCCCGCCCACCAGCACTGGCGCCAGACGGCCCACCGGGGTCAGCTTGCCCGTGCGCCCCACCTGAATGTCGATCGCCTCCAGCGTGGTCTCGGCCTTTTCCGCCGGGAATTTGCGCGCAATCGCCCAGCGCGGCGCTTTGGACAGGAAACCCAGCCGCTCCTGCCAATCGAGCCGGTCGACCTTGTAGACGACGCCGTCGATCTCATAAGGCAGATCGGGCCGCTGAGAGCTGATCGCGTTGTAATGCGCGATGAGCGCTTGGGCGGTTTCAAAACGGGCGAAGAGCGGCGAGATCGGAAAGCCCCAGCCTCTCAACGCCGCCACGACGTCGGCTTGCGTGGCCCCCGGTATATCGGAGGCCGCGCCCCAGCCATGCGCCCAGAAGCGCAAGGGCCTCTCAGCCGTAACCTTGGCGTCTTTCTGCCGCAAGGATCCGGCGGCGGCGTTGCGCGGATTGGCAAAACGCTTTGTGTCCTCAGCCTCCGCCTTTTCGTTGAGTGCTGCGAAGGCCGCGCGCTCCATATAGACCTCGCCGCGCACTTCGAAGATGTCGGGAACGCCGTCCGGAAGCCGCTGCGGAATGTCCGGGATATGCGCGACATTGGCGGTCACATCCTCGCCCACCTGCCCATCGCCACGCGTGGCGGCGCGCACCAACTTGCCCTTCTCGTAGCGCAAGCTGCACGAGAGCCCGTCAATCTTGTCCTCGACCGTGAAAGCGAGCGTCTCGCTGTCGGCAAGGTTGAGGTAGCGCCGCACACGCTCCACAAATTCGAGCAATCCTTCGTCCGAAAAGGCGTTGTCGAGGCTCATCATGCGAACCTCGTGGGTGACCTTGGAGAGCGGCGAAGCGGCGATCTGGTGGCCGACATTCTTCGACGGGCTGTCCTCGCGGATCAGATGCGGTAACGCCGCTTCCAGCTCGCGATTGCGGCGGGTGAGCGCGTCGTATTCCTGATCGGTGATCTCGGGCGCGTCATCGGCGTGATAGAGCTTGTCGTGACGCGCGATCTGGCGCGCCAGGCGCATAAGCTCGTTCGCGGCGTCAGCTTCGGAGAGAGTGTCAGTCACGCGCGATCGGTTTGGTTTCGACGCGCGTGCCAAAACCGGTGATGTGGGGTCTTGCCTTGGCTATCGCATCCTGAACGCTTGGCAGCTTCAGGCTGTTGGCGTGGTCGGTTTTGGTCTGCCACACTTCCGTGATCCAGATTGAGCTGTCATCCTCAAGGTCTTCGGCGATCAGATAGGCAATATTGCCGGCCATGTCGCGCGTCGCTCCGGCTAAGAGAGCGATGATGTCCCGGCGCTTATCCGGAGCCACCTTCATCTGGCCAATCAACCCGTACATGTCTTCCATCCTGTGTCCCTCGACAATTGGGCTTGCCGTGCCCGCCAGCACCAAGGCCGTCGCCGCGTGCCCAACAAATTCGCGCCGCTGCATCATGCGCGGTGTGACCTTTTTTGGGGGGCCTTTTTGCAAGACGGGCACCGCATAGGCTGATCAATCAATCTGGATTTGGAGTGTATCGCCGTCCTGGATCAATTCCACCCCGTCAACATTGACTGTGGCCTCTTGTCCTGCATCATCGGGTTGGGCGTTGTCGAGATCAATCGTTGTGCCATCCGATCCGTCGAACAGATCTTCGATCCGCTGTTCGATCTCCTGATCCGTAAGATCGCCGTTTTCAATATCATCGCGCAGATCGCGCAGTTTGGGGATCGCCTCGCGCCAATTGCCCCCAGCTTCAGGCGGCAGGTCTATCACCTGGCCCAGATCGCGGCGCAAATCGCGTTCGAGCGAGCCATCCGCAATCGCCGCAAAGGTCGCCAAGCCAAGCAGCACCGGCGCGGCGAGAGCCATGGCGAAGGAGACAAAGAACAGCCGCTTGAAGCTCATCTCGGTGAGCAATCCAAGCACCGTCATAAAGCCAAGCGCAAAGACCGTGGTGAGGCCAACCAGCGCGAGCAGCACCATCGCCACAATCGAAAGAACCAGACCGCCCAGAAACTCCATTACCTTCACCCCTAAAATCGCGGGTCGCCCGCGCATATCCGGCACCAGGGCGGGCGCATCTTACGACGCCTTGGCCCCTCGGCCTGTCAATCCGCCCGCCTTGTGAGCGGCCTTTTACAAACGCACTTGCGGAACCAGAAGCGCCTCAAGCTCGATAATCTTGGAGCGCATTTTGGCCTCAAAGCTGCGCGACAAAAACTCTTTAATCTCTTCGCTCAAAATCTCCTTGTCGACATCGGTCGGCTGCGTGAATTCTCCGTCATATCCAATCGCTCCAACATCGAGATAAATGCTCTCAATCTCATCGCACAGGTCCAACGCGCGCTGGCCAAAATGGAGGCGGGCGGAAATCTTGATCGATTCAAAATCAAGGTCCTCAAACTTTGGGTTATGGTATCGGTGATCAATCAGACGCTGCAGATCGCCCTTGTCCAAATAATCTATGTTGTGCTTCGAAATGTCCGGGTCCAACTCCAATCACAATTTGGCAACCTCGTCGTCTGAAATGGTCCTTTGCATCAGCTCTTTCAGCTCAATCTCCATGCGATAGACCTTTGCGAGAATTTCAGCGGCCATATCCATGTTCTGTCTGGATATCTGCTGGTTGCGCCATTGCCGGGCCCCAAACCAGGCGCCGAACGCAACCGCAAGCGCGCCCAGCATCGTGCCGATCCCGGCCAGCATTTGTCCCGTTGCGGCCCAGTCAATCGCGGGACCATCCAGATCCATCAAACCCCCTCCAACAGCCGATCCGCCTGCGCGCGCGCCTCCGACGTGATTTCGGCACCCGAAAGCATGCGCGCGATCTCTTCTTGGCGACCGGATGGGTCCAATTCAACGACGCTGGTCTTGGTGACGGTGCCGCTTGACGATTTGGCGATCAGATAATGCAGGCCTCCGCGCGCGGCGACCTGGGGGCTGTGGGTGACGGCCAGCAATTGCCCTTCTTGAGCGGCCAGCCGCGCCAAACGTTCGCCGATCGCGCTCGCGACCGCGCCGCCCACGCCCCGGTCAATCTCGTCAAAGATAATCGTACCCGCGCCACCTTTTTCGGCCAACGCCACTTTGAGCGCGAGGATAAAGCGCGAGAGCTCGCCGCCTGAGGCAATTTTGACGAGCGGCGCAAACGGCGCGCCCGGATTGGTGGCGATCAGGAACTCGCACGCGTCCTGGCCCAAAGCGCCCCAGCGATCCTCTGGCAGGGCTTGCAGCGCAGTCTGAAACCGCGCGGCGTCGAGTTTGAGCGGCGCCAGTTCAACCGCGACCGCCCGGTCGAGCCGTTTGGCCGCCTTGGCGCGCGCGCCAGAGGCTTTCTGCGCGGCTTTCACATAGGCCTCGCGCGCGGCGTGGGCGGCCGCCTCCAGCCCGCCCAGATGCGCCTCGCCGCCTTCGATCGCCTCAAGCTTGCCGCGCATCTCAACCATCAGTCCGGGCAGGCCATCGGCCTCGCAGCGATGCTTGCGAGCGAGCGCGCGCAGTTCGAACAAGCGTGTCTCCGCCGCGTCGAGCGCCTGCGGATCGTGGACCAGCGCGTGGCCAGCGGCTTCAAGTCGGTCCTCCGCCTCGCTCGCTTCGATCACCGCGCGATCCAACGCCGCCAGCGCCTCGGCCAGCAATTCGTGCTCCTCAGCGATGCGATCAAGCTTGCGCGCGGCGACCCGCAAATTGGCCAGCGGCGAATCCGACCCCTCCCAGATATGCCTGAGCTCTTCGAGGTCTCCTGAAAGCTTCTCACCCTTTTGCAGATCGATGCGCGTCGCCGCGAGGCTCGCTTCCTCCCCCACTTCGGGCGCCAGCGTTTCCAGTTCGGCCAGATGGGCGCGCAGCAGCTCTTCATCGGCCTTGGCCCGCTCAACTTCGGCGCGCGCTTCCGCGAGGAGGGCTTCGGCCTTGGCCCACCCATCATACGCCGCGCGCAAACCGGCCAGATCGGTCCCGGCGTAGCGATCCAGCAAAGCCAAATGCCCGCGCGGGTTTACCAGCCCGCGATCATCGTGCTGCCCATGCAGCTCCACCAAGGCCGGCGCCAGCGCGCGCAGCAGCGCCGCGCTCACCGGCTGATCGTTGACGAACGCCTTGGACCCGGCGCTCTTGTCTTTCCCGCTCTCGCCGCTCCCAGCCGCCGTGACCTGCCGCCGGATCAGCAGCGGTTCCCCCGGCTCGACCTCTAGGTCCGCGTCGTCCAGCGCCTGCGCGAGCAGCGGCGGCATGACGTCAAAGTCAAAGCTGGCCGTGACGCTTGCCTTGGCTTCGCCCGAACGCACCAAGCGCGCTTCCGCCCGATCGCCCAGCACCAGACCCAGCGCGTCGAGCAGGATCGACTTGCCCGCCCCCGTCTCGCCCGTCAGCACGCCCAGCCCGCGCGCGAAATCAAGATCGAGCGCTTCGATAAGGACAATGTTACGGATGGAAAGCCGGGTGAGCATGGTCCTTCGACCCCTAACGGGTCAAAGCTCGTCCGTCATCAAGGCCTCGCGCAGCGTCAGCTGGGTTGTACACCGCTCGCGTGATCCTCGATCAGCTCAAAGGCGCGCTCGTACCATTTGGAGCCCGGATAATTGGCCCCCAGAACCGCGGCGTATTTGACCGCTTCGTTGGTGACCCCCAGCGCCAGGCAGCTTTCGGTCAGGCGGTAGAGCGCATCGGGCGTGTGGCTTGTCGTCTGGAACTGGTCGAGCACGTTGCGGAAGCGCAAATTGGCCGCCAGCCATTGGCCCGAGCGTTGGTAATGCCGCCCGATCTCCATTTCCTTGCCCGCCAGGTGGTCAGCCACCAGGTCAAGCTTGAGCCGCGCGTCCGCTGCGTATTCGCTTTGCGGGAAGCGGCGGTTGACCTCGCGCAGCGCGGTGCGCGCCTGTTCGGTGATCTTCTGGTCGCGGTTCACATCGGAAATCTGCTCGTAATAGGACAGCGCGATCAGGTAATAGGCGTAAGGCGCGTCCTTGTTGCCGGGGTGGATCGACAAGAAGCGCTGCGAGTTGGCGATCGCGCTGTTGTAATCGCGCGCGATGTAATAGCAAAAGGCGCTCATCAGCTGCGCGCGCCGGGCCCAGGGCGAATAGGGGTGCTGGCGCTCCACCTCATCGAACAGGGCCGCCGCAAGCAGCGTGTTGCCGCGATCCAGACGCCGCTGCGCTTCGGCGTAGAGCGTCTCCACATCCCGCGCGATATAGGCGACGTCTTCGTTGGCCGAACCCCCGCCGCAAGCGGTGGTGGCAAAAGCGGCCGCGCCGATCAGAGCGGCGCGGGTCAGGTGGGTGGAAAGCTTGGTCATGCCCACGTCTATAGCCAGCGCCCGCGTGAACGCCAAGTGAAGTTGCGCCCGGTTGGGCCGCCTCGTCCCCGGCTTTGCGCCGCGACCAACGCACGCCGCGAAGCTCCGATTGTAACACTTGGTATTGCGAATCATTCTTATTCGCGCAATACCAACCGGTAGGGCGCTCCTTCTCTTTCCTTCCAACTGCGCCCGAAAATCACAGGGACTTACAAGAATGAACCACCCACGCATCGCACGCTGGGCTGCCGGATCGCTCTCAGGCCTGCTCGCCAGCGCGGCCGTGCCGATCGCCGCGCTCGCGCAGGATCTCGACAGTGGAGAGGCCGAAGACGAGGACCGCCCGGTCATTATCGTGACCGGCACCAAACAGAATCAAACCTTGCAGAAGGTTGAAACCTCGGTCGCGGTGGTGACGCAGGAAACCATCGAAAACCAGGCGCTGTTCGATCTGCGCGACGCTTTGCTGCGCACCGCCAACGTCTCAACCGCGGGCGGGGATGCCATCAACCAGCTTTCGATCCGCGGCATTCAATTGGGCGGCGTGGGCAACACCGGCACCGGCTCCACCGCACAGGTCTATGTCGATGGCGCGCCCGCAAGCTTTAACGCCAACCAGGGCATCTCAAACCTGTGGGATGTGGCCCAGGTGGAAATTCTGCGCGGGCCGCAATCGACGACGCAGGGGCGCAACGCGCTGGCGGGCGCGCTGATCATCAACACCGCCGATCCAACCTACAATTTCGAGGTCAAAGCGCGCGGCATCCTTGGCACGCGCAACACCTATCAGGGGTCCGGCGTGCTCAACGTGCCGATCGTCGATGGCCAGATCGCCTTCCGTCTGGCGGCGGATTATCGTGAGAACGATTTCGAAGTGTTCGACCGCGTCAACGATCAACCCGCGCAATTCATCGAAGGCACAACTCTGCGCGGCAAGCTGCTGTTCGAGCCCGAATTTGCCGAAGGCCTGCGCCTTTTGTTCACCGGCAGCTACGCCCAGACCGATTTCGGCCAGTTCAACATCGTCCAGTCACCGGTGCCGGTCGACGATCCCGCGTTCCAGGATTTTGATATCTTCGGCAAAGAGACCTTCCCGGCCTCGTCGCGCTTTGAAGACAATGAAGTGATCCGGGGCATAATCGATCTCGACTACGAATTTTCCGACACGTGGTCGGTCACCGCCATCGGCACGGTCGAAGACGTGAATCGCGACACCGATTTTGCCCCCGCCGGCTTTGGTCGGTCGCGCGACCGGACCTATTCGGGCGAAGTGCGCGCCAACTTCGATTACGGCGCGCTCAGCGGCTGGATTGGCGGATATTACTTCGATTCCGAAACCTCAAGCGAGACGGTGTTTGCCTTCACCTCATCGCTTCTGGGCATTCCCACAACCCCCGCAGACACCGCCTTTGAAATTCTGGCGTTGCAAGGAAGCACGACAGAGAATTACGCGGTCTTCGGGGATGTCGCGTGGGAATTGAGCGAGCGCTGGACGGTCAACTTTGGCGCGCGCTATGACTGGGAGACGTTTGCAACCTCGGGTCTGAGCGGATCGCTCGATGTGAACCCGGAAAGCTGTGTGGTTGCGGACTTTGTTCCCGGCATTGGCGGCCTGCCGTGCCAGTTGATTATTCCGATATCGAACGAGCCGCCAGTGAGCGCCGACTTCGAGGCGTTTCTGCCGCGCGTCTCGATCACCTACGACATTTCCGATGACGTCTTGATCGGCGCGACGGTGGCGCGCGGCTATCGCGCGGGCGGCTCCTTCCTGTTCGCGCCTCCGGGTGAGACGCCGACTGTGGCGACGTTTGATCCTGAATTTCTAACCAATTACGAACTCGCCTTCCGCTCGCAATTCTGGGACGGGCGGATCACGTTCAACGCGAATGTCTTTTATTCGACCTGGACCGATCAGCAGGTCTTCATCCCGGATCCCAGCAATCTGCCCTTCACCGGCCAAACGGTCAATGCGGGCGAATCCGAACTGTACGGTCTCGAAGCGGATTTCCGGGTGGAGATCATCCCGGAACTGACCTTCTTCACCTCGCTGGGGCTGCTGCACACCGAGTTTATCGACTTCCCGTTTGCGCAGGATGCGGACGGCAATCCGACCAATCCCGACGATCCGACTTTTGCCAATCTGGCGGGCAATCAGTTCACCGCCGCGCCCGAATTCAACCTGTCAACCGGGTTCAACTTCGAAGATGAGAGCGGCGTTTTCGTCAATCTCAGCGCCGCCTTCACCGCCGATCAGTTCGCCAATGTCGACAATCTTCCCGAAAATGAGGGCGATCCGATCGTTCTGGTCAACGGGCGCATCGGCTTTCGCACCGATTGGGGCGAAATTGCGCTGTTTGCCAACAACCTGTTCAACGAGCGCGCGCTTACCCGACCGCTGGTTTCGACGGTCGACCCACAGACCGGCTCGCCCTCGCTCAACGCGCAGCCCAGCTTCACCAGCACCGATCCCAGCGTGATCGGCGTGCAGGTTCAACTGAATTACTAGGACCAAACGAAAAGAAGGGTCGGATCATGACTGCAGACGCACACTTCGCCAGCGCGAGCCGTTTGATGCTGGTGAACTTTGGCGGGCTTGTCGCGCTTTTCATCATGGGAATGGTGAAAGCCGGGGATGGCCTGTCGCCTGAGATCAACATGTTTCTGGGCGTTTTGATGAGCCTGGCCGCGCTGCCCATCATCCTGACGTCGGTGACGACCGCCGGGTGGGCGCGCTGGACCAGCCTTGCGCTTGCAGCGTTGTTCACAGCTTTGCACGCCTGGCACATCGCCGCGGAACACGGCCCGCAAGGGGACACGCCTGAAAATATCCTGATTGTGGTGACAATGCTGGTGCCAAGCGCGCTTGCCGTGTGGCAGCTGTGGAACGCGAAAGCCGATCCGGGTGGTCTTTAAGAGCGCGCTCAAGAGCGCGCCGAGACGGGGGTAAGGGCCCCGCGACGGACCGGGCAAAGGACCGGTCGACGGACCGCGCAAAGGACCGGGCGAAAGGCGATCCGGTCTTAGCGCGCGCCTTGCGCTTCCAGCGCTTGCGCGATCTCGGCCTGCCGCGTTTCAATCTCCGCCGGATCCAGGAAAGAGCCCGCGAAGGAATTGCTGGCCAGCGTCGCGATGTCCTGAAGGCTCAGATCCAGCGCCCGCGCCACCGCGTGGTAATTGTCGTTGATATATCCGCCAAAATAGGACGGATCATCGGAATTGACCGTCGCCTTGATCCCGGCGTCGAGCATCGCTTTGACCGGGCTTTCACCAATCTCGTCGATCACGCACAATTTGAGGTTGGAGAGCGGGCACACGGTCAGCGTGTATCCATCCTGCGCGATCCTCTTGACCAGCTTTTCGTCTTCAAGCGCGCGGTTGCCGTGATCGATCCGATCGATCCCCAGCGTGTCGAGCGCCTGCCAAACGTATTCGGGCGGTCCCTCTTCGCCCGCATGCGCCACCAGTTTGAGGCCCAGTTCGCGGCATTTGGCAAAGACGCGGGCAAATTTTTCGGGCGGATGGCCGACTTCGCTTGAATCGAGCCCGACGCCAGTGATCCGGTGCAGCCAGGGCTGCGCCTCTTCGAGGGTGGCAAACGCGTCCTCTTCGGACAGATGGCGCAGGAAACACATGATCAGCTTGGACGTGATGCCCAGCCGCGCCTCGCCCTCATCCAGCGCGCGCGTGATACCGGTGATGACCGTGTCAAACGCCACGCCGCGTGTCGTGTGGCCCTGGGGATCAAAGAAGATCTCGACATGGCGCACATTGTCCGCGTGCACGCGCTCCAGATAGGCGATGGTGAGATCGTAGAAGTCGCGCTCTTCGATGAGCGCGCCCATGCCGAGATAATAGAGGTCGAGAAATTCCTGCAGGTTGGAGAACTGATAGGCCGCGCGGACCTCTTCCACGCTTGCATAGGGCAAGGCGACGCCGTTGCGCCGGGCCAGTTCGAACATCATTTCGGGCTCCAGCGAGCCTTCGATATGCAAATGCAGCTCAGCTTTGGGCAGCGCTGCGATAAAGGCGCTGCGGGGGTCAGGGCTCGCGTCGGCCATTAGGGCTCTCCTTGGCGCTCTTGCAGTTTGAGAATTTCGCCCGCGCTTGGCTTGTGCTGCGCGATTTCCGCCGGCGTCAGCCCGTCAATCTCATGCGGGAAGACCAGCCAGTCCTCGGTCGAGCGGACGTAGAAATCGGGGGTAAGCGAGGTCTGGTTCTTGGACGGCTTGTAGAACACGGTCGCGATCTTGATCGTCTCGGGCGTGTTGCGACGGCACCGCGCGTGCAGCTCGTTCACGAACGCTTCGACCGATTTGCCGGTGTCGAACACATCGTCGACCACCAGCAGCCGATCGCCCGCGTCAAGCGTATCGATCAGATAGCCCAGACCATAGACCTTCACCTCGCGCGCCTGCTGGCCAATGCCGGTGTAGGAGGAGGTGCGAATGGCGATGTGATCGGTCGGGATGCCGCGAAACTCCAGCAGCTCCTGCACCGCGACCCCGATCGGCGATCCGCCGCGCCAGATGCCCACAATATGCGTAGGCACAAACCCGCTTTCGATGATCTGATTGGCCAGCGCAAACGAAAGCTCGAGCAGCTCGTTCGCGTCCAGATAGGTCTTTGTGTCCAACAGGTCCTCCGCCGATCGTGGTGCGCGGAGACTGGCACAATCCCGCTGCGCTGCACCACAAAAATCTGTCCTACAGCGCAATTCTCTGATCTATCCTGCCCAATGACCCGCAAAGCTGACCCGCCCGCATCCGGCCCGCCCGTCCCCCATGGGCACCTGCACGACATAACCCCCGTGCCCCGCCAGGCCCAGCGCCAGGACGGTTGGACGCCCGAGCGCCAGCGCGCCTTTATCGAAGCGCTCGCGGACACCGGTTCGGTGAGCGCGGCCTGCAAGATCGTCGCGATGAGCACGCACGGCGTCTATCACCTGCGCCGCTCTGAGGGCGCCGAGGAATTTCGCGAGGCCTGGCAAAAGGCGCTCGATCTGGGCGTCCAGCGGATCGAGGATGTCGCGATGGACCGCGCGCTCAACGGCGTGGACGAGCCGCTCTATTCCTATGGCAAGCTCATCGGCACGCGAAAGCGCTACAACGACCGCTTGCTCATGTTCATGCTGCGCAACCGCAGCCCGGAGCGCTTTGCGGAGGGGCGCGCGAAAGGCCTGGGCGCGATCGGCAAGATGGAGGTTGAGCGGCTCAAGAAAGAGTGGCGCGCCGAATGGGAGGCCGAGCAGAACGGCGTTACCCCACAGGAAGTGCGCGCCAGCCTTGACGCGAAGATTGAGGCGGCCCGGCTCGAAGCCGACCACCGCCGCGCCGAGCAATGGAAGCGCCTCTCCCCCGCAACCCGCCGCGCGCACGCGCTGTTTGAGCGGCTCAAGGCCCGCGACGACGCGCGCATCGCCGCCGAAGACGCAGCGCGTTTTGAGGCCGAGCGCGCCCCGCGCGAGGAGCGGAACGAAGAGCCCTACGATTGGCGCCCCAAACCCCCCAAGCCCAAGCCGAGGAAAACGGTGCACTCGCTTAAGGATGAGGGGTTTGAGGCGGATCGGTGGGTGTGAGCGACGGTGGCTAGACCAGGCGCCTGCGGAGCAAGCGAACGCGGAACGGCGCGTGGTGGGCGCACCAAATATACGTCATTGACATATGCGCCAGTGAAGTATACTCATCCTGGATAATGCCCCCGCTCCAGACCGTCGTCGAACTCCCCGAATTCCTCCGACGGGCCAAGGGGGTCATGAGCGAGGACGAACGCGGCGCACTCGTCGATTTCATCGCCGCCAACCCGCACGCCGGGGTTTCGCTGGGCGGTGGCCTTCGCAAGGTCCGATTTGCCCGCCCCGGCGGCGGCAAGAGCGGCGGCTATCGCACCGTTTACGTGTTCGGCGGGCGGCATATGCCGATCTATCTTCTGACCGTGTTCGCCAAGAACGAGAAGGACAATCTGGGGCGCAAGGAACAGGCCGAGCTGGTGGAGCTGAGCAAGGCCCTGATCGCCCGACATGGAGACAATCAATGAGCGCTTACGAAAGCATCAAACAAGGCCTCACCGAGGCCATCGAGTTTGCCGAGGGCAAAAAGACCGGCGCGCGGGTGCACGAGGTCGAAGTGCCCGAAGTCGACGTGGTCGCGATCCGCGCGAGCACCGGCCTATCCCAAGCCGAGTTCGCGCGCAGCATCGGCGTCGCGAAGGGCACGCTGCTCAACTGGGAGCACGGACGGCGGCGGCCTACCGGGCCGGGGCGGGTCTTACTGGCGATGATTGCGAAAAGGCCTAGCTTGGTGGGGGAGTTGTTGCAGTGAGCGTCTGCGTCCTAGTCGCGAACCGGCGCGCGCACGCGCTGTTTGAGCGGCTCAAGGCCCGCGACGAAGCGCGCATCGCCGCCGAAGACGCAGCGCGTTTTGAGGCCGAGCGCGCCCCGCGCGAGGAGCGGAACGAAGAGCCCTACGATTGGCGCCCCAAACCCCCCAAGCCCAAGCCGAGGAAAACGGTGCACTCGCTTAAGGATGAGGGGTTTGAGGCGGATCGGTGGGTGTGAGCGACGGTGGCTAGACCAGGCGCCTGCGGAGCAAGCGACAAGCTAGAGGCCGGTGAGCGTCAGCAAACGCGGAGCGGAGCGTTTGGGGAGGCTAGCGCTAAGCGTGGACAACTAGGACCATTCTGACGCAAGTTGGTGGCCTTACCCTTGCAGATGTTCCGCTACTGTTTCACCAACCAAAAGCGAATGGAGAATACGATGCGTCCGATTGGAATCGACCTTTTCGCTGGAGCTGGTGGGATGAGCCTAGGCTTTGAACAAGCTGGCTTTGACATAGTCGCAGCAGTAGAAATTGATCCAGTGCACTGCGCTACGCACAAATACAACTTCCCGGATTGCGCCGTACTACCTCGGTCGGTTGAGGGCCTTAGAGCCAGTGAAATACGTGTTGCAGCGGGATTGGGCGCTAAGAAAGACGATGTCGTTTTCGGTGGAACGCCTTGTCAAGGGTTCTCAATGATTGGGCAGCGGGTTTTGGATGATCCGCGAAATCGACTAGTGCGCGACTTCCTTCGGATCACAGCGGAGTTGGCTGCAACCTATTTCGTATTCGAAAACGTGAAGGGCCTTACGGTCGGGAAGCATAAGAAATTCCTCACCGAGTTTATCGAGTATGCAAACGAACTAGGATATGAAGTGCGCACCCCTTGGCAGGTTTTGGACGCCGCCAACTATTGTGTTCCTCAGCATCGGGAACGACTGATATTATTTGGAGCGAAAACGGGAAAGCAACTACCTGATTACCCGGAGCTCCAGACAAATCCAGCAGATGGAAAAAGGAAGTTCATCCCAGGAAAGCCAGTTGGGCCTTCGCCGGCTGATGCCCTCTCTGATTTACCAGATGCTGAACAATTCAAAGAGCTGAGGACAACTGATGAAGTGCCTTTCACAAGCTGGGGCAAGGGCTCTAAATACTCCGAAGAAATGCGGTGCCGGACCAATGCTCCTTTGCACAAAGGCAAAATTCGGAACTGGGACCCAAATCAACTCACCTCGAGCGCTAGGACAGAACACACTGAAATCTCAAGGAGAAGATTTGCGTCTACCGTCGAAGGCGAAACCGACCCAATCTCCCGCTTCTACAAGCTGCATCGCGATGGGCTGAGCAACACCTTGCGGGCCGGTACGGACGGTGCACGAGGGGCTTGCACTTCCCCTCGCCCTATTCACTACAAGTTTGCTAGGTGCGTGACTGTCCGAGAAATGGCGAGGCTCCACGGCTATCCTGATTGGTTTCGCTTCAACGAAACAAAATGGCATGGTGCACGGCAGATCGGCAACTCAGTGCCTCCTCCTTTAGCTCGAGCAGTAGCAGAACAGGTCTTCCTTTCAGGGCGTTTCGATTCATCAGAACAATTGGAAACACTGGATCTGGGTGATCCAAAGCTCTTACGCATGACCGTTGGCGAAGCCGCGGCATTCTTTGACGTTAAACCACCGGAAACACGTCGCACGATGAAAAGTGGCGCAAAGAAAAGAAAGCAAGAAGATATTGAAGCAGAAATTGCCGCTAGTCTAAAGACCGCAAATGGCTAAAAAAAAGCCGAGCAGCAGGTATCAAAAACTTATCGAAAGCATCTTTTTCGATCACTTCAAACATGACGTCGAATCTTTCGAATTTGATCGAGCAGACCTAGTCGAGAAAGCCAAAGAACTCGGTATCGAGCTGCCGAGAAACTTGGGCGATGTAATCTATAGCGTACGTTATCGGACACCAATGCCGACGTCAGTCCTCGCCACTCAGACAGACGGTCGCGAGTGGATCATCGAAGGGGCTGGCCGTTCTCGCTATCGTTTCCGACTAGTAAAGAAGACCCGCATCGTTCCTCGGCCCGAGCTGGTCAAGATCTCAATTCCCGATGCCACTCCAGAGGTCATACGTGCTTACGCGCTGGATGACGAACAAGCACTCCTGGCCATTGTTCGTTACAATCGACTAATCGATACCTTTCTCGGATTGACGACATTTAGCCTCCAGAACCATCTTCGTACGATTGTCAAAGATCTCGGCCAAATTGAGATTGATGAGCTTTACATTGGTATCGACAAGCACGGCTGTCACTACGTTGTACCGGTCCAAGCAAAAGGTGGGAATGATCAGATTGGGGTCGTCCAAACGAGCCAGGATATTGCATTTGTTGAGGCCAAATTTCCTGGTTTGAAGTGTCGGGCGATATCTGCACAGTTCATGGACGATGGTGTTGTGGCTCTATTCGAGCTGACGATTCAGGATGACTCAGTGCAAGTCGTTGAAGAACGCCATTATCGACTTGTGCCCGCGTCAGAACTCGATGCTGCGGCGATCCGAGGGTATCGAGACTAGCGCCTACTCCTCCCCCATCCGCAGCGCCGCAATGAAAGCCTCCTGCGGGATGCTTACATTCCCATATTCGCGCATCTTCGCTTTGCCCTTCTTCTGCTTTTCCAGCAGCTTTTTCTTGCGGCTGATGTCGCCGCCATAGCACTTCGCCGTCACGTCCTTGCGCATCGCGGCGATGGTTTCGCGGGCGATGATTTTGCCGCCGATCGCGGCTTGCACCGGGATTTTGAAGAGGTGGCGCGGGATCAGGTCTTTGAGGCGCTCGCACATGCCGCGGCCGCGCTCTTCGGCGACGCCCGCGTGCACGATCAGCGACAGCGCGTCGACGGGTTCGGCGTTCACCAGGATGTTCATCTTCACCAGATCGCCTTGGCGCAGGCCGATCTGCTCGTAATCGAAGCTGGCGTAGCCGCGTGAGATCGATTTGAGGCGGTCGTAAAAATCGAACACGACCTCGTTGAGCGGCAATTCGTAGGTCACCTGCGCGCGCCCGCCGACATAGGTGAGATCGGTCTGGATGCCGCGGCGGTCCTGACACAGTTTGAGGATCGATCCGAGATAGTCGTCCGGCGTGTAGATCACCGCCTTGATCCACGGCTCCTCGATCACATCGATGCGGTTCACATCGGGCCAGTCGGCGGGGTTGTGGAGCATGATCTGCTTGGCGTCCTCGGTCTTCGACTTGCTCAGCTGCAAGCGGTAGACGACGCTGGGCGCGGTGGTGATGAGGTCGAGATCGTATTCGCGGGAGAGCCGCTCCTGAATGATCTCGAGGTGCAAGAGGCCCAGGAACCCGCAACGAAAGCCAAAGCCCAGCGCGGCGGAGCTTTCCATCTCGAACGAAAAGCTCGCATCGTTGAGGCGCAGCTTGGCGATGCTCTCGCGCAGCTTTTCAAAGTCCGCTGCATCGACCGGGAAGAGCCCGCAGAACACCACCGGTTGCACGTCCTTATAGCCGGGCAGCGGTTCGCTCGCCCCGCCTTTCACCGTGGTGATCGTGTCGCCGACGCGGGCTTGCTCAACCTCTTTGATCTGAGCGGTGATAAAGCCGATTTCGCCGGGGCCGAGTTCGGTAAGGTCGGTGCGTTTGGGGGTGAAGCAGCCGACACGGTCGACCAGATGCTGGGTGCCGCCCTGCATGAACGTGATGTTCTGGCCTTTTGTGAGCGCTCCCTCAATGACGCGCACGAGGATGACTACGCCGAGATAGGGGTCGTACCAGCTGTCGACGAGGGAGGCTTTGAGCGGGACGTCGCGCGCGCCCTCGGGGGCCGGGATTTTGGCGACGACCGCTTCGAGCACGTCTTCGATGCCGATGCCGGTCTTGGCTGACGTCATGACGGCTTCGGAGGCGTCGAGGCCGATGACCTCTTCGATTTCCTCCTGCACACGCTCGGGCTCGGCGGCGGGCAGGTCGACCTTGTTGATGACGGGGACGATTTCGTGGTCGTGCTCGATCGACTGGTAGACGTTGGCGAGGGTTTGCGCTTCGACGCCTTGGGCTGCGTCGACGACCAGCAGCGCGCCTTCGCACGCGGCGAGGCTGCGCGAAACCTCATAGGCGAAGTCGACGTGACCAGGCGTGTCCATCAGGTTGAGCTGGTAGGTCTCGCCGTCCTTCGCGGTGTAATTGAGGCGGACGGTCTGGGCCTTGATCGTGATGCCGCGCTCTTGCTCAATATCCATGTTATCAAGGACTTGCTCGGTCATCTCGCGCTCGGTGAGGCCGCCGGTGAACTGGATCAGCCGGTCCGCCAGCGTGGACTTGCCATGGTCGATATGCGCGATGATCGAGAAATTGCGAATTTTGGAAAGGTCAGTCATTTATGAGCGATTTAGCGCGCGCCACCGCCTGTGTCATTCGCGAAAAGCGCAAGGGTTCACAGATTTGGATAGGCCCCGACCGACGCAAGGGGTGGCTTAAAGGCGGGCAAGACTGCGCGTTTCAGACGGTCTCGCCAGAATAGCCGAATTGCGGGACGCTCGCATCGCCTAAAGTCCCGCCCCGCATCGTCTTGTAGTTGCCAGCTGAGAGCGCTTTGAGCGGCGCGCCGGCAGCTGCAAGAGCATAGGGGCTAACCCGGTTGCGAGTGCACAGACCGCCTGATCCATCGTCGACCAATGGTTGCTCGAACTCGAGGCCCTGAATGTCGCCGTTTGAACGGATCACGGTCGCCACCGCCAATTGCCCGCCGCCAAAGTCGACCACGAATTGTGTGGCTTTGGGGACATCGGCAAGCCCTTCGATCAACGCGCCGGTCTTGGAGAGATTGCGCAAAGTGACTTCGTACGAGTGATCATCGTGAATCACCTGAATCTTGCGGAAGACCGTACGACGGCGTGCGCGCTTGCTGCGATTTTCGTTGGGCGGGATGATCCAGGACCCACCGATAAGCTCGGTCTGAACCGTATCGATATCGACGGGCTCGGCGTAGATCGCCCCTTGTACGCAGCTTACTCCGCATTCGCCAATCGCTTTCATAAGCTCGGGCGTGTCAATCCCAGTCGCGATCGTGTCCATCTCAAGCGCGTCAGCAAGCGCGACAATGGCTTTGATCAGGCCGAGCTCACGCGCTTCGACCCGCACAGCTTCGGAGATAAGCTTCTGGTCGATCTTGATCGTGTCAAACGGCGCCCGGCGAAGATAGGCGAGCGAGGAATAGCCGCTGCCAAAGTCGTCCAGCGTAAGGCGAACACCCATTTTGAAAAGCGCACCCAACGTCCGATCCGCCGCTTCCGCATCGCCGATGAACAGGTCCTCGCTGATTTCAAGCTCCAACCGGCTTGGAACCAGCCCTGTGCTTTGAAGGACGCTCGAGATGTGCGCGACAAGCCCGTCATACTTGAACAGGTTCAGCGGAACGTTGACCGCGATCCGCACACATTCCGGCCAATCCGCAGCGTGGCGGCACGCTTCTTCTATCATCCATTGGCTGACTTCAATGACCTGGTCTGACCCGTCCAGGATCGAGGCGAACTCTTCCTCATCAATGTAGCCGCGATCTGGATGGTCCCAGCAGATATGCGTCTCAAGCGCGCGAACGGCCTTGCTCTTCGCTTCAACAATGGGTTCAAAGCGCAACAGCAATTGCTTCTCGCGCACCGCTTCGCCCAGATTTTCGCTCAGGCGGCGCCGGAATATCGCCTCATTTTCAAGGTCAGCGGTGTAGAACCTGTATTGCCCGCGCCCGCTGTTCTTCGCGGCGTAAAGCGCAAGATCCGCTGAGCGCACAATCTGGGCGCGCGTCACGCCATCGTGCGGGGCAATCGCGATGCCGATTGATCCACCGATCACACAGCGACCCTCTTCGAGCGAATAGGGTTGTTTGAGCATCGTGATGATCTTCGCCGCGATCTCTCCCAACTCGCCGCGATCATCGATGTCCGGGATCATGATCTGAAACTCATCGCCACCCAGCCGCCCGATGGTGCAATCACGCTCCACCGCGCGCTGCAGCCGTGCGCTCACTTGCTTGAGCAGTTCATCGCCCGCGGCGTGGCCCAGCGTGTCGTTGACCTGCTTGAAGCGATCAAGGTCGAGCATAATGACCGCGCAATTGCGCCTGGCGGCCTGAAAGGCGGTGAGTGTCGCCTCGATGACATGCGCCATCCGATGGCGGTTGGAGAGGCCCGTAAGCGAATCAAATCGCGCAAGCCGCTCGGTTTCCTGCTCGCGGTGATAATCTTCAGTAATGTCGGTGCCGGTGCCTTGAAACCCTGCAAACGTCTTGCCCGTCACGATCGGCTGGCCAGCCAGACGAAGCACCGCGCCGTCGGGGCGAGCCACGGCATGCACCGCCATGCTGGAAAACGCCTTGTGGGTGTTAAGCAGGAGCGAAAGCGGTTTGGGGTTGCGTTCGTTCGCAGCCGGCTCAAACAGCGAGGCGAGCGGTTCACCGATCAGGTTTTCGAGCGGTATATCCAGACGCTCCGCAAGAGCCGGGCTAAGATAGGTCAGCCGCCCCTCTTCATCGCTCGCCCAAAACCAGCCCAGACCCGAAACCTCCAGCTGGTCGAGCATGGCGACCTTTTCCGCGTCAGACAGCGCTTGGCGAGCGATCGCACGTCGCCACTTCGCGGATTTGCCGCCCCCTGATGACAAAAGGCCTTTCAAGGGCACTTCGTCAGTTCCTTCTCGCTTACGTAAGCCACCACAATTTGGCGCTTACCCGTGTGTAAAGCTGAGTGGTTATTTTTAGGATAACGCAGCAGCGAAGGAGGCGTAACCGCGCTGGTCTTGCGAAACTCCCAGCCTAAGGTACGCAGACCAGCGCGCGTCAGGTGTTGGAGAACGCCATTTCTTCGGGGCGCCCACGCAAGACTGAGAAAGTGCCATCGGCCCGACGGCGCAGCGGTTCGTCGAACTCGACCCCAACCCGGTTTTCGGTCGACCAGCGGACCTTGGCGCCCACGAACTTTTGCTTACCGAACTCAATGTGGATGACCTCGCCAACCGCGACATTCCACAAGCCTTCGATCATCGCACCGCCTTCGGAGATGTTGCGGATGTTCGCGGTGAAGCGTTTCTCACGGTGCGCGATGCTCACCCGGCGCAGCAAAACCTGACGCGGGCTGCGAGCGGCTCGCGGGCCATCGGGTTCAACCGCCAGATCGCCTTCGACAAGCCGGGAGGCCCCATCGACATCGAGCGCCTTGTGGTAGATGAAGCCTTGGACGTGGCTGCACCCAAGCAAACGCACCAGTTCCAGTTCATCCAGCGTCTCGACACCTTCCGCCGTCGTATCCATGTCGAGCGCTTCAGCGAGCGAAGTGATAGAGGCGATGATGGCGCCATTGCGACTGCCATCCTCAGTCGCGCCGCGCACGAAGCTCTGGTCGATCTTGATCTTGTCGAACGGCGCCTTCTTGAGATAGCCGAGCGAGGAATAGCCCGTTCCGAAATCGTCCAGCGCCAGCCTTACGCCGACGCGTTTGAGCGCGCCAAACATGGCGTCGGTCCCCGAACTGTCGTTGAGAAACACGCTTTCTGTAATCTCAAGCTCCAGCCGCGCGGGCGTAACCCCACTATGGGCCAACGCGTTGGCCACAATGGTCGGGAGTTCTGGATTCGAAAACTGAAGCGGCGAGACGTTGACCGCGCAACGGATCGATTCCGGCCAGGTCGCCAGGTCGGCGCAGGCCAGGCGCAGCGCCCACAGCCCCCTCTGATCGATCAGGCCGGCATCCTCCGCAATAGCGAAGAATTTCTCTGTGGAGATCAGGCCACGCTTTGGATGATTCCAACGCATAAGCGCTTCAAATCCAACGATTTTCTCATTCGCTGCGTAGACCACAGGCTGGTAATTGAGCGAAAGGCCGCCCGAATGAATTGCCTCGCGCAGTTCAAGCTCCAATTCCGCGCGCTCTTCGGCCGCTGAATGCAGATCCTTGGAGTAGAACACGTTGAACCCCCTAACATAATCCAACACCACATAGAGCGCCAGATCGACGTTGCGGATCAGGTCTTCGCTGGTGGTTCCATCATCAGGCGCCAGCGCCACACCGACTGAGGCTCCGATTACCACGCTGTGGCCATCAACGCTGTAGGGCTGTGAGAGCGAGTTGATGATTTCCTTGGAAATGTAAGCCAGCGCTTCGCGATCACCGTATCCCGGAATGATCACCTGAAACTCATCGCCGCCAAGACGCCCGCAGCGTCCGACCCCGTCGAGGACCCGCTCCAGCCGCTGCGCGACCTGTTTGAGCAGCGCATCTCCCGCTGGGTGACCCAGAGTATCGTTGACATGCTTGAACCGATCGAGATCGAGCATAAGCACCGTGCACGCGCGATCGCGTTCGCGCGGAGCCGCGAGGATTTGCTCAAGCGCTTCGCTCATTTGCACGCGGTTGGCGAGCCCTGTCAGCGAGTCGTAGTGCGCCAGGCGCGTGACCTGCTGTTCGCTGCGACGCTTCTCGGTCAAATCCGCCCCGTGTCCGCGAAAGCCGCAAAAGTTCTTGAAGCCATCATAAACCGGGCGCCCCGTAAGCGACCAAAAGCGTTCCTCATCATAGGGATTGGCCGCGCGGATCTCGATATCGCGAAACGCCGAACGGGCTGTCAGGTGGAAGCCAAGGGTGCGCTCAGCATCGGCTTCGCCGGCATGAGCGTCGACAATGGTCGTGAGAGGCTGCCCGCGCATTTCCTGAACCGTCTTACCCAGAACCGCCGCTGCAGACGGGGAGCTATAGCTGATCTGGCCGCGCCGGTCGGTTTCCCAAAACCAGCCCTGCCCGGTCTCTTCAAAGCTACGCAGAATGTCTTCCGCACGCGCGGCCACTCTCTCGCGCGCTTCAGAGGCGAGACGGCGTTTCTCGGCCGACTTCCACTCAAACCGCGCGATCAGCATCAGCGCAAGCGCGGCACCGATGACCGCCGTGACGGTCAACGCCGACGGATGAAGCAAGGCGAAAGAGGTCCAAATGGAGATCTTGGTGGCGAACAGCGAAATAATCCGCGTGCCGTAAATCGCCGCCGCGGCCGCGTTTATACACACCAGACTGGCAACCGCCCATTGCCATGGCAGCCCCACTTCCACCCAGGCCGCAAAAACGAAGCCGGCCAGAGCCATCGGCGCCATGATCCCGGTCGCCATAAGCAATTGCCTGGCTGAGGTGGGCATGCCGGCCCGACGCTCGCATTTGGCGAGGATAGACCCCGTGAACAGGATCGCAACCGAGCTTCCCGCCGCCAAAAGAGCAACCGGGTTCGGCACAGCCTTAGCGACACCTGCCGCGATCGTAAACGCCAGCAGCAAGAACAGGGCCATCCCCTTCTGGCTCGCTGGGAGGTAGAAATTGTGCTCAGCCACCGGCGCTTCGGCTTTGCCTTTGCTGGCCGCAGCGCTCTGACGCCGCTCGCGATCTGTAGAACGCCGATCTCGGCTCGCGCGGCTGTTGCCTTCCGCGCTGGGGGTTGTGCGCGGTTTGACCGGACGGGTGTTTTTGCGCGGCATCGCATCACGATGGTCGGGGGGCGCGCGGAAGCCGTCTTCGGCCGTCGCGTCATCCGCTTCGCCCTCGCGCGCTTCGTCACCCGGCGTTCGCGCCGTCGAGGGCGCTGCACCGGATTGGTTGGCTCGCAGGCGAATTGCGCGGTCGGACATAATTTGGGCTTGGCCCGAAACGCTTTGAGAAACGGTTAAGCGTTAGGAGACGCCCCCTTACGGACATTCCACGCAGGCGCTGACCAAACAAATGGGAAACCGGGTCACCGCTTGCACGTTGCATCGATGCGATGCATGTCATGGCCACGCGATGATTTGAGCCGAAGGCCAAACAAAGGCAACGGAGCCGCAAAGCGCCAAACCGGCAAAGCATCGCAGGGATGACAAGGACGGCGTCCAAAAGAGGCGCCGGACGAGAGGTGCTTTAGAAAGGGACATCGATGGCAGACGGAACGGTACAACTGGAAAACGAGGCAGCCCAGTCGACAAACGCTCTAGGACCGCTGATCGGTGTTGCGCGCGAAGACTTTGTTTCAGCGGTTGCGCTGCTTTTGCGCGAGACCGCATCGGATCCGAACCGCGTGTTCAAACACGCCCGTTCGATGACCGAGGACATGGTCAAGATCATGACCGGCAAGAGCGACTTAAAGCCGCACCCCAAAGATAAGCGTTTCATGGACCCGGCCTGGCAGTACAACCCCTTCTTCCGCGCCGGCGCGCAATATTACCTCGCCGTGCAAAAGGGCATGCGCAATTGGCTGGAGGACCTCGAGCTTGATGAATTGGAGCGCAACCGCGCCAATTTTATCGCCAACATCATCCTCGACGGCTTGGCCCCAACCAACACGCTGGTGGGCAACCCAATGGCGCAAAAGCAGATCATCAATTCCGGCGGCCTGAGCCTGATCAAGGGTCTGCAAAACGCCTACACCGATCTCACCAAGAACAAGGGCATGGTCAGTCAGGTCGACAAGCGCCCGTTCAAATTGGGTGAGAATGTCGCGACCTCCAAAGGCAGCGTCGTCCACCGCACCGAGATGTACGAGCTGATCCAATACGCAGCCACCACGGATGACGTCTACGAGATTCCCCAGCTTACAATCCCGCCGCAGATCAACAAGATGTACATCAACGACCTCTCACCAGAGAAGTCGATCATCAAGTGGCAGGTCGATAACGGCCTGCAAACCTTTGTTATCTCCTGGCGTAACCCGTCCAAAGAACAGGGCGTGTGGGGCATGGATGACTACATAGCCTCGTGCGAAGAGGCGCTCACAGTGGTCTCGAACATCACTGGGTCCAAGAAAGTCAACGTTTCAGCCGGTTGCTCTGGAGGGCAGACCGCGTCCGTGCTGGCCTCGAAACTGGCGGCGACCAAGAACGACGTGCTGGGCTCGCTCACGCTGATGGTGTGCGTGCTCCACCCCAAACCGACCGACATCGAAGCGGGCTCGCTGGTGAGCGAGAATGGCCTGCAATTGGCGCGCCAGCGCGCGGCGAAGCAGGGGATTATCAAGGCCGATGACCTTGCGCGCGGCTTTGCCTGGCTGCGGCCCAATGATCTCATCTGGAACTATGTCATCAACAATTACCTGCTGGGTATGGACCCGCCGGCCTTTGATGTCCTGTTCTGGAATTCGGATGCGACCAACCTCTCCTCAACCCTGATGGGCGACTTCCTGACGCTGTATGAGACGCTCGCTTTCTCCACCCCGGGGGAAACCGAAATGGCGGGCCACATGGTTGACCTCACCAAGGTTACCTCTGACCTTTTCATCCTGGGCGGAGTGACCGATCACATCACGCCGTGGAAGGCGACCTATCGCTCGACCCAGCTGTTTGGCTCCAAGGATGTCACCTATGTCCTCTCGCAGAGCGGGCATATGCAGGCGATCCTCAACCCGCCGACCAATCCCAAGGCCAAGTATTTCGTCCAGAAGAAGAAGGGCAAGCTGCCCGCGACCGCTGATGAATGGCTGCAAGGCACCGAAGAGGTCAAAGGCAGCTGGTGGCCGCTTTGGGCGGAATGGGTGCAAAAGCGCGCTGGTAAAAAGATCGCCGCGCCGAGCGAGCTTGGCAGCAAGGACTATGCCCCGCTTGAGGGCGCTCCCGGACTCTACGTCGTCGAAGAAGTCTGATACAGCCCGCCCCGCCCCGTTGGGATCCGGGGTATGGCACAGGCAGCGCTCGCGAGGGATCGACGAGCTCTCCTGTGCCATTTCTCGCAAAAGCGATGACAACGGATAAAGGACGGGTTGGACTTGGCTGATAGTATGGATGAAGCCGTCGTTACGATGCAAAAGGTGGGCGGTCGGACGCTACGGGTTGCGACGTGGAGGCTCGATTCAGCGCAGAAGGAGCCCCCGGTTCTGTTCTTCAACGGGATCGGCGCCAATATCGAAGCGCTTGCTCCGTTTTGCGAGGAAATGAGCGAGCGCGCATTTATCATGTTCGATATGCCTGGTGTCGGCGAATCGCCCGATCCGGTGGTGCCTTACAACCCCTTCACGATCTGCTGGGCGGCCTCCGAATTGCTCCAAACCCTCGGCGTGGACACGGTCGATGTGATGGGCATCAGCTGGGGCGGCGGCATCGCGCAGCACTTTGCCATGCAGCACCCGAACCGAACGCGTCGCGTCGTGCTGATCGCCACCAGCGCAGGAATGCTCATGATGCCAGGCAGCCCAAAGGCGCTGTCCAAAATGGCCAATCCGCGCCGCTATATCGACACTGATTACATGCTGAAGAATTTTGAGACCCTTTATGGTGAAGGTCTGGGCAAGATGGCAGTAAAGAAGGGCCATATGGCGCGGCTGAAGCCACCCTCTGCGCGCGGATATATGTATCAGCTGCTCTGCATGCTGGGCTGGACCAGCGCGCCCGCTTTGCCGTTCCTCTTGAAGAAGAAGACGCTGATCATGATGGGCGATGACGATGCGATCGTGCCGCTTATCAACGGCAAGTTTCTCGACGCGCTGATCCCGAATAGCGAGCTTAGGGTGATGGAAGGCGGCGGGCATCTGTTCCTCCTCAGCCACCGTGAGGAAAGCGTCACCGCGATCCGCGACTTTCTTGACGCACCGGAGGTCGAGGCCGAAGCGGCTTAAGCCCCGCTTGCTCATGGGTCGGGCGCCATTAAGCGCACTCATCCGGCAAGCAGACAAAGGGGGCATCCGTGCGACCACCGGCGATCTGCTTGCAGCTATCCCGAGCCACATAGATCCAGTCACTTGGGTCGCGGTCTACGCGTGCGACGCCGGCGCAGGCGTGCTTGTCGGTCGCGCAGTCATTCATTCCCTTGGCGACAACGCCATAGCACCGCTCGATCCCGCGAGCGTAATGCGCCTGCACCGCGGATGAAGAGACAGCCGTGACCCCAATCGCGCCCAAAGTGATTGCCGAAAGGGTTGCCGCGGTCTTCATTTGTGCCTCCAGAGCTGCGATTGGGTAAGGGTTCACAGCGCGTTAGCACGCCGATTATTGCCCCAGGCTGACCCCGCACGCTCCCGCTTCGGGCAACCGCCCCGCCTGAGCGAGCGCCGCCGCCGCCTCGCGCCCGCGATCGGTAGCGAGGATGTCGACCCCGCCCTCGCCCAGTTCAGCGTAACGCTCGGACGTGCCAAAGCGCGCAATCACCCCGTCAATCGAGCGATCTGGGCGGCCCAGAGTGCCAAAGATCACCTCGACATCAGCCTCATCGAGCGCTGCGTAGAGGTCAGGCCGCGCGGTGCGTGTGCCGGTGAAGGCAACGATCCGTTCCGCGGGCACTCCGGCAGCGACGATCGCATCGAGATCGCCGGGCTTTGAAATCGAATAGGAAACCAGCATTTCGGGCGCGAGCTTGTGGAGCTTGGCCGCCTGCGCTTGCGAATAGGCGATGAGGATCACGCTATCGGCCATCTGCTTGGCGCGGATCAGTGCAATGGTGTCTTCAAAGCTGGCGGTGCGTTTGAAATCGATCTGGAGGACGGTCTTGCCCTTGGCCCAATCGAGCGCAGCTTCGAGCGTGGGCACGGTGTACGGTGTCATCCACCCGGCCTCGTCGACGAGGTTCAAGCCCTTGATCGCGTCCCACGCCAGCTCGCTCGTCTTGCCGCTGCCCGTCGTGGTGCGATCAATCGTGCGGTCGTGCATGAGGTAAAGAACGCCGTCGGTGCTTTGCGCGACATCGACCTCCATGATCGCGGGCACGCCTGCAAGGATCGCGTCCATCGTCTCGATCCCGTTTTCCGGCAGGCCCGCCGAAGGCCCGCCGCGATGCGCGCTGATCAGCGTCTTGCCCTCAGCCTCGAGGCAATCGAGCATGGCCGACAGGTCACCCGCCGGATCGATCGCGTAACCGCCGCGATCCGTCTGCGCGGCGCCGGGTACGGCGAGCGCGATTGCGGCGAAAGCAAGGACACTGCCAAATCGTGATGTGAAAACCATGGCGAAACCCCTTTGGTACCAAGAACTAATCACGCCTTAGGCAGCCAATCTTTCAGGATCGCGTTGACTTCGTCCGGCGCGTCCTGCTGAACCCAATGCGAGGCATCGGGCAGCCGCTTCACGGTGTAATGGGGCACCCACTTCTCGGTCCCTTCAATGGCACTCGTTTCGATTGCAACGTCCTGTTCGCCAAAGATCATCAGCGTTGGCACCTCGACGCGCCCATCGCCGACATTGAAGACCTGCCGGCCACGAAACAGCGCCCGGTAATAATGGATCATCGCTTTCAGCGCGCCGGGCCTTGCCGCCGCCTGGCGATAGACCTCCCGCACATCGCGCCCGAACTGTTCCGGGTTGCAAGAGGTGTTGAGAAAGATGTCGCCGATCCGCTTTGCGCCGTTCGTTCCGAACAGCGTCTCGGGCAGCCAGGGGATCTGGAAGAAGAAGATGTACCAGCTTTTCCTCAATTGCTTGAGATTGCGGCTTTGCCGTCGCAGCGCCAGCGGGTGCGGGATGTTCATCGCCACAAACCGCTCCAACGGCCGGGTCTTGAGGATCGCAAACCGCCAGCCGATAAGACCGCCCCAATCGTGGCAAATCAACGTGACCTTCTTGGCGCCACTCGCATCAATCAGCGCGCCAATATCTGCCAGAAGCTTGTCAAAAGAGTAGTTCACGACCCTCTCAGGCCGAGAGGTTCCACCATAACCGCGAAGGTTGGGTGCCCAGACGCGGTAGCCCATTTCGGCCAATAAGGGCATTTGGCCTTGCCAGGAATAATGAAGCTCGGGAAAGCCGTGGAGCAGGATCGCCAGATGATCGCCTTCCCCCGCCTGCGCCACCTCGAAAGTCAATTCGCCCGCTTCGACAAAGTCAATCGTGATCCCGCTTTCGGGGTCGGGGCTCCAGCTCGGGCCCCCGCTCGCTTGCATAACCATGGCCAGGGCGTAGCAGCGCGCGCCGGGCTGTGGTACGGATTAATGTAACGAATTGTGGGAGAGACAAAATGGCGGAGTATGACCTCATCATCCGGGGCGGAACGATCGTCGATGGCAGCGGCGCACCCGCCTTTACCGGCGATGTCGCGGTAAAGGACGGAATGATCGCAGGGATCGGTGACATTGGCGGCGATGCCTCGCGCGAGATTGACGCGGGCGGCAAGGTCGTCGCGCCCGGTTTTGTCGACATTCACACCCATTATGATGGCCAAGCAACCTGGGATCAGGAGATGGCGCCATCCAGCTGGCACGGCGTCACCACGGTCGTCATGGGCAATTGCGGCGTCGGCTTTGCGCCCGCCAAGCCCGATCGCCACGAATGGCTCATCAGCCTGATGGAGGGCGTTGAGGACATCCCCGGCACGGCTTTGGCCGAAGGGATCACCTGGGACTGGGAGACCTTCCCCGAGTATCTCGACGCATTGGAGAAGCTGCCGCGCACGGTCGATGTCGGCACGCATGTCCCCCACGGCGCGGTGCGCGCCTATGTGCTGGGTGATCGCGAGCAACCCGGCGCTGTGCCCACAGAAGAAGACATCGCGGCGATGAGCGCGATTGTCGAAGAAGGTGTGCGCGCGGGCGCTCTGGGTTTCTCCACCTCGCGCACCGTGCTGCACAAATCGGTCGATGGAGAGCTTGTCCCCGGCACCACAGCAACGCCCGAAGAGCTGGTCGCCATCGGCAAAGCGATGGGCCGCGCCAAGCAAGCGGGCGGCCACGCCGTGTTCGAAATGGCCAGCGACCTCCAGCGGGACTGGAACGAATTTGAATGGATGGGCACATTGAGCCGCGAGGCGGGCATCCCTGTCACCTTTGCCGCGCTGGAAAGCATTGCCAAGGAAATGCCGCTCAAAGAGCAGATCGAAACGATGCGCGCCGAGAATGACAACGGCGCCAACATCGTCGCCCAGATCGCGCTGCGCGGAAACGGTATCATCATGGCCTGGCAGGGCACCGTGAACCCCTTCGCCTTCCGCCCGAGCTGGAACACGATCAAGGATCTGCCTTGGGACCAGCAAAAGGCGAAACTGCTCGATCCCGCCTTTAAGAAACAGCTTCTGTCCGAGCCCAACGATTACTCCGATGCGCCCATGGATATCATTGGCGTCGTCATGGTCATCACCCAGGGCTGGGCGCTGCAGTATGAGATGGATCCCGACTTTGACTATGAGCCGGATGCCAGCGCCAGCGTCAAAGAGCGCGCCCGCGCGGCGGGCGTCGACCCGCAGGAATACGCCTATGATATGCTGTGCGCGGACGAGGCGACCGGCTTCATCTACCTCCCGATCCTGAACTACGCCGACGGGAACCTCGATTTCCTCCATCCGCTCCAGCACGCCGATGACACGGTGAACTCGCTCAGCGATGGCGGCGCGCATTGCGGCACGATCTGCGACGCGGCCTCGCCCACTTTCATGCTGGAGCATTGGGTCAAGAACCGCTCTCGCGGCGAGAGGATCACGCTGGAGAACGCGATCAAGCGCCAGTGCCGCGACACCGCGCTGCTCTATGGCCTCGACGATCGCGGGCTGATCGCGCCCGGCTATCTCGCCGACCTCAACGTGATTGACATGGACGCGCTGAAACTGGGCCGCCCATGGCTCGAATTTGACCTGCCCGCAGGCGGCAAGCGCCTGCTGCAAAAGGCCGACGGCTATGTCGCGACGATCAAGAGTGGCGTGGTCACCTTCGAGAACGGCGTGTGGACCGGCGAAACGCCCGGCGGCCTCGTGCGCGGGCCACAGCGCGCTGAGCTGGCGGAAGCGGCGGAGTAATTGGGTGAGCGCAAGCCGAAAGCCGACATTCCGCTAGCGACCCACAAACGGACATAGTTGATTCGCTAGATTGGGCGAGTGCCTTTTCGACGGCACCTCACAATTGTGTCGCACCAGCAATAGCTCGCCTTCGACATAACTAACTTAGACAAAGAAACCGCATATTCGTCCGCACGGGCGAGATTTACACTATGGAGTGAGGCCCAGAGAATCCCAGAATTACTGGGGTTTCAGCAGCCCCTACAGAAAAACTAGGCCCCTGATTTGCCTTTAAATCAGCGCTTTGACGGTTTCATACAATCAGCCAACTCGACCCCGTCAACATACTTAGTGCGGGATCAATTGGACGGAATAAACGATGGGGTCGTTGTTTAGGTCTGAAGTGCTGGAGAGCACGTCGAATAAATTGCATGGTGAAGTGGTGCTCTCGCAGCCCCTTTCGACAAAGCTGTTCGCAGCAGCTTTGTTTGTGATCATCGCGATAGCGGCTGTTTGGGTCAGCTGGGGCACGTATTCTCGCATTGAGACTGTACCGGGTCTGCTGCTCACAGATGCAACCAGTGCAAAGATCGTAGCACCACAACAGGGGCTTGTTTCTGAGCTCACAGTTTCCGATGGCGACGTGGTCACAAAAGGTGACCGCCTTCTGGTCATCAACTCGGATCGTGAAGCAGCGGCAGGCGGTGATGTGGCAGGTCGCAGCCTAGGAGCGATTGCGGCTCGCCAAGAGCTCAGTCAAGCGCAAGTCGCAATGGCAAGTAGACGCGCAGAGGCGGAACGGTCGCGGCTGACGGCTCAGATCGCAGCGGCAGAGGCTCAGGCAAGTAACCTTGAAGGTCAGATCGCGCTCCAACGCGAAGTTGTCACCTCCAACCAGCAGATTTTCGACCAGGTTAGCGATGTGGTGGAACGCGGCTTTGTCTCGA